>NZ_JBEXIJ010000011.1:0-193159 GCF_040608495.1 Micromonospora sp. NPDC005174 | reverse complement strand
TTTTGTGTGTTGTGTTGGGGGGCTCGCGTCCCCGGCTCCGGGCGGTCAGGCTTGATCCCTCCGCCGGGGACGCTCGCCCCCCCAGCCCCGACGTTGGTCGCGGTTCGTGGGCCGTCGCGGTTCCTTCGGGGGTACGTCGCTGGTGCGTACCCGTGGGGTGTGGCTCGTTCGGTGGGGGGCTCGGCGGCCCGCGTACCCTGAATGGTCGGTGACCTGGCGCCTCGAAGGGGAGACGATGACCAAGCAGCCCGGCCGCGACTCAGCCGCGGAGTCGGACCAGCCGGCGGTCGACGCGACCACCCCGGCCGGCCGGCCCCTTCCGGCGCCCGGAGCGGCGGTCCTCGCGCTGCTGGCGCTCGGCTGGCTGGCCGCCATGCTCTGGTCGACCCGGGAGGCCATCACCTCGGCGGCGGCCGGCATCACCGCGATCAGCCTCTCCGCGTTCGCCCTGCCCGGCGTGATCTCGGCCGCGCTGGTGGCCGGCGCGGCCACCGCGCTGGCCTTCAACAACCTGCTGGCCCGCCGGTACGGCGACTGGACCACCCTGCGCTTCGTCGGCGCGATCGGGGCCGGGATGCTGGTCGGGCTGGCCGCCGCGGTGGCGATCAACCTGACCTACTTCGACACCTCGACCACCAATGTGATCGCCGGCACCACCGCCGCCGCCGCGATCATCGGTGGAGCGATCGCGGGCGCGCGGACCGCCCCGGCGGTCGGCGCGGTGGTGACCGCCGCGCTGGGCACGTTGATCTTCGTGGTGGCGTTCAGTCGTGCACGGGACCCGCTGTTCGACCTGTTCGGCGCGGGCGACACCCAGCAGTCGCTTGTCGACGCGGCCAAGTGGGTGTCGCGCACCGAGTCGCTCCTGGGTGGCCTGCTGGCCGGGCTGCTCGCCTTCGGCTACCTCACCTGGGCACGGCGGCGCGCCGCACGGCGAGACCCGCAGACGCCGGCGCTGCGCTGGCCGGCGTATCTGCTCGCCGGTGCCGGGCCGGGTCTACTCCTGCTGCTCGCCGAAGTGATCATCCGGATCGGTGGTCGCTCGCTGCTGGACCTGGCCAGCGCGCTCAGCGAGGCCGACGCGGTGGCCCAGACGTCGCTGGGCACCTCACGGGTGGACAACGGCATCTGGGTGCTCTTCGTGGGGGCGCTCACCGCGATCGTCGCGTTCGGCCGGACGCTCGGCCCAGCGCAGACCGACGACGAACCGGCCCCGACCGACCGACCCGGTTCCGAGTCGGCGACAACCGCGAACGCCACCGGCGAGGTCGAGGAAGACGAGCCGGACCCGGCGGTCCGGGAAGCGGACGCCGACCCGGCCCGCTGACCGCTGCTCAGTCGGCGCTGCGCAGCAGGAGATCCAACTCCGTCACGTCGTACCACTCCAGCTCGTGATCCTCGGCGCCGTCGACGGTGAACTGCGCGTCCGGGTCGCCGGCGGCGGCCTCGGCCACCACGTCGGCCGCGGCGGCGACCTCCTCGACGGCCTCCGTGCCGTCCACGTGGATCGCCGCGACAGCGCCCACCGGAACGGTGTCGACCAACGTCACCATGCTGGAACCCAGCTCACCGTCCCCACGGCCGAGCGCGGCGGACGGCAGGTCGACCGAGACGACCACGCGGCGGCGGGGCGCAGCCGGATCGGCCCGGAGCAGGTGCAGGGCATCCTGCGCGGCCCGGGTGAACGCGACGTACTCCAACTCCTCCTCGTCGCCCTCGGCGTACCACTCGCGCAGCGCGGGCGTCACCGCGTGCGCGCTGTCGGCGGTCAGCCCCTGCTCACGCAGGCGGCCCAGCATCGGTACGGTCGCCGGCACGTACACCCGGACAAGCTCGTCGGTCACCGGTCGTCTCCCCGCTCGGTTCCGTGCCGGCGGTAGCCGGCACGGGCGCAGATCATGCCGCACGCCGTGACCGTCATACACCTCGCCTCCGGGTCGGTGGAAGTTTCCCGCCGGTGTGTCTGGCACCGGGTGGCAGTCGTGGCGGCTGGGCGGCGAGCGCCGTCGGTGGCAAACTGAGGCAAACGACGTCAACCCCGGGGAGTTTCCGTGGAGCCGAGGTTCCTGCTGCTCTCCGACGTGGCTGCCGAGCTGAACGTTTCGGACTCGCAGGTCTACCACATGGTCCGCAGCGGAGAACTGCCGGCGATCAAGATCGGCGGACGCGGCCAGTGGCGGGTCGAGCGGGCTCGGCTGGAGGAGTACATCGCGCAGAAGTACGCCGAGACCGCCGACTGGGTCCGTGGTAACCCTCTCGTCGACCGCGATCCGGAATAACCGCCTGACTCACTGCACCGTGATCAACTCCAGCTCACCGAACCGGGGCTGTTCGAGCCGCGTGAATACCGCCACCTCCACGATCTGGAGTGGATCATGCCGACGTGTGGCGGGTTCGCGGCCCTACTCATTGACCAAGGCTGTTCTCTCGCTCAGAATCTAAGCAGTAGAAAGCAAACGAAGGCAAACGCAAGATCGAGGGAGCAGCGATGAGCGAGCGGCGACCCGGGCCCTCCCGACCACCCGTACGCCTGCGCCCCGTCCCACCCATCGATCCGCCGTACCCGGACGAGACGTACTGGCCCGGGCCGACCCACGGCCAACTCGCTCTCGACCTCTTCGCCTCGACACGACCGGACCCGGTCCGGCCCGCGGAACGCCGCTCTGCCCCACGCCGGCCGACCGTGCGTCCGGCCAGCCAACCCGGCGCACCTTTGCCACCGGCGACCGCCCCCGAGGCCACTCGCGCCGCGCACCGCTTCGTCGGCACCTGCCTGGAGGTGGTCAACGGCTATCGGTCGCCGGCCCAGGTACGGCCCCTGCTCGACCCGGGCCGCGCCGTCGAACTGCTCACCGAACTCGCGCGGGCGACCGGGCGGGCCGGGCCGGTGCGACGTCGGGCGGCGCGTCCGGCTCTGCGACTGCTACGGCTGCGGGTCTGCGCACCTCGGGAGGCCGCGGTGGAGGCGGCGGCTGTGGTGAGCGGCCTCGGTGGCCGGAGCTGGGCCATGGCGCTGCGCCTGGAACACCGGCGAGGCCGCTGGCTGTGCACCGCCCTGCACGTTCTCTGACCCCGCCGCCGTGGTTCATCGACCCGACGTCCAGAGAATCGGGGCATCAACCTGCCGCCGACACACCGACTCCCAGGAAGCCGAGTCGATCTCCCACCGCCACCGAATGGCGACCGGGCCGGGCGGGACCAGGGCGGGATCGGGCCAGGCGGGGCAGGACCCGGCCGGGCTGGACCAGGGCGGGGCGGGATCAGGCCGGGCGGGGCGGAGACGCCGACGGGCCCCGGCCATGTCGGCCGGGGCCCATCGAGACGCGCGGTAGGTCAGTTGCCGCCGTTGGGCGCGCCGTGGCACCGCTTGTACTTGCGGCCCGAGCCGCACGGGCACGGCGCGTTGCGGGACGGGCCGTTGCCGGCGTCGGCCTGGCTGGGGGCCGGACGCCGCGATCCCGCGCTCGGGAGCATCGGGCCACGCAGCCCCGAGGCCGGTCGCTGCGGGGCGGACGGCGCGCTCTGCCCGGGTGCCGCCGGAGCGCCCTGGGCCGGGCGGCCCACACCGAGCGCCGGGGCCTGCTGCTGCTCCTGCTCGATGGCGGGGGCGCCAGGGCTGGCCTCGCCGTCGATGGTCGGAGCCGAGTACTGCAGGCCCTGCCGCTGCGGCGTGCGGTTGAGACCCTTGGCCCGGATCTCCACCGGCTTGTCGAGCAGCTTGACCTCTTCCGAGTCGGGGTCGGGCTCCGGCTCGGTGACCTGGACGTCCACGTTGTAGAGGAAGCCGACGGTCTCCTCCTTGATGCCCTCCATCATGGTGGCGAACATGTCGAAGCCCTCGCGCTGGTACTCCACGACCGGGTCGCGCTGGGCGTACGCCCGGAGGTTGATGCCCTCCTGGAGGTAGTCCATCTCGTACAGGTGCTCGCGCCACTTGCGGTCGATCACCTGGAGCAGCACCATCCGCTCGAGCTGGCGCACCCCCTCGGTGCCGAGCTCCTCCTCGCGGCGGTCGTACGCGGCGTTCGCGTCCTCCTTGAGGCGGGCGACCAGGAAGTCGGCGTCCATGCCGGCCCGGGAACCGCCGGCCTCCTCCTCCAGCTCCTCGATCGTCACGGCGACCGGGTAGAGCTGCTTGAGGCTGGACCAGAGCTGCTCCAGGTCCCAGTCCTCGCCGTAGCCGTCGGAGGTGGCACCCCGCACGTACGCCTCGACGGTGTCGTCGATCATGTTGCGGACCTGCTCGGAGAGGTCCTCGCCGTTGAGCACCCGCAGCCGCTCGGCGTAGACGACCTGACGCTGCTTGTTGAGCACCTCGTCGTACTTCAGAACGTTCTTGCGGATCTCGGCGTTCTGGCCCTCGATCTGGGCCTGGGCGCTCTTGATCTGGCGGGTGACCATCTTCGACTCGATGGGCACGTCCTCCGGGATGTTGAAGCGCTCCATCACCGCCTCGACCGCGCCGGCCCGGAAGCGGCGCATCAGCTCGTCCTGCAGCGACAGGTAGAACCGGGACTCACCCGGGTCGCCCTGCCGGCCGGCGCGACCGCGCAGCTGGTTGTCGATCCGCCGGGACTCGTGCCGCTCGGTGCCGAGCACGTAGAGGCCACCGGCGGCGGCGACCTCGTCCGCCTCGGCGTCGCAGGCCTGCTTCCAGGTGGGCAGGACCTCCTCCATCGCCTTGGCGTAGTCCTCCTCGTTCTCCAGCGGGTCGAGACCCCGCTGGCGCAGCTCGTTCGCCGCGAGGAACTCGGGGTTGCCGCCGAGCAGGATGTCGGTGCCACGGCCGGCCATGTTGGTGGCGACGGTGACCGCGCCCTTGCGCCCGGCCTGGGCGACGATCTCGGCCTCCCGGGCGTGGAACTTCGCGTTCAGCACGTTGTGCGGGATGCCCCGGCGGCGCAGGAGCTGGGAGAGGATCTCGGAGTTTTCCACCGAGACGGTGCCGACGAGCACCGGCTGGCCCATCTGGTGCCGCTCGGCGATGTCCTCGATGACGGCGTTGAACTTGGCCTTCTCGGTCTTGTAGATGACGTCCGGCCGGTCCTCGCGGACCATCGGACGGTGCGTCGGGATGCTCACGACGCCGACCTTGTAGACCTTGTTGAACTCGCTCGCCTCGGTCTGCGCCGTACCGGTCATCCCGGACAGCTTGCTGTAGAGGCGGAAGTAGTTCTGGAGGGTGATCGTGGCCAGGGTCTGGTTCTCCTGCTTGATCTCCACCCCCTCCTTGGCCTCGATCGCCTGGTGCATGCCCTCGTTGTAGCGACGGCCGTGCAGGATGCGACCGGTGAACTCGTCGACGATCAGGACCTCACCGTCGCTGACGATGTAGTCCTTGTCGCGCTTGTAGAGCTCCTTGGCCTTGATGGCGTTGTTGAGGTAGCCGACCAGCGGAGTGTTCACCGACTCGTACAGGTTGTCGATGCCGAGCCGGTCCTCGACCTTGGCGACGCCGCGCTCGGTGACCGCGATGGTGCGCTTGGAGTGGTCGACCTCGTAGTCGCCCTCGCCGTCCGTTCCGGGCTGGAGCCGGGCCACGACGCCCGCGAACTCGCCGTACCAGCGGGCCGAGTGCTCGGCCGGGCCGGAGATGATCAGCGGGGTACGCGCCTCGTCGATCAGGATCGAGTCGACCTCGTCGACGACCGCGAAGTTGTGCCCCCGCTGGACCAGCTCGTCCCTCGACCACGCCATGTTGTCGCGCAGGTAGTCGAAGCCGAACTCGTTGTTGGTGCCGTACGTGATGTCGCACTCGTAGGCGGCCTTGTGCTCGGTGGCCGGCCGGTTGGGCAGCACCACGCCGACGGTCAGCCCGAGGAACTCGTGCACCCGGCCCATCCAGGCCGCGTCGCGCTGGGCGAGGTAGTCGTTGACGGTGACCACGTGCACGCCGTCGCCGGAGAGCGCGTTGAGGTAGACGGCCATGACCGAGGTCAGCGTCTTACCCTCACCGGTCTTCATCTCGGCGATGTTGCCGAAGTGCAGCGCGGCGCCGCCCATCACCTGGACGTCGTACGGCCGCTGGCCGAGCACCCGGTCCGCCGCCTCGCGGGCCACCGCGAACGCCTCCGGCAGGAGGTCGTCGAGGGTCTCGCCATCGGCGAGCCGCTCCCGGAACTGCTCGGTCATGCCGCGCAGTTCCTCGTCGGTGAGGTTGACGTAGTCGTCCTCGATCGAGCTGACGGCGGCGGCGATGGCCTTGAGCCGGCGCACCATGCGGCCCTCGCCCGCGTTAAGGACCTTTTCCAGAATCGACACGGATCAACGCTCCCCTAGACAGTCTCGAACCATCGTAGGCGCAACATCGGCGCGATGGTCACTGGTGGCGGCGGTCCGCTCCACCGAACCCGACATAACACGCGCACGGGATGCGCCCGGGACGTTATCCGGTTACGCCCAGGGCGAACGTTCCGGCACGATGCACGGGTGGAGCCTGTGAAGATCGTCGAGGACGGGGTGCTGCTGCGACCCTGGCGGGACGCGGACGCCGACGGCGTACACCGCGCGTGCCAGGACGGGGACATTCAGCGTTGGACCACCGTACCGCGCCCATACCTTCCCGAACACGCTCAGGATTTCGTCACGCGGATGAGTCCGCAGGCGTGGGCGGACGGTACCGGGGCGCCGCTCGCGGTGTGCGACGCGGACACCGGCGACCTGCTCGGCTCCTGCGGACTGATCTCCATCGACGGTGCCGGAACCGGTGAGATCGGCTACTGGACGGCCCCGTGGGCCCGCGGCCGGGGTGTGACCGTCCGGGCCACCCGGGCGCTGTCCCGCTGGTCCTTCGAGAAGCTGGGGCTGCGCCGGTTGCTGTGGCAGGCCGAGGTGGGCAACCACGCCTCCCGGCTGGTCGCCCTCCGCGCGGGATTCCGGATCGACGGGCGGGTACGGCTGGCGAACCCCGCACCGGACGGCGACGCGGACGGCTGGATCGGCTCGCTGCTCCCCGGCGAGGTGCCTGAGCCCGGGACGCCCGGGCCGGCCGCCCGAGGCACCCTGGTGGCTCGCCGGGCCGCCGTCTTCGGCCGCCCACAGCCGACGCTGTTCGCCACCTCGGCAGGCGCTGAGCTGCGACTACGACCAATGGAGGAGCGCGATCTGGACGCCGTGGTGCAGACCTGCCGGGACCCGGAGACGATCCGCTGGACCACGGTCCCGGACCCGTACGACCTCTCCGACGCGCGGGGATACCGGGGCTACGCCCAGGGCGCCTGGGCGCGGGGAGACTCCGCCTGCTTCGTGATCGCCGACCCGGACGACAGGTGGGTCGGCACTCTGGACCTGCGGCTCTCCCCCGCCGACCCGCTGCTCGCGGACGTGGGCTTCATGATCGCCCCGGCGGCACGCGGGCGGGGGTACATGCCGGCCGCGCTCCTCGCGCTCAGCGCCTGGGGCTTCACCACGCTGGGACTGGCGCGCATCGAATGGAAGGCGAACGTGGGCAACACCTCCTCCCGACGGGCCGCCGAGAAGGCGGGCTTCACGTTCGAGGGGACGGCCCGGGGCGGGGTCCAGCACCGGGGTGAGCGGGTCGACACCTGGGTGGCCGCGCTGCTCGCCGAGGACCTGGCATGACGGGCTCGCCGCCGGTCGTCGAGGCGCACGGGGTACGACTCCGGCCGTTCCATCCCGGCGACATCGCGGACCTCGTCGACGGCTGCGCGGACCCGCTCAGCCAACGGTTCGTGTCCACCATGCCGTCCCCGTACACCGAGGTCGACGCCCGCTGGTGGGTCGAGGCCGGCGCGCCGTCGGTCTGGGCCGGCGGCGGCGCCGCGTACGCCATCGCGGACCCGGTCACCGACCGGCTGCTCGGCGCCACCGGGTTGAGCAACCCGATGCCCGCCCGGAGTCAGGCGGACATCGGCTACTGGCTGCGGCCGGCGGCGCGGGGACGCGGACTGGCCACCGCCGCGACCCGTGCGCTGAGCGAGCACGCCTTCGACACGGGAACGCGGCGGCTGGAGCTGCACACCGAGCCGGAGAACGCGGCCAGTCAGCGGGTCGCGCTGGCCGCCGGCTTCCGCTACGAGGGCCTGCGCCGGTCCGCCGGTCAGGACCGGGACGGCGGACGGTACGACCTGCTGACCTGGGTACGCCTCTCCGACGATCCGCCCGGTCCGACCCCTCGGCTGCTGCCGGACCTACCCGACGGGGCGCTCAGCGATCAGGTGGTGGTCCTGCGCCGGCTCGCGCCGGACGACGCGGAGATGATGTACGGGCTGCACAGCCGGCCGGAGGTGCTCGCCAACCAGGCCCCGCCGGTGCCACCGACGCGGGAGTCGATCGGGCGGCGCTGCCGGCTGGCGGAGAGCGCGTGGCTGACCGGTGACATCGCCCGGCTCCTGATCGTCGACGCGGCGACCGGCGAGCCGGCGGGCAGTTGCGGCCTGTCGTACACCGAGGTGTCCAGCGGCGAGGGGTCGATCGGCTACGCGCTGCTCCCGCGCTGGCGGGGGCACGGGTACGCCACCCGCGCAGTGCGGCTGCTCGCGGCGTGGGCGTTCGGGCCGGCCGGTTTCGCCCGGCTGACGGCCGGCACGGTGCCGGAGAACACCGCCTCGCACCGCGTGCTGGAACGGGTCGGCTTCCAGCGCGAGGGCCTGCAACGCGGTCGTCTGCCCGGGCTGGCGGGATCTCGCCTCGACGACCTGACCTTCGCTCTGCTGCCGACCGACCTGTGCTGACGAAGCATGGGGCCGTGCCGGGCGACCGGCACGACCCCATGCTCGGCGGGATGTGACCCTGCTCAGGTGTCGAGGGAGATGATGCCGTAGTCGTAGGCGTGACGTCGGTAGACGACGCTGGGGCGACCGGTTTCCTTGTCCTGGAAGAGGTAGAAGTCGTGGCCGACGAGTTCCATCTGGAACAGCGCGTCGTCGATCGTCATGGGCTCGGCCGGGTGCACCTTCTCCCGGGCGATGTGCCACGGCTGGTCGTGCTCCTCCTCGACGCGCTCGGCGACGGCGGTGCCGGCGCGGGCGGCCGGTGCCGACAGCGGGGCGGCCACCAGGTCCGTGACCGGCAGGTCGGCGGTGGCGGCGGCCACGGAGATCGGCGCGTGGCGACCACGGTGTACGCGCCGGCGATCCGCCGCGCGGCGTAGCCGGGTGTCGAGTTTCGCGATGGCGGCGTCGAGCGCGCTGTAGAAATCGTTCGTGCAGGCCTCGGCCCGGATCACCGGGCCACGGGAGACGCAGGTGATCTCCACCCGCTGGCAGTGATCGGCCTGGCGCGGATTGCGCTCGTGAAACAGCTCGACATCGATGCGAATAATCTTGTGGTCGTAGCGTTCGACCTTTGCGAGTTTCTCGGCTACGTGTACCCGGTAATGGTCCGGCACTTCGACGTTGCGGCCCTTGACCACGATGTCCACGTGACCTCCTTTTTTCGGACGTCTTCGATCCGGTTTCCCGGTCGTGCGCCGTAGGAAGACCCGCTGGCGTCGACCGGTCAGTACGGCTACGCCTCCTCTCACCGCCAGGGGCGGGATGGAACGACCTCCTACCCCCGACAGCGAAACGCTAACTCCTGTTCGCCCGGCAGTCACCCCATGTTGCCAAGACCGCCCGGAATTTTTCGCACCTCATACACCATCGGGTGAAACGGAAACACGGTCGGTTACGAGTGGTGTCTTTTCTCGGTCGCGGCGAGCACCGCCGCGACATTCGGTCGCCATCCGGTCGCGGTCAGCACCCGGGCCGCCGCAGCCAGTGTCACCCCTGTGGTGACGATGTCGTCCAGCAGCACCACCACTGGCGCGTCGCCCGAGGTGCCGGGGCCACCGGACGCCCCGGAGCGGGGACGGAACGCCGCCTCGGCGGCTGCGGCACGGCCCGCGCTGTCCAGGGTCACCGAGTCGGGTCGGGGCAGGGCGCGCAGCGGGCGATGCACCCGCGCGGGCCAGCCGGACCGGCTCAGCCGGGTCGCGCAGTGCCGGGCCAGCCGGTCCAGGTGATCGCCGTAGCGGGCACGTGCCGCCGCGGCGGTGTCCGGCACCGGCACCAGCGCGACGGGGCGTACCTCGCCGACCGCCACCGCGACCACCTCGGCCAGCAGCGCGCCGAGCGGACGGGCCAGACCGTGCCGACCATGCTCCTTGTACGCGATCAGCGCCTCGCGCAGCGGACCGGCGTACGGGCCGAGGGCGACGCAGCACGGCAGGCCCGCCGGGGCGGGCGTGGGGCGGGCCGCCCGGGGGCGCAACGCGTCCAGCGCCGTCGCGCAGGCCGGGCAGACTCCCTGTCGCATCGGTTCGTGACGCGCCCGGCAGCCGGCGCAGTCCGCGGGGAGCACCAGGTCGGCGAGGTCCGCCCAGAGCCCGCGCACGACGTCAGTAGAGGAAGAACGGGGCCGACGGGTTGCTCGGGCGGACTCCGGCCGGCGGCGCGGGGACGTCGCGCACGCGCTCGGGCTCGATCCGTTCGAACGGGCTGCTGCGGTACGCCACCTTGTTCGCCTCGTACATGTACGACCCGGTGGGCACCCGCACACTGCGGTTGGTGGGGTACGCCGTCAGGTGGTTGACCTTCGCGCCCACGTCGGTGCGCAGCGGCGTCTCCAGGGCGCCGTCCACGCTGATCTCGTAGATCGCCGGCTGACCGGCCGAGCCGGCCACCACCAGCCGGTCCTCCCCGATCCAGTCCACCGCGGTCAGGTTGGTCAACGAGGTGACGAGTGCCCGGGGCGGGCCGATGGACACTCCGCTGCCGGAACCGTCGAGGTTGAGCGCCGCGACGTAGAGCCGTCCGCCGGCGATCAACGCGATCCGCTGACCGTCCAGCGCGGAGGCCACCGCGGTGACCTCCGACGAGGGCAGGTTGAGCGGCACCTCCGACATCCGGGCGGCCTCGTCGAAGCGGTAGAGGCGACCGTCGGCCACCACCAGCCCCTGCGCGGGACGCGAGTCGGCGGTACGCAGCCAGACCGGGCGGCCGATCGAGGCGTACTCCCCGGCGCTGCGGCCGACCGCGGCCACGGTGTCCGCCCCGGCGCCCACCGCGAGCCGCTGCCGGTCCCTGCCGCTCGTCACCACCAGCGCGGCGAGCACCCGGTTGACGCCCCGCGCGAGACCGGCCGACACGATGGCGCGGTTGACCTCGGGCGTCAGCGGCACCACACCGCTGGGCTCGCCGGCGAAGTCGAGCGGACGGATCGCGCCCTCGTAGACGCCGTACCGCTGCGGGCTCTCCCGGACGGGGTAGAGCTGGTAGGCGGCCCGGCGCTCGTCGAGGTCCTGCACGGGCTGCGAGTTGTTCCGGATCTTCAGCTCCAGCTCGCCCGGCAGGTCACCCAGCGACCAGGCGAGCTGCGTGATCACCTGGTCGACCCGGCTCTGGTCGTCGCCGGACATGTCCAGGTTGACCTCCCACCGGTTGTTCGCGCCGGTGGCGTTGTTGATCAGCTCGGTGCCGTCGGGCAACCCGACGACACCCGGCCGCAGCCAGTCGGAGGGGCCGCCCACCAGCCAGCGCACGACCTCGTTGACCCGGCGCTCGTCCGGCACCGCGTACGGCAGGTAGCGCTGGTCGGGCACCAGCCGGGTGCGGTCGGAATTCCAGAAGTAGATCGACTCGTCCTGGTAGTACTGCTGAAGGGCCACGTCGCTGAGCAGCAGCACGTTCGGCGGGTCGAGCAGGTACTGCCCGGCGCGCTCGTCGCTGCCGGTGCCGCCGAGGGCCGCGCTGCGCAGCCGGAACTCGTACTGCGTCTCGGTCGCCACCGGGGGCGCCAGGGTGCCGTTGGTCCGCAGCACGCCGATCTGCTGCACCGTGATCTTGACGGTGGTGGTGGAGTCGCTGTTGAAGGTGAAGACCGTCTCGCGCAGCCGGACCACGGTCAGCGCGACCTCGCTGCCCTTCTTGTCCTGCAGGCGGGACTTGTGCTCGGGAGCGATGAACGCCTTCACCCGCTCGTACGCCCGGTCCGGCTCGCCGGCGGCGGCGGACAGGAAGTTGCGCACGAAGGCCGCGTTGTCGCTACCGCTGGCGTTCCGCGTCGGCGGTTCGCTACTGCGGCCGTTGCTCGACCCGGCCTCCGTCGCGGTGCCGGCCCTGCCGTCGACCCGTACGTCGGACGAGGCCGGGATGCCGCACCCCGCGCTGAGGAGCAGGGCCGCGCCGAAGGCGCCGAGCAGTGGTCGAGCCCTCACGAGCGCACCTCCTCCCGCTCGCCGCTGTCGGTAGACGCCGGGCCGATCGCCAGCGCCGGGCCACTGCCCGGGCCGATCGCCAGGGGGCCGCCGTCGCGCGGGCCGCCGAACGGAAGGGCAGCGTCGGCGGGTACCAGCCGCAGCGGCGACGTGGTGAGCCGGTCACCGGCGCGGGCCGGCAGGGTGAGGCGGAACTGGGCGCCCTGGCCGGGCGCTCCCCAGGCCTCCAGCCAACCACCGTGCAGGCGGGCGTCCTCCAGACTGATGGAGAGGCCGAGCCCGGTACCGCCGGTCTGGCGGGCCCGCGACGGGTCCGCCCGCCAGAACCTGTTGAACACCAGCTTCTCCTCGCCCACCTTCAGCCCCACCCCGTGGTCACGGACGGTGATCGCCACGGCGGTCTCGTCGATGCCGAGGGTGATCAGCACCGGGCGGGCCTCGCCGTGTTCGACGGCGTTGCCGACCAGGTTGCGCAGCACCCGCTCGACACGGCGAGGGTCGACCTCGGCGATCACCGGGGTGCTCGGCAGGTCCAGCTCGATCTCCACGCCCGCCCGCTCGGCGAGGCCGGCCAACCGGTCGACGACACGGTGCACCACCGGCACCAGGTCGGTCGGCTCGGCGTCCAGCATGGCGAAGCCGGCGTCGAACCGGCTGATCTCCAACAGGTCGGTGAGCAGCTCCTCGAAACGGTCCAGCTCGGCCTGGAGCAGCTCGGCGCTGCGGGCGACCGCCGGTTCGAACTCGTCGCGCTCGGCGAAGATCAGGTCGGCGGCCATCCGGACCGTGGTCAACGGAGTACGCAGCTCGTGCGACACGTCGGAGGTGAACCGCCGCTGCAACCGGGACATCTCCTCCAGGCGCAGGATCTGCCGTTGCAGGTTGGTGGCCATCTGGTTGAACGAGGCGGCCAGCAGCGCGAGGTCGTCCTCGCCGTTGACCACCATCCGCTGGTCGAGGAGGCCTGCGGAGAGCCGCTGGGCGGTCCGCGCGGCGACCCGGACCGGGTTGACCACGAGCCGGGTGACCAGAGCGGCGAGCAGCCCCAGCAGGATCACCAGGACGATGCCGGTGCCGACGACGGTGGCGCGGGCGTCCGCGGCTGTGGCGTCCTGACGGGTCAGCGGCACCAGGTAGTAGAGCTCGATCTGCCCGAAGCGGGTCGGCACCGGGGAGCCGTAGACCAGGTACTTCGTCGGCTCGCCGGTGAGGCGGCCGGTCTGGATCTGGCTGGCCACCTTGCCGCTGGCGACGGCGGCCCGCAGCTCCTTGCTGATCAGGGGCTGGACGTTTGCCGCCGGCGCGGTGCGGGTCTGGATCATGGTGGGGTAGTCGGCGGCGGTGATGGCCACCACCACCCCGCTGGTCTGCTGGGGGTCGCCGCCGGCCAGGTAGTTGACCGTGCCCTCGATCGTCTCCTGGAGCTGCGCCTCCTGCGGCTGACCGTAGAGGGAGACCTGCTTGGCCGCGTACCCCGCGCCGCCCTTGAGGCGCAGTTGGACGTCGGTGCGCGCGTTGTCGAGCAGGATCGTCGTGATCTTGTCAGCGATCAGGTACGCGAAACCGCCCACCAACAGGCTGGAGGCGACCAGCGTGATGGTCACCACCCGGACCTGGAGCGAACGCCGCCAGGTCTGGTGCGCCCGGGCCAGCAGTCGCGCGACCCGCCCGCTCAGCACACGCCAGACCTCCCGGCCGGCGGCGAGCCGGCGGGCTGCGGTGGTCTGCGGGGGCGGCGGGGTCGACACAGTGTGACCAGGCTATCCGGTACCCGCCTTGTAGCCCACGCCCCGCACGGTGAGGATGATTTCCGGCCGTTCCGGATCTGGCTCGATCTTGGCGCGCAGCCGCTGCACGTGCACGTTGACAAGTCGGGTGTCGGCGGCGTGCCGGTAGCCCCAGACCTGCTCCAGCAGGACCTCGCGGGTGAAGACCTGACGCGGTTTGCGGGCGAGCGCGACCAGCAGGTCGAACTCCAACGGCGTCAGCTTCACCTCCTCGTCGTTGCGGCTGACGGTGTGGGCGGGCACGTCGATGGTGATCTGGTTGCCGGGCGGACCGATGGTCAGCATCTCCGGCGCGACGTCCTCGCCACGGCGCAGCCGGGCCCGCATCCGGGCCACCAGCTCCTTCGGCTTGAACGGCTTGACCACGTAGTCGTCGGCGCCGGACTCGAGCCCGAGGACGACGTCCACGGTGTCGCTCTTGGCGGTCAGCATGACGATCGGCACGCCGGACTCGGCACGGATCGACCGCGCCACGTCGATACCACTCATTCCGGGCAACATCAGGTCGAGCAGGACGATGTCCGGCCGGCTGTCACGAAACGCGGCCAACGCCCGCTCGCCATCGGCCACGAACGAGGGCAGGAAACCCTCACTGCGCAGCACGATACCGAGCATCTCGGCGAGTGCGGGGTCGTCGTCGACCACCAGTACCCGGGCTCTCATGGGATTAATATTGCATCCCCGTTCAGATCGGTGGGACCGGCGTCACCCGGCACGGACAGCCTCATGATCCCCCCTCGACGCGGTCCGCCGCCACCACAGCTCGGACGGGTTGCGCCGCCGGTCAGCCGAAGAGCGCCCGGCCCCAGTGGTCGCCACCGTCGCGTACACCGGGCGGGCACGCGAACAGGCCGCTGGAGACGTGCCGCAGGTACTCGTTCATCACGTCGTGGCGGGCCAACTGGGTCTGGATCGGCACGAACTGCCGGCGCGGGTCCCGCTGGTAGGCGATGAAGAAGAGACCGGCGTCGAGCCGACCGAGACCGTCCGAACCGTCGACGAAGTTGTAGCCACGGCGCAGCAGGTGCGCGCCGTTGTTGCGGCTCGGATGGGCCAGGGCGACGTGGGCGTGCTCGGCGATCAGCGGCTTGCCGTCGTCACCGCGTGCCGCGAAGTCCGGCTCGTCGAACTCCTTGCTGCGCCCGAGCGGGGCGCCGCTGCCCTTGGTCCGACCGACGATCTCCTCCTGCTCGGCCAGCGGGGTCCGGTCCCAGGTCTCCACGATCATCCGGATCTTCCGGGTGACCAGGTACGACCCGCCCGTCATCCAGTCCGGCCCGTCGCCGGGCTGCACCCACAGTTGGTCGCGGAGCAGATCGGTCTCCTCGGCCTTGAGGTTGGCCGTGCCGTCCTTGAAGCCGAACAGGTTGCGGGCGGTCGCCTGGTCGCGGGAGGTCGACGAGGTACGGCCGAAGCCGAGTTGCGACCAGCGGACGCTGACCACCCCCATGCCGATCCGTGCCAGGTTGCGGATCGCGTGCACCGCCACCTGGGGGTCGTTGGAGCACGCCTGCACGCACAGGTCGCCGCCGGAGATCGGAGCCTGCAACGCGTCGCCGGGGAACCTGGGCAGCTCCGCGAGGGCGGCCGGGCGGCGGTCGGCGATCCCGAACCGGTCCCGCCCGTCGGCATCGCGGAACAGCGTCGGACCGAAGCCGATCGTCAGGGTGAGCTGCGACGGCGGGAGTCCGAGGGCCTCGCCGGTGTCGTCCGGCGGGGCTTCCGGCATCCCGCCGACCGCCCCGAGGACACCGGCGTCACGGCCGGCCGTCATCCGGGCGGCGGCGGCCGTCCACTCCTCGAGCATCCCGGCCAGGCGGGCCCGGTCCTTCGTGATGACGTCGAAGGCGACGAAGTGCAGCCGGTCCTGGGCCGGGGTGACGATGCCGGCCTGGTGCTCGCCGAAGAACGGCACCGCGCCCGCCGGATGGTCACTGGCTGCCGCCGGGCCACGGGAGTCGCCGACGAGCGCACCCGCGCCTGCGGCCACCCCGGCGACTCCGGCCACCCCCGCGCCGGCGAGCGTGATAGCCCGCCGACGGGTCAACCTGCGTACGCTCATCGACTCGACTCCCCCTGCGTCCCGGTCACTTGGCGACGACTGCGGCGACCTTGCTGATCGGCTCGGCGAGCGCGTTGATGCCGTCCGAGAGCTCCTTGAGCTCGGCCTTGCTCAACGCGGTGTGCAGCTTCCACCCGTCGCCGTCGCGGTGCTTGCCGAGCTGCGCCTCGACGTTCGCGAACTCGGTGTCGAGCTGCTTGACCAGCTCCGGCGAACGCTGCTCCAGCGCGGGCCGCAGGGCGGACAGCGCCGCCTTGGAACCTTCCAGGTTGGCGGCGAAGTCCCACAGGTCGGTGTGCGAGTAGCGGTCCTCCTCGCCGGTGATCTTGCCGCTGGCGACCTCGTCGAGCAGCTCCTTCGCGCCGTTGGCGAGCTGGAGCGGCGAGAGCTTCTCGGCGTTGGCCTTCGCCACGATCTCCTTGACGTCGACCAGCAGCCGGTCGGCGATCGGACCGTCCTTGCTGATGTCGCCGGACTGCCAGAGGTCCTTCTCGATCCGGTGGAAGCCGGTGAACTCCATCCCCTCCTCGATGACCTCCTCGCGGCCGTCGATCTTGGGGTCGAGGTCGCCGAAGATCTCGGCCACCGGCTCGATCCGCTCCCAGTAGGTGCGGGCGACCGGGTAGAGGCCCTTGGCCTTCGCCACGTCGCCGGCCTTTACGGCGGCGACGAACTCCTCGGTCTTCTCCAGCAGCGCGGAGGTCTGGCTCTTGACGTAGCGCTGGTAGTTGTCGGTGGCGCCGGCCAGGGCCGCGTCGGCGGTCAGCGGCTGCGCGGACCCGCTGACCTTGAGCGCCCCCCGGATGCCCTTGCCGCTCATGCCCGGCTTGCAGGCCGTCTCGTACGTGCCGGCCGGCAACTCGACGTGCAGCTCGCGGCTCAGCCCGGGGGCGATGTTCTCCACCTCACCCATCACCCGGTCGCCGGAGGCGTACACGTAGAACTCGGTCACCTTCGCGCCCGAGTTGGTGATCTTGAAGGTGGCGGTGCCGGCGCCGAGGTCGGTCGTGGCGACGTCGCAGGCCGTGTCGGTGGCCTTGACCACGATCGGGCCGCCCGCCGCGTCCGACTTACCGGAGTCGTCCTTGGAGCAGGCGGCGATGCCGGTCGTCGCCAACACACCGGCAGCGGCCAGCGCGAAGAATCGGGTGGTACGCATCTGAGCTGTTTCTCCTCGTGAGGGTCAGGCACGCTGCGGCGCGGATGCCGCCTCGGCCTCGGCCTCGGTGCCGGTGTCGGCCCCGCGCTCGGTGACGGTGGTGGTGGACGGCGAAGCTGCGGCCGGTACCGGCGCGGAAGGCTTCGCGGTGGTTGCGCCCGGCGCGGGGGTACGGCGGGTCGGGCGCAGGAAGAGCACCAGGACCGGAACGGCGTACCCGATCCAGGCGATCGTCTCGAGCACGGTGGGCGCGGGGGTCACGTTGAACATGCCGGCCAGCAGCGCCGCGTACCAGGTGGTCGGGTCGAGCACGCCTGTGATGTCGAAGGCGAGGTCGCCGAGCCCGGGCAGGACACCGGCCTCCTGGAAGTCGTGGACGCCGTACTTGAGGATGCCGGCGGCGACCAGGATCAGCAGCGCGCCGGTCCAGGTGAAGAACTTGCTGAGGTTGATCCGCAGGGCGCTGGCGTAGAGCAGCACGCCGAGCACGATGGCGGTGACGATGCCGCCGACCAGGGCGAGCAGCGGCCCGCTGTCCCCAGCCGCGCCCTGTGCGGCGGAGTAGAAGATCAGCGCGGTCTCCAGGCCCTCCCGGATCACCGCGAGGAAGGCCATCCCGGCGACGGCGAGCGACCCGACGGCCAGCGCCTCGGTCAGCTTGCCGCGCAGCTCACCCGCGATGGTGCGGGCCGCCTTGCGCATCCAGAAGATCATCCAGGTGACGAACACCACGGCGGCGACGGAGGTGATCGCCTCGAACAGCTCACGATCCTCGGATCGGGCCAGCAGCGAGGTCGAGGTGTACTCGATGAGCCAGCCGAACAGCACGGAGAGCACCACGGCCAGGGCGACGCCCGCCCACACCTGGGGCAACCGGTCCCGGCGCTGCGACTTCACCAGGAAGGCGACCAGGATGCTGACCACCAGGGTCGCTTCCAGGCCTTCCCGCAGGCCGATCAGGTAGGTGGCGAACATCCGAGCTCCGTGTTCATTAGGCACGCCTCAGCTAACTTAGGGCAGCCATACCTTCCTCCAGTTCAGGGGCCTCGTCAAGTTGTTCATGGCAAGCTCACTCTTCCCGTGACCTGGCCTTCGACGCCCCGTCGTACGCCGTTCACCGACCGGCCGTGCGAGGATCCCCGTCGTGAAAGCCTTCCTGCCGTGGCTGGCGGTGCTGGCCGTGGTGATGCTGCTCAGCGCCCTGCGCCAGCGAGCACTTGCCACCGTCGTGTCACTGGGCTGGCTCGCCTGGTGCGCCTGGACCTGGCTCCGCCCCACCCGCCGCCGCCCCCGCTAACCCCCACCCCCGCACCCCCCGCACCCCGGCCCCACCCCACACCCCCGCGATCTTGCACTTTCTGTGGCGGCATAGCAGGGCAAGCGCCGCGAATCCACAACAGAAACTGCAAGATCGCGGAGGGTAGAGGCTGCGGGAACGACGAACCGGGCCGGCTTTGTGCAGCCGACCCGGTTCGGTGACGTCGATCAGTAGCGGTAGTGGTCCGGCTTGAACGGGCCCTCCTGGGAGACGCCCAGGTACGCGGCCTGCTCCTTGGTGAGCGTGCTCAGCTTCGCGCCGAGCGCGCCCAGGTGCAGGCGGGCGACCTTCTCGTCCAGGTGCTTGGGCAGCACGTAGACGCCGACCGGGTACTCCTCGGTCTTGGTGAACAGCTCGATCTGGGCGATCGTCTGGTTGGCGAACGAGTTCGACATGACGAAGCTCGGGTGCCCGGTGGCGTTGCCCAGGTTCAGCAGACGCCCCTCGGACAGCACGATGATGGCGTGCCCGTCGGCGAACCGCCACAGGTCGACCTGCGGCTTGATGTTGATCCGCTCCACGTCGGAGCGCTTGGCCAGGCCGGCCATGTCGATCTCGTTGTCGAAGTGGCCGATGTTGCCGACGATGGCCTGGTGCTTCATCCGGGCCATGTGCTCGTTGGTGATGACGTCGAAGCAGCCGGTGGCGGTGATGAAGATGTCCGCCTGCTCGACAACGTCGTCCAGGGTGGCGACCTGGTAACCGTCCATCGCCGCCTGGAGGGCGCAGATCGGGTCGACCTCGGTCACCACGACCCGGGCACCCTGGCCACGCAGCGACTCGGCGCAGCCCTTGCCCACGTCGCCGTAGCCCATGACGACCGCCATCTTGCCGCCGATCAGCACGTCGGTGGCGCGGTTGATGCCGTCGATCAGGGAGTGCCGGCAGCCGTACTTGTTGTCGAACTTGCTCTTGGTGACCGAGTCGTTGACGTTGATGGCCGGGAAGATCAGCGTGCCGGCGCGGTGCATCTCGTAGAGGCGGTGCACGCCGGTGGTGGTCTCCTCGGTCACGCCCTTGATGCCGGCGGCGACCCGGGTCCAACGCTGGCCGTCCTCGCCCAGCGAGCGGTGCAGCAGTTCGAGGATGACCGCGTACTCCTCGGAGTCGGCGGACTCGACCGGCGGCACGACGCCGGCCTTCTCGAACTCGGCGCCCTTGTGCACGAGCAGGGTGGCGTCACCGCCGTCGTCGAGGATCATGTTGGGGCCCTGCCCGTCCGGCCAGAGGAGCACCTGCTCGGTGCACCACCAGTACTCGGGCAGCGTCTCGCCCTTCCAGGCGTAGACGGGGACCCCGGCGGGGGCGTCGGGGGTGCCGTCCGAGCCGACGACGATCGCGGCGGCGGCGTGGTCCTGGGTGGAGAAGATGTTGCAGGACGCCCAGCGGACCTGTGCGCCGAGGGCGACCAGCGTCTCGATCAGGACGGCGGTCTGGATGGTCATGTGCAGCGAGCCGGTGATCCGCGCGCCGGCGAGCGGCTGCGCGTCGGCGAACTCCCGCCGGATCGCCATCAGGCCGGGCATCTCGTGCTCGGCGAGCTGGATCTCCTTGCGCCCGAACTCGGCGAGCGACAGATCCGCCACCTTGAAGTCGCCCTCGGCGAGCGTGCTCGGCCGAGCCTCGGACGGCGTGCCGCTGGCGGCCGCCGGGAGGGTGCTGGTCATGAAAGCTCCTGTCGAACGATGTCTACGCCGATCCTCCACCTTACGCGCGCCGACGAGGGCCGCCGGGGGACGGGCAGCGGACAGCGCACGGGGCGGTCGGTGGTGGACAGACCTGCTGCCCGCCTCCGCCCGCCCCGCGCATCCCCCCGGTTTGGTTCCCCGCACGTTGCCGGACCGTCGTCGCGATAACGCTGCGTACTCATAGAGTCACACTCGGCCAAAGCTGAGTCAAGCTATTCCGGGAAAGTCGGACTTGTGTCGGGTCAGCGCAGGCCCGACGTCGCCACGTACGCCTCACCGTCACCCGTGATCCGCAGCGGCTCGCCGGCCGCCGTGCCGATCGCCGCCTGGCCGGACGTCAGCGTCAGGGCACCCGCCCCGTCGTCGACCGTCACCGAGCCCGCGCCGCACAGCACGACCCGGGGGCCGGGCAGCGCCAGGGTGGCCTCCGGCACGGCAGCGCCGACCCGCACCCGGTGCAGCGCGAAGTCGTCCACCGGCACCGCCCAGCAGTCCACCCCCGGGCCGACGTGTCGAGCGGCACGGACCGGTTCGTCGAGCACCTCGAAGCGCAGCACCCGCAACAACTCGTCCACGTCGACCCGCTTGGGGGTGAGGCCACCGCGCAGCACGTTGTCGCTGGCCGCCATGATCTCGACGCCGCAGCCGCTCAGGTACGCGTGCAGGTTGCCGGCGGGCATCCAGATCCCCTCGCCCGGCACCAGTCGCAGGTGGTGCAGCAGCAGGGCCACCAGCACGCCCGGGTCGCCCGGATACGCCTTCGCCAGCCGGTGGGCCAACTCGGCGTCCGGGCCGTCGGCAGCCGACGAGAGGACGGCACGCAGCAGCCCGTCGCGCTCGGCGAGCGGCCAGCCGAGCAGCGTCGCCACCGCCGTGCGCAGGCCAGCCGGTCCGGTCCGCAGCGCGTCCACCACCGGTGCCAACTCGGGTACGCCGAACGCGGCGAGCGCCTCAGCCGACTCCACCGGATCGCGGAACCCGCACAGCGCCTCGAACGGGGTGAGCGCGACCAGCAACTCCGGCTTGTGGTGCGGGTCGGAGTAGTTGCGCTCCCCCGGAGGGAGATCCGCCTCGGCGGCGAACCCCGCCCGGGCCTGTTCGGCGTCCGGGTGTGCCTGCAGGCTCAGCGGCGCGTCGGCGGCGAGAACCTTGAGCAGGAACGGCAGCCGGGTGCCGAACCGGTCGGTCACCCGTTGCCCCAGCCACTGCCCCGGCTCGTCGTGTACCAGGTCACAGAGGCTCACCCGGGCTCCGGCGCGCTCCACGCTCGCCGGCGCGCCCGGGTGGGCACCCAACCACAGCTCTGCCTCCGGTCCGGCGCTGGGCACCGGCCGCCCCTGCAACAGCGCGATGGCGGAGCGGGACCCCCAGGCGTAGTCCCGGATCGGTCCGTACAGCGGTTCCACCGTCTCAGACCCCGGGCCGCCCGACCGCCTCGCCCGCCGCGTCCTCCGGCTGCGGTACGGCGGTGTCGGCGGCGGCGCCGGTGCCCGCCTTGGCGGCGGCGACGCTGTAGATGTCCGGCTCAAGGTAGATCACCCGGGCGATCGGCACGGCGGTACGGATACGCGCCTCCACGGCGTTGATGCCGCGGGCCAGGGCCTCGGCGCTCTCGCAGGCCGGTACGCCGATCTTCGCGGCCACCATCAGCTCTTCCGGGCCCAGGTAGAGCGTCTTCATGTGGATGATCCGCTCCACCTCGGGGCCCTCGGTGATGGCCCGCTCGATGGCGGCGAGGTCCTGCTGCTCGGCACCCTCACCGAGGAGCAGGCTCTTGGTCTCGATGGCCAGCACGATGGCGATGACCACCAGCAGGACGCCGATCATCGCGGTGCCAGCGGCGTCCCACCGGCCGTTGCCGGTGATCAGCGTCATGCCGACGCCGAACAGCGCGAAGACCAGACCGATCAGGGCCCCGAAGTCCTCCAGCAGCACCACCGGCAGCTCCGGCGCCTTGGCCCGCCGGATGAAACGCACCCAGGACTGCTTGCCCCGGATGTGGTTGGCCTCCTTGATCGCCGTCCGGAAGGAGAACGACTCCATGGCGATCGCCGCCAGCAGCACCGCCACCGGAAGCCACTGCCACTCGGTGATGCCCTCCGCGTGCGACCACTTGTGGTACGCCTCGTAGAGGGCGAACAGTCCGCCGATGCTGAACAGCACGATCGACACGATGAACGCGTAGATGTAGCGCTCCCGGCCGTACCCGAAGGGGTGTTCCGGCGTGGCCGCGCGCTTGGCCCGCTTGCCGCCGAGCAGCAGCAGACCCTGGTTGCCGGAGTCGGCGACCGAGTGGACCGCCTCGGCCAGCATCGACGAGGACCCGGAGAGCAGGAACGCGATGAACTTGGTGACGGCGATGCCGACATTGGCCAGCAGGGCGGCGACGATCGCCTTCGTCCCGCCGTTCGCGCTCACGCCACCACTCCGCTTCGCGTCGTGGTGACGTTCGTGCCGCGCCGCCCCCTGCTTTCGTTCACTGGTTCGACAGCTCCTTCATCTCGGTGATGGCCGGTACGGCCATCGGGTCCAACCCATGTGCCAGAGCAAGATAGATCGAGGCGAAATCCGGTACGGCGATCAGCGAGGCCAACCGCTCCAGAGCCGAGCCGCCCTCGGCGGTCACCACGTCGCACCGCACGCCACGGCGCTCGGCGAGGGTCTGCACCGCGTCCGCGCGGCGCTCCTCGACGGCGAGTGGCTCGTCGGTGTCGTCCTCGGCGTTGAGCCCGCCGTCGCGCAGCAGCACCAGCCGCAGCCGGGTGCCCTCGCCGTCATCCTCCGACGGGTCGGCGAAAATGTCCCGCTCCCCCTCGGCCAGGCCGCCGAAGACGCCGTCCAGCAGCCCGACCCGTCCCCGCCCGGCCTCGCCCAGCGCACCGGTGACCACCGGGTAGCGGGCGTTGGCGGAGAGGGTGTCGCCGAAGCGACGAGCCGCAACGGTGGCCAGCGGCGACGAACCCCACACGATCGGGATCGAGCCGGCCAGGCCCAGCGCCAGGGACTTGGCCGGGTTGACGAACGACTCGGCGGCGGAGCGGCAGCGGTCGGCGTCCGCGTCGAGCCGGGCCGCCGTCTCCGCCAGGTCCGCCTCGTTGACCTTCACCAGGCCGAGCGACCGGGCGGCCAGCAGGACCGGCACGGTGAGCGCCCAGAGGCTGGCCCGGGCCGGCGCCCGTCGGGGCACCGGAATGAACGGCGCGCGGGCCCGCTCGGCCACCGACTGCAACTGCGAGTCCGGTGCGCCCACGGCGACCAGCCGGGCACCGCGACGGTGCGCGGCCTCGGCGGCGCCGAGCGCCTCCGGGCTCCGACCGGACGCGCTCACCGCGATCACCACGTCGGCGGCACCCACCCAACCGGGTACGCCCGCGCTGCGGTGCCCGATGATCGGGACCGGGCAGCGCGGTCCGGCGACCGTGGCCAGCACGTCACCGGTACGCCCGGCGGTGCCGATACCGGCGATGACCACGGCGCGCGGCCGCCCGTCGTCGGCGAGCACCGCGAGGTTCGCCTCGGCGGCCAGGGCGGCGCTCTCGCGTACCTGGGCGCCACCCGAGGCGGTGTGCCGCAACATGTCGCCCGGATCGTGCTCGGCCAGCGCGTTCGGGTTGTCGAGCAGGGCCTCGTCGGCGTCGCGCCGCCCGCTGACCCCGGCCGTACCGTCGATCATGACTGCTGCCCAGGGCCGCCGCGGGCCTCGTCCAGCAGCAGCACCGGCACGTCATCGCGGACCTCGAAGATCCGGCCGCACTCCGTGCAGGTCAACGTCTGCGCCTCCGCGTCGTACATGAGCGGGGCGTGGTGCGTGTCCGGGCAGGCGAGAATCTCGAGCAACTGCGGATCCAGGGCCATGGCACGGCTCCTTCCACGAGTGCGGGGTCACCGGCGGCGGTGCCGACCGGCGCAGGCGATCTTATCGGCGAACGCGGTCGAGCACCTCGTCCCGGAGCGAGACCATCCGCTCGCGGGTGGGTGCCTCCACGTTGAGCCGCAGCAGCGGCTCGGTGTTGGAAGCGCGCAGGTTGAACCAGGCGCCGTCGGGGAAGCGCAGCGTCAGCCCGTCCATCTCCTCGGCCGTCGCGTCCGGGTACGCCGCCCGCACGTCGGCCACCGCCGCAGCCTGGTCGGCGACCGTCGAGTTGATCTCGCCGGAGGCGACGTAGCGCTCGTACTCGCCGGCCAGCACGGACAGCGGCAACGACTGCTCGCCCAGGGCGGCGAGCGTGTGCATCGCGGCGAGCATCCCGGTGTCGGCGAACCAGAAGTCCCGGAAGTAGTAGTGGGCGGAGTGCTCCCCGCCGAAGACGGCGTTGGTGCGGGCCATCTCGGCCTTGATGAAGGAGTGCCCGACCCGGGCGACCACCGGCTCCCCACCGTGCTCACGGATGATCTCCGCGACGGCGCTGGAGGTGATCAGACCGTGGATCACCGTGGAGCCCGGGTGCTTGGCCAGCTCCCGTGCCGCCACCAGCGCGGTGATCGCCGACGGCGAGACCGGCTCACCGCGCTCGTCGACCACGAAGCACCGGTCGGCGTCGCCGTCGAAGGCCAGACCGATGTCGGCGCCGTGCTCGACCACCGCACGCTGAAGGTCGACCAGGTTCGCCGGGTCCAGCGGGTTCGCCTCGTGGTTGGGGAAAGTGCCGTCCAGCTCGAAGTAGAGCGGCACGATCTCCAGCGGCAGGGCCGACAGGGCGGTCTCGCCGAGGACGGTGGGGACGGTGAAGCCGCCCATCCCGTTACCGGCGTCGACCACCACCTTCAGCGGCCGGATGCCGGAGAGGTCCACCAGCTTGCGCAGGTACGAGGCGTAGTCGGGAAGCAGATCGCGCCGCTCGGCCGGCCGGGTCGGCTCGCCCGCCGGGCGCGACGTCCCCGAGTCCAGCATCGCCTGCGCCCGATCGCGGATCTCGACCAACCCGCTGTCCTGGCCGATGGGCCGGGCGCCGGACCGGCACATCTTGATGCCGTTGTACTGCGCCGGGTTGTGACTCGCCGTGAACATCGCTCCGGGCAGGCCGAGCGAGCCGGAGGCGAAGTAGAGCAGGTCGGTGGAGGCGAGCCCGATCTCGATCACCGAGCGCCCCTCGGCGCGTACCCCGGCGGCGAAGGCGGACGCCAGGCCGGGCGAGCTGGCCCGCATGTCGTAACCGACGACAACGGCGTCGCCAGGCTCGTCAGTGGCGTTGAGCAGCTGGGTGAAGGCAGCCCCGAGTGCCTCGGCGGCCCTTTCGTCCCACTGGTCCGGCACCGTCCCTCGGACGTCGTACGCCTTGACGATCTGGGACAGATCAGACACTAGTTCCGCTCCTTGGCCGCAGGTTTCCAACGAACCTGAGCGTATCGGAGCGGCCGGGCCCCGCCCCGCTCAGCCGGGGAGCCGGGGCATGAACACGGTGTGATCGCCGCCGTCGGGGTCGTCGGGCCCCGGGCGAGCACCCGGAGCACCAGGGGCACCCGGCAGCAACTGAGTGGCGTCCGGCGAAGGCGTGGCGGGTCGCGCTCCGTAGACGCCGCCGGGGGCGGGCCGGGGAACGGGCACCGTCGGCGGCTGCTGGCCGTACACCGGGCCGGGGTGACCGGGCACGGCCGGCGACCCACCGCCGGCGCGGTAGGTGGTGCCACCGGGGTTGCCCGGCAGCGGACCCTGCTCGTCGGCCGGCGTGCGGTCCTGCCGGAATCGGCGGACCAGCAGCACGATCAGCAGCAGACCGATCGCCACCAGCCCGATACCGACGAACATGATCGGCGAACCACCGCCGGACTCGGCGGCCACGGCCGTCGTGGAGGGCGCGACGGAGGCCGGACCCAACGCGGCCGGGTCCACCACCTCGCCCGCTGCCGCGACCTCGGTCGGCGTGGGGCTCGGAGTGGGCTTCTTCGACGGCGTCGGGGTGGGCGACGGGGAGACCCGTCCGGAGACCTTCGCCGTATCGGCACCATGCCCCAACTGCTGGCCGGTCGCGGTGAGACCCGCACCGGTCACGTAGAGCCGACCACCCGGCGCACCGGCGGCGAACGCCACCCGGTACCGCACCGTGATGCTCTTGCCCTTGCACAACGTCGGCTTGGCCGGCGAGGTCTGCCCGGTCGTCACGGTGCCGCCACCACCGGAGACGCTCACCGGCAGCCAGTGCCCGCCCGTGTTGACCTGCACCGCCACCTGATCCGGCTGGAGACCATCGAGGCGCAGACCCAGCGCCGTGCGCAGCAGGACGCATCCCCCCGAACGCTTATGCACCGCGACGTTCACACCCTGGGGAGAACCTCCGGCGGCGAAGCTGCTGGCCGCACCCACACGGACCGAGTCCTCGTCGGCCAGCGCGGGTGACGCACCGAGCATCACCAGGCCGACCAGCAGACCGCAGACCGTCGCGAGCCGTGCGGCACGTCGACGCAGCGTCATGATCACCTCACCGTTTCTCCCCGGACGGGGTCCGCCGGTCAGGCTACTACCGGGCCACCCTTGCCACCTGTCATAGAGCGCCCCGCATGTGTGCGGCGTTACGGTTTACGACCCGCCTCCGCTGCCGCGTCCGGCCCGGGCGAGAGCGTCCCGGCAGAGCCGGTCGGCGGTCCGCGTCGTCTCGGGGAGCCGATAGCGCGGCGTCAGTGCGAGCACCCGGGCAGTGGCGTTCTCCAGACTCATCCGGTGCCCGACGCTGACGAACACCGGCTTGACCCCGTCCTGGGTACGCAGCACCCGGCCGACCACCTCACCCCCGTCACGCAGCGCCGACCAGGCACCCCGCTCGGCGGCCGGGGCGTCCCACTCGCCGACCAGCGGCGTCTTGCCCACCCCGATCGCGGGCAGCCCGGTGACCACCCCGAGGTGACAGGCCAGCCCGAACCGGCGCGGATGCGCCACCCCGTGCCCGTCACAGACCAGCAGGTCCGGGATTGTCGCCAACGTGTTCAGGGCGGCAAGCAGCGCCGGCACCTCGCGGAAGGCGAACAACCCCGGCACGTAGGGGAACGCCGGCCGGCCGACGCTGACCGCCGTATCCACCACGGCCAGCGTCCGGGCGTCCAGCACGGTCACGGCCGCCGCGAGAAGGTCACCGCTATCGGCGTACGCCACATCCAGGCCGGCCACCGTCTCCGGCGCGAGCGGACCGGGCCCGACCAGGTCGACCAGCGGCCGCAACTCCTCCTGTACGGCCACCGCCTCCGCGACCGAAAGCGGAGCTCGTGTCAGCGCCACCTGTTATTCACCCGACCTCGGCGATGTCGCGGTATTCCGAACCCCGGACACCCCGACCTCGGCGATGTCGAGCCGATCATGCTCGGCGACGGCATACCGGTCACCTCGTCTCCGAGCTGCCCTAGCGGGAGGACCGGCTCGCGTCGCCGTCTTCGGCCGGAGTCGACGCCCCGACAGACTCCTCGTCGGCGCCGCCGTCGACTCGCCTCCAGGGAGCACCGAACGCGACACCGACGACGACGGCCATGGCGACACCGAACGCCACCCCTCCCTTCGGGCCGAACGAAGGGATACCGATCGCCAGGCCGAACAGGAGGCCGATCACCCACGCCCAGAAACCAGACCTGTTGCTGCCAGTAGTGGATCTCGCCATGGAACGATGTTAATGGGCACGGCCGAACAAAAGGGAGCGCCCGCAGTCGAGCGTTACGCTCCGGGACCCGCTCGCCCAACCGCCATCAGGCGAGTTTCAGCTCGTCGCGGGCCTCGTCGATCCAACGGGCGATACCATGCGCGCCGCTGCTGGTGGCCAGTGACGCGGCCTCGTCGAGCAGGCCACGGGCGGCGTCCCGGTCGCCGTCGCTCGCCGCCAGGTCCGCCAGCCCGATCAGGTTCGCCGCCACTCCCGGAGTGAAGCCCAACCTCCGGCGCAGCCGCGTCGACTCCTCCAGCAACTCCCGCGCCGCCTCGACCCGGCCCGCGGCCTGCTCGCCGAAGCAGAGGTGCCGCAACACGTACGACAGGGTCAGCTCGTCCCCCGCCTCGGTCGCCAGCTCGCGCGCCCGGGCGAAGGCCGGGTCGGCGGGGGCCTGGTCCTGCCGGATCACCTGGTGGACCGTGCCAACCCAGAACAGCGCCTCGCCCTCGCCACGGGCGTCACCCAGCTCGCGGAAGAGCTGCGCCGCCCGCTCGAAGAACGGCAGTTCGGCCGCGTCCTCCACGCCGGTCCCGAGGAAACGGGCGTGCAACAGCCGCCCACGGGCCAGGGCAGTGTCCGCCTCCAACGCGACGAGATCCCGCTCGGCCTCGTCCAACGACGTGGCGTCACCCCCGAAGACGGCCTGCTCGTAGCGCTCCTGCGCCCGCGTCAACCGGACGTCGAATTCTTCGGTTATCACTGACCCACCCTTCCGTCGATACGCTCGCGCAGGAGATCGGCGTGGCCATTGTGCCGCGCGTACTCCTCGATCATGTGCACCAACAGCCTGCGCAGCACGATGACGTTGCCGTCGCGTTGCCGACCCTGCACGTCGAGATCCGCAGCCTCGCTGACGAACTGTTCGGAGAACGTCACCTCCGCACGCCAGGCCCGGTACGCCTCGGTGACCACAGCGGAATCGGCGACCGCGCCGTCGAAGTCGCCGTCCGGATCGCCATCGGAGCAGTACAGCGGCGGCGCGGTCTGGCCGGCCATCGTCCTGCGGAACCAGCCGCGCTCCACCTCCGCCAGGTGACGAATCAGCCCGAGCAGCGACATCGTCGACGGTGGCACCGCCCGCCGGGCCAACCGCTCAGCGTTCAACCCGTCGCACTTGAGCTCGAACGTGAGGCGCTGGTCGCGCAGATACTCGACCAGAACGCTCCGCTCGTCGGCGAAGTTGCCGTCCGAGCGCGGGTCGTCGTCCGGATGGACGAACAGGTACGACCAACCGAAGGTCCGCGTGGGTTCGCCGTCGGAGGTCGTCGCTTCGGCACCTGAATCACCCATACGGCGACTCTCGTCGATACCCGCCTACACCAGCAACCGGGAACCCGCTCGGTCGTCTGCGTTGGTCAGCGGGACCCGGTGGCAGAAGGGCCGGCAGCACTTCGACGAGTGGGCCCACGCCCGCGCGTGATGATCTCAATTAGCCGGTAGCCAAATCGGGATCGGCACCCGGATCGCCGGCTGCACGGAGTTGCTCCTCGAACATCACGAAGGTGCGCTGTCGAATCCCCCGGATCAGAGCCTGCTCACGCGGCGTCAGGTGACGCCCCTCAGCGGCTGCCAGATCCTCAATCGATCGCACCGTCTCGTACAGCGCGAAGATTGGCCCGTCGCCCTCAAGGTAGTGGGCACGGAACGCCTCTACCTCCTGAACGAAATCCGCCTCCGAACACCGGAAAATGTCTCCGCCCACGGCGAAGACGATCTCTGTGAAGAGTTCGCTCTTCACCTGCCATCCCCCCGTGTCGATGGCCACTCGCCACACCCGGGCCCCACCATCGGGTGTCTTCACGATCTTGACGGGAGACTGGTGATAGAGGTAGTAGGACGGAAGCATTAGACCGGGCATTTGCACCACTAGAACTTACCTTCACGGGTCGATTGAAGGGCTTCCCAGAACAACTGCTGCTCGCGTCGGAGAATCCCATCCGCGATCGCCGCTTCGCGCCCTGTCAAATCTCGGCCCTCAAGGCGGGCCAGGGCATCGATGTCGCGGCGTACCTCATACAGCGCATGCTCCCAGACCGCCACCGCGTCAAGTGCTGCCAGGTGCAGACGGAACTCCGCCAGGTGCCCATTTCGCGTCCGCAGGACAAGCTGCACGTCACGGTAGCCACTACTCATCGGAGTGATGAAACGGTCGTCGCACCGGACGATCACGACGCCCGGGCTCTCCTTGATCCGAGCAAGCGCAGCATAAAGGTCATCGAGAGAGCTGAACTCAACCTTTGCGGCCGCTAGGTCCAGCAGCGTCGACGCGTCGCCTTGCCGGCTGTTCACCTTGTCCTCGGCTCGCCGTCGATCCTTGGGCTGGGAGCGCCAACCTGGGTTACCCACGGAACGACCATCGACAACAGACAGAGACGTCGCGAGGCGATTCAGGTCGGCCTGGGCGCTGACTGCTGCCGCATACAGATCGTTGAGATAGCTTCTTCGATAGTCGGGATCGTCGATCCGGCGCCTGTCGAAACCTGGTTGGGCCACAGGTCCCCGCCGCATCTGCAAGCTGGCGCTGATCCGCAACTGATCGACGGTGAGAGGTGTGGGTTCCGGTTGAGACAACGCCGGACCAGGCTCCGTGTCCGGTCCCGCTGCTCCCCGCGCATTGATGTCATCGAGCAGCTCGGCAAGGGCGTCGATGGCTTGTTGGTGACTCGCCAGGTGGTGCAGCGTCAGCGGGCGGGCCGTCAGTGACGCCGCCAACTCGGGGGTCCCCAGAATCACCCGCGCCAGATCCGGTGCCTGCGCCAGCTGCCGGGCCAACGCCTCGGCCAGCTTCGGCTCATTCTGGGGCGGCTCTCGCAGGGCAGCGTCCAGCATGTCGTGGACACGAGCGTCGGCGAACAACCGCGACACGTCCTGCGCTGCTGCGTCGTCGAGGCTGGGCACCAGCCGCCGGAGGCTCGACGGGTCGACCGCCCTCGCGAAGTCGGCGGGACTCATCCCAGCCGAGAAGACCTCATCCAGACTGCCGCTCTGAGCGAGCATCTGGGCCGAATCACGGCCTGTCGTCGGCCGGCGTTCGGCAGAGTCGGACGACAGGGCGTCCGGCGTCGAGCCCGGGCCGTCCAGCAACAGGTACATACGGTTGACGTACGGGTCACCGTGGCCGCCGTCGTCGTACCCGGGTGGATGGGTCGGCAGGTCGGGGCGCTCACTGAAGCGGCCCCGCGGCAGCCCGCCGAGCGGCATCGGCCGACCGTCTCCGCTCAGCACCAACGCGTCGATGCCCACCACGTCGGGATACAGCGGCCGGTCGCGCACCAGCCCGGTCTGCGGGTCGACGTAGAGCACCGTGCCGTTCTGGTTGAGCGCCACCCAGGCGTGCGAGCCGCCGCCGGCCCACTCGGTGATCAGGAACGCGTAGCTGCCGTGGCCGCCCAGCAGCAGTTGGTCGTGCAGGTTGGCATACCCCTGCCGCGCGTGCGTCGGGTCTGGTCGTTGACCGGGGGCGAGTACGCGTTGGAAGCGACCACCGGTGACGTCCTCCACCCGGCCCGGGCCGCCCGCCTCGCCGCGGATCGGTCGTCGGATGTCACCGTCCAGGTAGCCGTCGAAGGTGCGCGGCGCGGACACCCGAGGTCGCCCGTGCACCCAGGTCTCGAACAGCGACAGAGTGCAGTCCAGACAGTTGATGCCCCGGGTGGCGTCGGCCTGGGGGCCGCCGTCGTTCAACAGGCGGAACCAGCCGCCCTGGCGCGGATCGGCGGTACGTCGGACAGTGCCGTCGCGCTCGCGGGGCATCTGCCGTTCGACGTCGACCTGGTGCAGCGCGAGTGGTGGCCGCAGCCCGCCCGGCTGCCCGTAGGGGCGGGTGTCGTCGATCGGCGGGGGGACGTCGTCGCCGGTGAGCCGGGACGGACCGGTGGTCTCCACCGCGCCGAGCGCGAGGGCGCCGACGTCGGTGTTGGCGTGCGTGAACGGTCCGTCGACCAGGTCGACGACCGGGGGTGCCGTGACGCCTGCCAGCACGTCGTTGGCCAGGTCACGCCAGTGGGCGTACGCGCGTGTCTCGTCGTTCGCCGCCCGCTGCCAGCCGTCGGCCCACTGCCGGTGACCGGTCTGGTGCAGGTGTCGGGCGTAGTTGGCGTACTCGACGGCCCTGCGGTCGTGTTCTTCGGCCCGTGCCCGCAGACGGGCGGCCTCGACCTGCCGGCGGTTGTTCTCGAAGCCGATCCGCTGCGACTCGAAGTGGCCCTGGTAGCGCCGCCGCTCGGCGGCCTCCGCCTCGGCGACCCACTGGGCCGCGTACCAGTCGTCGACGTCGGTCGTCGACACCGCCGGATCGCCGAACGCCACCACGTCGACGGGCACCGGGGCGCGACCTCGGGCCCTCTGTCGGGGTACGCGGGCCGGCGCGGGCGTCTCCCGCGTCGCGGGCCGCTCGGGTGCGGAGTGTCGGCCCTCCGGCGCACCGAGCAGCACGCCCCCGCCCGTCTGGGTCGCGACCCCGCCGTGCCCGGTGCCGGTGTCGGGGGCGCTGACCACCGGCCCGGGAGGCGTGAACGGGGACATCACCGCGGGGGTGGTCGTCGAGGCGGGACCGGCGGACAGGCCCGCAGCGCTCGCCGCCACGCCGACCGGAGGCGCCACCCCCCCCGACGCTCCGCTCGACGAAGCCAGAGGAACCGACGACGGCAGAGAAGCCGACGAGGCAGTGGCCGGGGTAGCCCCGACCAGGCCGGTCGACGAGACAGCCGGGGCGGGACCACCCGTCGAGCCGGACGGAGGAGCCTCGACGGCTGGCCCGCCGAGCACATCGATGGCGCCAGCCGCGGGCGTGGAGACCGCCGAGAGCGTGAGGGCTGCCGCGCCAGCAGGACGCCCCGGTTCCGCAACGTCCGAGAGGACGGGGTCACCGTTTACGGTCGGGAGCACCGGATCGCGCTCGACGGTCGACAGTGTCGGACTCGTGCTCTGCTCACCACCCGCCGATCCCACGGCCTCGGAGGCTGTCGGCACGGGAGCGCCGACGACATCCGACCCGGGCACCGCCCGCGCCGCGCTGTCATCATGCGCCGCGGGAACCGGCAGGGTCGCGGGCGACGACCCGTGTCCCGCCAGTTCGGGAGTCGGTGCCTGCGGGATCGGCAGCGGCGGGCCGCTGAGGGAGGCCCCGGCCAGCGCGTCGGCCTGTGCGCGCAGGCGCGCCTGCAAGGCGTGGTCGGCCTGCGCGGTCGTCGATCCGGTGACGCCGGACGCGGCGGCACGGACCACATCGTCCACCGAGGTCGGGCCCTGCCCGGTGGCGATGCTGGCGGCGCTCTCGGCGAGCATCTCGCCGGTCATCTCCCGACCCAGGTGCTCGCCGATGCGCGCCGCACGGCCGGTCGCGTGGCGGCCCAGGCCGGCCAGCGGCGCGACCGCTCCCCCGGCGAGCCCGCCGACCGCCGACGCGCCCAGGTCGGTCAGGTCGACGCCGTGCGCCCGGCCCGTCGAGTTCTGGTAAACCTGCGTGGCGAGGCTGATCCCGGACTCCTCGGCCGCCTCCTCTAGCCCTTCCCGGGTGGCCCGCTTCGCGAGCCCGCGCACGCCACCCTTGGCGACCTCCTTCGCCGCGCGCTCACCGGCCTCCGTGAGCCCGCGCCGCAGAGCCTTGCTCGCCAGTTGGCCCATCAGGCGCTTGAAGATCTGCTGGATCAGCAGCCGGGTGGCGGTGACCGCCGCGCCGGCCGCCGGCGACGCGGCACCCGCGGTGAGCAACGCCGCCACGGCCACCGACAGCAGCTCGACGACCAGGATGCCCAGCTCGATCCAGACCTCGATCTTGGCACCCTCGATGTCGCAGCCGCACTCCTCGACCAGGCGGCCCAGGTCGGCGGTGACCGCGAGCAGCACCGGCAGGGGGGCGTCGTCGCCCTCGGCGATCCCACGCCAGGCCGCCTCGAAAGCGGCGTCGACGGCACCGACACCGCCGTATCCGCTGCGTACCTCGGTGGCGGCTGCGGCGGCGTCGGCGTGCGGGCCGGCGAGGACTGCGGCGACCGCGTACCACCGGTCGGCGAGGTCCCAGACGGCCCGTTCGTTGCCCTCGGGCCACTGCACGCCGATCACCCAGTCGAGGGCCTCGTAGATCCAGCCGGGCACGTCCCAGGGCGCGTAGTCCAGCGGGTGCGGGATCGGGCTGGGCAGCACGCTCATCCGGATCGTCCCGCCGTCAGCGCTGGTCGGCGGCCCGGTCGAGCCGGGCGGCGCTGCTCTGGTCGGTCTGCACGCTCGCGTCGACCGCGCTGACCACGTCGACGCCCAGCTCGGTGAGCCGCTGCCCGATGCCCGCCCAGGCGCGCAGCACGGTCTGCTCGATGCCGCGGTAGCTCTGCTCGAACGCGCCACCGATGTCGTCACGCCCCCACGGACGGGCACCGCTGGCGGCCTCGATCTCGCCGCCCTCGGACGCCCGGCGGGCCGTCACCGCCTCACCGGACAGGGCCAGGTCGGCGCCACCGCGCCGAGCCCGGGACGCGTCGAGCCAGAGCTGACCGTCGGTCATGCCGGCCCCTCGCGTCGGCCGAGCACGGCGTCGGCACGGCCGAGCAACGTGCCGAAATCACCGGTACGCAGGAACTCCGCCGAGCCGGAGCCGGAGGGCATGGTCTCGGCGACCAGATCCTGGGTGGCCTGGGTGGCGGCCGCCACGGCGGCGTGCACCGTCTCGGTGACCTTTCGGCTCAGCGCCTCGGCGTCGCGGTCCCGGTAGATGGCCGGGGCCAGCACGACCTCGATCAGCTGGCCCTGCGCGCCGACGGTCGCCGTGACGTGGCCGTCCGCCGAGCGCCGGGTCACCCGTAGCTGGGCGAGGCGCGCCCGCAGAGTGTCCAAACCAGACCTGAGCTGCTGGTACTGGCCATACACGTCGTCGAATCGGGCTCGTAGCTCGCGATTGGCGTCCCGGTCCACGCGTTCGCTCACCGCCACTCCTCCCGTCACCGTCGGTATCCAAGACCATACCGGCCGCCATCGATCCGCGTAGTCCGGTAGTTTCGGTGTGTGATCGACCGTCAGCAGGCTGAGCAGCTCGCGTCCGCCTGGGCCCGACGCGACTCACAGCGCCTCGGCCACGAGTGCATCCCGGTGGTCGACGAGTTCGACCTGGGCTTCGTCATCACCTCGATCGTGTCGGGCGCAGCGCGGGCGATCCCCGGCGATCTGCCGACCACTGTCATCGACAAGCGCACCGGAAAGGTCACCACCTGGCCCCGGGTGCCGAGCACCGTCGTGGCGGACCTGTACCGGCGCAGTCAGCCCAGCGGGCCGACGGCGCCGCAGACGGTCGACGCGTCGAGCCTGCTGATCCGGGAGATCCATCGAGGCCTGACGCCGAACACGGTGGCGCACCTGACCCTCGACGGTCGCATCTGGACGGCCCAGGGCACCCGAGGAGCCGCCACGCTCAACCACCACCCGCTCGTGCGCGGCTACCTGGACGAGAGGCCCCCGGGCGAGCTGGTCCGCGGCGTCGAGTGCCACGCCGAGCTGATCGTGATCTCCGACGTGCTGCACGAGTACGACCACCGCCGGGCCGCCGAGGGCATCGAGCCGATGGGGCGTGCCGAGGCGGCGGCCCTGTTGGACGCCGCCCGCTTCGAGATCTTCCGGATTCGTGAGCCGGGAGACCCGGCCGGCGGCGCTGCCGAACTGCCCTGTGACTCGTGCACCGCGTTCCTGGTACGCGCCAACGTCCTGCCGGAGTCGGCGCGGGCCTACACCGAGACGTGGCTCGCACCGGCCGAGCCCGACCCCGATCCGGGCCGCTTCCCGCCGGAGGTGGCGAACGCGCTGGTGGCGGCGGGGTGGCGCCCGCATATCGGCGATCAGATCATGGCCGCCGCCGGCGTACGCGATGTCACCGCCGTCCCGGGCCGGACCCATCGGCACGAGGTCTTTCCCGCTGCCGTGGAGGCGCTGACCGCGTTCCCCAGTCTGGTGGGTGCCCGGCGCGGCCCGGGCGAGCAGGTGTGGATCTCCCGTTTCGACATCCGCCCGCACATGATCGCGCACACCGCAGACACGCTCGCCGACCTCGGTGCGGTGCTCGGCGTACGGCTCTTTCCGATCGGCACCGAACAGCAGGACAGCATCCTCGCCGTCGACGAGCGAGGCCGGATCTTCGCCCTCGACCAGGCCGGCGACTGGTTCCTCGGCGACACGATCGACGCCGCGCTCACCACGTTGCTGCTGGGCCGTGCTCCCGCCCGCGTACGCGACGACGGCACCTGGGCCTAGAGCGGGATCCCGGTCAGCACCATGACGCGCGGCTCGGTGTAGTCGTCCATCGCGCTGCGCAGACCCTCCCGGCCGACGCCGCTGCCCTTCACCCCGCCGTACGGCATCTGGTCGGCCCGGTACGACGGCACGTCGCCGACGATCACGCCACCCACCTCGAGGATTCGCGCGGCGGTGAAGGCCACGTCGAGTCGCCGGGTGAACACGCCCGCCTGCAACCCGTACGCCGAGTCGTTGACCGCCGCGAACGCGGCCTGGTCGTCGGCGACCGGGGTGACCACCAGCACCGGCCCGAACACCTCCTCGGCGACGACCTTGGCGTCGGCCGGCACGCCGCTGAGGACGGTCGGGGGGTAGGTGGCGCCGTCGCGGACGCCGCCCACCTCGACCGTGGCACCGGCCGCGACGGCCTCGGAGACCCACGCCTCGACCCGGCGGGCCGCGTCCTCGGACACCATCGGGCCGACGTCGGTCAGCTCCGAGGCGGGATCGCCGGTGCGCAGCGCGCGCACCGCCGCCACCAACCGAGGCAGGAAGTCGGCGTACCGCGCGTGGTGCACGTACACCCGCTGCACGGCGATGCACGACTGGCCGGCCTGGTAGTTGGCGAAGGTGGCGATGCGCTGTGCCGCGAAATCCAGGTCGTCGGCGGACGTCCAGTCCGCGCAGAGCACCGCCGCCGCGTTGCCGCCCAGTTCCAGCGTCACGTGCTTCTCCGGTACCTGTCGACGGATCGCGGCTCCGACAGGCCCGGACCCGGTGAACGAGACGACCGGCAGCCGGGGGTCGGCGACCAGCTCGCCCGCACGGTCGTTGGGCAGCGGCAGCACCGAGAACATGCCGGCCGGGAGGTCCGTCTCGGCCAGCAGCTCGCCGAGCAGCAGCGCGGACAGGGGCGTCGCCGGCGCCGGCTTGACGATGATCGGCGCGCCGACCGCGATGGCCGGGGCGACCTTGTGCGCGACCAGGTTGAGCGGGAAGTTGAACGGCGCGATGCCGAGCACCGGGCCCCTCGGCACCCGCCGGACCAGTGCGATCCGACCGGTGGCGGCCGGGTCGGTGTCGAGTCGTTGCAGCTCACCGGAGAAGCGCCGAGCCTCCTCGGCGGCCCACCGGAACGTCGACACCGCCCGGCCGACCTCGGCGCGCGCCCACTTCACCGGCTTGCCGTTCTCGGCGGTGATCAGAGCCGCGACCTCGTCGGCACGCTCGGCCAGCCGGCGGGAGACGTGGTCCAGGGCCGCCGCGCGGACGTGCGCGGGCAGGGCCGCGGCCTGCGCGGCCACCCCGGCCGCTGCCGCGACAGCGGCGTCGACCTGGTCGTCCGTGGCAAAGGTGGTACGTCCGACCGCGCGCCCGTCGTACGGATGGTGGACTGTCAACTCGCCCACGCCCGAGGCGGGACGGGAGGCGACGAAGAAGGCTGCGGGTTCCACGTCGTGCAGCGTAGACGAGGCGACAGCCGACGGAAACAGTCGCCGCATCCCTTGTCTGCTGCGGATTCAGTAGCGAAGATGGCAGGAAGATTGCGATAACCGCCGCAGACCGCACCCCCGGCCCCCCTCGGAGTGATCCCGCCATGAGTGACCAGCAGCAGCTGCGCAACTTCGTCAACGGCTCCTACGTCGAACCGGCCGACGGCGGCTACGCCGATCTGGTCGACCCCTGCACGGGCGAGGTGTTCGCGCAGGCGCCGGTCTCCGGTGCGGCCGACGTCGACGCGGCGATGAGCGCCGCCGCCACCGCCTTCGAGACCTGGCGGGAGGCCACCCCCGCCGAGCGACAGAAGGCGCTGCTCAAGTTCGCCGACGCCGTGGAGGCACGGGCCGACGAGCTGGTCGACGCCGAGGTGCGCAACACCGGCAAGCCGCGCCAGCTCACCCTGGAGGAGGAGCTGCCGCCGGCGGTGGACGAGTTCCGGTTCTTCGCCGGAGCCGCGCGGCTGCTGGAGGGGCGCTCGGCCGGGGAGTACCTGGCCGGGCACACCTCGTACGTTCGGCGCGAGCCGATCGGGGTCTGCGCCCAGGTGACCCCGTGGAACTACCCGCTGATGATGGCGGTCTGGAAGATCGCCCCGGCCCTCGCCGCCGGCAACACGGTCGTGCTGAAGCCGTCCGACACCACGCCGGTGTCGACGCTTCTACTCGCCGAGATCGCCGCCGAGTTCTTCCCCCCGGGGGTTTTCAACGTGGTCTGCGGCGACCGAGACACGGGTCGTACCCTCGTGTCCCACCCGACCCCGCGGCTCGTGTCGATCACCGGCTCGACCCGCGCGGGCATGGAGGTGGCCGCCGCGGCGGCCTCCGACCTGAAGCGCACCCACCTGGAGCTGGGCGGCAAGGCCCCGGTGGTGGTCTTCGACGACGCGGACGTGGCGGCGGCGGCCGAGGCCATCGCGGTCGGTGGCTACTTCAACGCGGGGCAGGACTGCACGGCCGCGACCCGCGTGCTGGCCGGACCCGGCGTCCACGACGACTTCGTGGCGGCGCTCACCGAGCAGGCCCGCGCCACGAAGACCGGCGCGCCGGACGACGCCGACGTGCTCTACGGCCCGCTGAACAACGCCAACCAGCTCGCCCGGGTCAGCGGTTTCGTCGACCGGCTGCCCGACCACGCGGCGATCCAGACCGGCGGCTCCCGGCAGGGCGAACGCGGCTACTTCTACACACCGACCGTCGTGTCCGGGCTGCGGCAGGCCGACGAGATCATCCAGGACGAGGTGTTCGGCCCGGTCATCACCGTGCAGCGCTTCTCCGACGAGGACGAGGCGGTGCGCTGGGCCAACGGCGTCGACTACGGCCTGTCGGCGTCGGTCTGGACGCGCGACCACGGCCGGGCGATGCGGATGACCCGACGGCTCGACTTCGGCTGCGTCTGGGTCAACACGCACATCCCGTTCGTCTCGGAGATGCCGCACGGCGGCTTCAAGCACTCCGGGCACGGCAAGGACCTCTCGGTCTACAGCCTGGAGGACTACACCCGGATCAAGCACGTCATGCACAACATCGAGGGCTGACCGGTGAGCGCGAGGAGTGAGCCGGGTTTGCGAGCCCCGCAGTCGCGAACGAAGAGCGCTGCGGTGCCGTCCTCGGATGAACTGCACAAGCGGCGGGGCAGCGCGGTCGCCCGCGGGGTCGGAAGTGTCATCTCGTCCTACGTGGACAGCGCCTCGGGCGGGACGATCACCGACGTCGACGGGCGGGAGTGGATCGACTTCGCCGCCGGCATCGCGGTGACAAGCGTCGGCAACTCCGCGCCGACGGTGGTCGAGGCCGTCCGCGCGCAGGTCGAGCGGTTCACGCACACGTGCTTCATGGTCGCGCCGTACGAGTCGTACGTGGCGGTGTGCGAGCAGCTCAACGCATTGACGCCGGGCGGGTTCGAGAAGCGGTCGGCGCTGTTCAACTCCGGTGCCGAGGCGGTGGAGAACGCCGTCAAGATCGCGCGGCATGCCACCGGACGGCCGGCGGTCGTGGTGTTCGACCACGCGTACCATGGCCGGACCAACCTGACCATGGCGTTGACCGCGAAGAACATGCCGTACAAGCACCGCTTCGGGCCGTTCGCCGGGGAGATCTACCGGGTGCCGATGTCGTACCCGCTGCGCGACGGCGGGCTCTCCGGCGCCGAGGCGGCAGCTCGGGCCATCGAGATGGTCGAGAAGCAGGTCGGCGCGGAGAACGTCGCCGCGCTGCTCATCGAGCCGATCCAGGGTGAGGGCGGTTTCGTCGTACCCGCGCCGGGTTTCCTGCCCGCGCTGCGTGCGTGGGCGACGGCCGCCGGGGTGGTCTTCGTCGCCGACGAGATCCAGACCGGCTTCTGCCGTACCGGCGACTGGTTCGCCTGCCAGCACGAGGGCGTCGAACCCGACCTCGTCACCCTCGCCAAGGGCATCGCCGGTGGTCTGCCCCTCGCGGCGGTGACCGGCCGGGCCGAGCTGATGGACGCGGTGCACGTCGGCGGCCTCGGCGGCACGTACGGCGGCAACCCGATCGCCTGCGCCGCCGCGCTGGCCACCATCGAAATCATGCACGAGCAGGACCTGGCAGGCGCGGCCCGCCGGATCGAGTCCGTGCTGGCCCCCCGGCTCCGGGCCATCGCCGAGCGGGACCCCCGGGTCGCCGAAATACGCGGCCGAGGCGCGATGCTCGCCGTGGAGCTGGTGCAGCCGGGCACCCTCGCCCCCGACCCGAGCGCCACGGCCGCCATCTCGGCGGCCTGCCACGCTGCCGGCCTGCTCACCCTGACCTGCGGCACGTACGGCAACGTGCTGCGCTTCCTACCGCCGCTGGTCATCTCCGACGCGCACCTCGGCAGGGGCATCGACATCCTCGACGCCGCGTTCGGGTGACGGTGTGGAGGGGCCGCGTGGGGCCCCTGCACGCACGTCAGCGCAGAACCTCGACCGTGTTGTTGCGGACGAGGTTCTTGCCCGGCTCGCGGATCTGGTCCATCGCCGCCGCGTTGAGCAGCACACAGCTACCTGACGGGCCGGTCACCGTCACCGTGGTCGCCCGGTTGTTGTCCAGGTTGGTCACCCGCAGTCGCGTACCGACCGGGAACTGCCCGCTGGTCGCCGCCGGCGCGGCGTTCTCGGCGAAGAAGGTGATCGCGCCCGAGCAGACCGAGCGGGGCACCGGGCGAGTGGCGGCGGGCGAGGCGGCACCGGGGCGTACCCCACCGAGAGCCGGCTGGGCGACCGCTCCGTCCAGCCTCTCCACCACGTTGCGGCGGATCACGTTCTTGCCCGGCTCCCGCACCAACTCCATCGCGGCCGCGTTGAGCAGCACACAGCTCCCCGACGGGCCGGTCACCGTCACCGTGGCGGCCCGGTTGTTGTCCAGGTTGGTCACCCGCAGTCGCGTACCTACCGGGAACCGGTCGCTCGTCGCCGCCGGCGCTCCCGCCTCGGCCGAGAACGTGACCGACCCGGAGCAGACGGACGGCCGTGCCACAGCGGTGTCGGCGAACCCGAACCCGGTCCCCACCGCCACGCCCGCCGCGGCGACAACCGCCACGGTCACCGCCAGCACGTGCTTGCGCTGCACCCTCATCGCCGTCACTCCCGCCCTAGGTGGTGTTCCCTCACCGCCTGGTACGAAAAGCAACCCCAAACCGTTCACCCCCTCCCCCACCCCCTCCCACCCCCGCTCCCACCCCCGCTCCCGCTCCCACTCCCACCCCCGCTCCCACCCCCGCTCCCACCCCCGCTCCCGGCGATCTTGCAGTTTGTGTTGTCCAGATGTCGCTGTTGTGGGCATTAGTCGCGACAGGAAGTGCAAGATCGGCGAGCGGTGATCGTGTTGGGGTTACGAGAGGGCTCTGCGAATCGTGGCCCGGATGTACTCGGGGCGGCGGTAGAGATCACGGTCGGTGAAGTAGCGCATTCGCCAACCTGCTGCGTCCAGCCAGTTGACCCGTTCCCGGTCATGTCGGAGACGATCACGGTCCAGGTGCGACAGTCCGTCGTACTCGACGCCGACCCGTCGCTCCCGGTATCCCAGATCGAGCCGGTAGAGCCGGATGCCGAAACCATCGGTCACCCAGAGTTGCGGCTCGGGCGCGGGCAGCCCCCCGTCGATGAGGATCAGTCGCAGCTGACTCTCCTGCCGACATTCGGCCCGACCATCCGCCAGCGGTATGAGCTGGCGGGCCTGCCGTACCCCGCGCAACGCATCGTGAGCAGAGACCTCGGCCAGCAGGTCATCGTGGCTCACCGCGCCTGACCGGAGCGCCGCGTCGAGCACCGGCAGTGCGTCGAGCCGCCGAGCGGCACGCGCCAGGTCGACGGCGCAGCGGGCCGCCGGCACGCAGGGCAGCCCCCTGATCAGGACCGGCCGTACGGGTAGCACCGTCCGGTGGACGACGACCCCGGGCAGGCGCGGCTTCGGCACGGTGGCGGGCAACTGGACATGCACCAGGTCGTCCCGCAGGACACCGAACCCGTGGCGGCGGGCGGCGCTCTGCCGGGCCAGCATCGCGCCGTCGGGCAGGCGGAGCAGCAGTGCCCGGAGCAGGTCATCGTCATCGCAGGACTCAGCGGCGTACACGCCCCTGCGGACCCGCCGAAGTTCCTCACGGTCGAGCCGGGTACGGATCCGCGCGACGGTGAGCTCCCGCATCAGCGCATCCGTCCGCCACAACTGAGTAGTCATGCCGGAAGGCTGACCACCCACCGCCCGGAAATCCCGCCCCGCCCGGGCCCCTGTGGACAACGAAGCCCTCTGTGGAAAACCCCCACCCCGCAACCCCACGTGCTAGATCCCATCCGCGCCCACCTACCTCCTCGCCGATCTTGCACTTCCTGCTGCCGATACGCCCTCTTTGAGAAGGAATGTGAGCGCAGAAAGTGCAAGATCGGCGAGGAGGGGTGGGCGTGGAGGGCCGGGGGCTAGTCGCAGCCGTAGCCGTCGTTGTCGCGGTCCAGATCGTAGATGTCTTCGCCGATGACCTTGACGACTCCGTTGGCGTAGGCCGGGCCGTTGCCGCTGCCGCCCGCGCAGTCGACGTCGCTGGCGATCGGGACGCAGGGGCTGTAGTTCGGGTCGCAGTTGGACTTCTTCTTCGTGCCGACGGCGACGACCTCGGTGACGGGTTGCTTCGTCACGGTGGACTTGACCAGCTTCTTGCCGGTCTGCACGCCGTCGGCGGTGGTCACCTGGTAGGTCAGCGTCCGTACGCCGTCCACGCCCTTGGTGCGCACCACCCGCTTTCCCTCGGCCAGCGACGCGTCCTTGACGGTGCGCTCACCGTGCCGGATCGCGGCCCGCTCGGTCACGGTCGTCACTCTTACCACCGGCGAGGGCGCGGCACCGGAAGGCGATGCACTGGAAGGCGCGGCACTGGAGGGCGCCGCCTCCGGCGACTGCGCTTCGGCGAGCGCCGCCTGTGTCGGTTCGGCGGGTGCCGCCACGATGGGTCGTTGCGGCTCGTCGGCAGCGGTGCCCGTGCTCTTCGGGTCCGGTTCGCCGGTCAGCGCGCCGACGATGGCAGTGCCGGCACAGCAGAGCAGCAGGACGGAGAGCAGCACCGAACCGAGGATCACCGCGACGCGGCGGCCTGGGCTGGCACGGCGGAACCAGTTCGGGACGGCGGATGGCTGCGGTCCGAGGCCGTACGGCGGTGGATGCCCAGGCCCGGGTGGTGGTTGCATCGTCACGCCGAGAAGTGTCGTCGCAACCACTGTCCGCAATATCCACCGTCGCGTCGATTGCCTACGCCGTTTGCCTGCAGCCGATCAATCGGTGGGCGCGACCTGCGTCGCCGACCGTGTCGGGTGGGCGACGAGTCGCCAGGCCGACTGACCGTTGGGCCCGTCAAGCCGGGGCCGATAGTGCGGTCAACCCGCCACGGAATGCTCACCAAACGATCAAATCCCGCAAACCCCAGAACGTTCACCGACAAGCCAGCCCAGTCCACCTCAAGCCTGTCAGCAAGCCGTCACCCACCCCACCCCACCGCGCCCCACCCCACCGCGTCGATCTTGCACTCTCTGTCGACGCTATGCCCGATAAGCGAGTAATGCCGCAGCAGAAAGTGCAAGATCGACGCGGGCGGGGGGCGGGGGCGCGGGGCGCGCGGGCGGGGGCGGGGGCGCGGGGAGCCCGGGGCGGGGCGGGGTTAGGGGGTGGGGGTTTCGCGTTGGCCCCAGGGGGAGCCGTAGGCGGTTAGCAGGTCCAGGAACGGTTTTGGGGGTAGGGCTTCGGGGCCGAGGACGCCGACGCCGGTCCACGCGCCGGTGGCGAGCAGTTCGAGTGCCACCACCGGGTTGACGGCGGTCTGCCAGACGACCGCCTGGTGGCCGTACTCGCGCATCGACCACTCGTTGTCGACCACGTGGTAGAGGTAGACCTCCCGGGGTTGGCCCTCCGGGCCCAGGCCGCGCACCCAGGTGCCGGCGCAGGTCTTGCCGCGCATCCGTGCGCCGAGGGTGGCCGGGTCGGGCAGGCAGGCCGCCACCACGTCGCGCGGGGACACGTCGACCCCGCGTATCCGCACCGGGGAGACGCCGTCCAGGCCGAGCTTGTGCAGCGTCCTGAGGACGTCGATGAACTCCTCGCCGAGGCCGTACTTGAAGGTGACCCGTCGGGCCTTGACCCAGCGCGGGATGAGCAGCACCTCTTCGTGCTCCACGTTGACGCACTCGACCGGCCCGATTCCCTCCGGGAAGTCGAAGACCTCCGGTTCGCTGAACGGCTCGGTGGTGTACCAGCCCCGGCCGGCTTCCCAGACCACCGGCGGGTTGAGGCACTCCTCGATCGTGGTCCAGATCGAGAACGAGGGCGCGAACTCGTAGCCGTCGACGGTCAGGTTCGCCCCGTCCCGGACGCCGATCTCCTCGATCTCGCTGAACAACTCGTCGGCGGCGTACCTGGCGAAAACGTCGGACAGGCCCGGTTCGACGCCGATGCCGGCGAGCGCCAGCCGGCCGGCTGCCTCCCAGTCGGGGGCGACCGCGAACTGTTCGTCGCCGAGCTTCACGCCGGTTTCGACGTGCGGCTTCGACGGGTGCGGGCGGGACAGTGACATCGCCATGTCCAGGTAGTCCGCGCCGGCCGCGAACGCGCCGTCGAAGATGGGCATGACGAAGCGCGGGTCGACGGCGTTGAGCACGTGGGTGATCCGGTGCTCCCGGCACAGCGCGGTGATCGCGTCGGCCGAGGAGGCGTCCACCTGGGCGGCGACGAAACGGTCGCCGTGGCCGGCCACCGCGCGGGCGGCGCGGTCCGGGTCGTGGTCGGCCACGACGATCGTCTCGAAGAAGGAGCGTCGGGCGGCGATGGCTACGGCGGCGGAGCCGACGCCACCGGCGCCGACGAGCAGGACACGCATCACGAATCAAACCCCAAACCAAGACGATCGAGAGTACGGAGCCACAGGTCGCGTCTGCCCCCACGCGCATCGGCGCGGGCCATCGACCGGCGGGTGAGATTGATGCCGACCGCGCGGACGGGTTCCGGCGGAAACGGCAGGGGCTTGCGGCGCACGAGGTCGAGGCGGGTCAGCGGGGTGTTCCCGCCGGCCAGCAGGTCGAGGAGCACCCGGGCGGAGAAGCGGGTCGCGCCGACGCCGAGGCCGGTGTACCCGGCGGCGTACGCCAGCCGACCGCCGTAGGCGGTGCCGTAGAACGGGCAGAACCGGGTGCAGGTGTCGATGACGCCACCCCAGCGGTGGCTGAAGCGCACGTCCGCGAGCTGCGGGAACGTGGTGAAGAAGTGCTGTGCGAGGGTGGTGAAAGTGGCCGTGCGCTGTTCCAGCTTCGGTGCGACCCGGTTGCCGTAGTGGTAGACGGCGTCGTAGCCGCCGAAGAGGATCCGCCCGTCGCGGGTGATCCGGTAGTAGTGGAACTGGTTGGCGGTGTCGGCCAGCCCCTGCCGGTTGCGCCAGCCGATCGCGTCGCGCTGCGCCGGGCTGAGCGGCTCGGTCATCAGCACGTGGTCGTAGACGGGTACCACGTACGCGCGCAGCCGGCGCAGCAGCGGCGGGAACGCGTTGGTGGCCAGCACGACCCGTCGGGCGCGGACGACGCCGGGGCGGCCCGGTGCGGGTACGGCAGACCCGGCCAGGTCGGCGGGATCGGTGCCGAGGGTGTCGGCCCGTAGCGCGGCGGCGTCGGCGCGCAGCCCGGTGACCCGGGTGTGCTCGTGCACGCGTACGCCCACGGCGAGGCAGGCGCGGCGCAGTCCCCAGGCCAGCTTCGCCGGGTCCACCATGGCGACCCGGTCGGCGTCGATCATCCCGCCCAGGTAGGTCGGTGAGTTGACCTCGGCGCGTACCTCGTCGGCGTCGAGCAGGCGCACCCGGTGGCCGTACCGGCGGGCCAGCTCCGCGTCGGCGACCAGCCCGTCGAGCTGGTACGGCTCCACGGCGACGGCCAGTTCGCCGGTGCGCTCGAAGTCGCAGTCGATGTCGAACTCGGCGACGGTGGCGGCGATGGCGTCCAGGTTCTCCCTGCCCAGGCGTTCCAGCTCGCCGATCTCGTCGGGGAACCGGTCGATGCCGTTGGCGAGGCCGTGGGTGAGCGAGGCGGCGCAGAACCCGCCGTTGCGCCCGGAGGCGGCCCATCCGCAGGTGCCGGCGTCGACGAGCAGCACGTCCCGGTCCGGGTCGGCGCGTTTGGCCTCCAGGGCGGCCCAGAGCCCGCCGTACCCGCCGCCGATGACGAGCAGGTCGGCGGTCTGCGCGCCGGTGAGCGGCGGCAGCGGGTCGGGACGCTCCCTGCGGTCGAGCCAGTACGGCACGGGTGCCGCGTCGGCGAGCGCCCGGCCGGCGGTCATGACGGCCGCCGCGCCTGCGGTGTCGTCCCGGCCAGCAGGTTCGCGCGGCGGGCTCGTCGCCCGCGTAGCGAACTGAGGCCGACCAGCAGCAGCGCGATCGCGAACATCGCGGTGCCGATGACGTTGACCTGCGGCGGGATGCCCCGCTGGGCAGCGCCCCAGACGTACATCGGGAACGTGACAGTCGTGCCGGCGTTGAAGTTCGTGATGATGAAATCGTCGAAGCTCAACGAGAACGCCAGCAGCGCGGCGGCCACGATGCCGGGCAGCACCAGCGGCAGGGTGATCCGCCGGAATGTCTGCCACTCGTTGGCGTAGAGGTCCATGGCGGCCTCCTCCAACCGCCGGTCCATCCCGGCGAGCCGCGCCTTGACGGTGACCACCACGAACGAGACGCAGAACATGACGTGTGCGATGACGATCGTCCAGAAGCCCTGCGGCACCCCCGCCGACACGAAGAGGGCCAGCAGCGACGTGCCCATCACCAGTTCGGGCGTGGCCATCGGCAGGAAGATCAGCACGTTGACGCCGGCCCGACCACGGAAGCGGTGCCGGACCAGGGCGAACGCCATCAGCGTGCCGAGCACGGTGGCGACCACCGTGGCGAGAAAGCCGATCTGCACGCTCCGGACGACCGAGTCGCACATGTCGGAGGTGGCGCAGGGCTGTCGCCAGTTGTCGAGGGTGAACTCGTTGAAGTCGTACGACAGTCGGCTCGACGGGCGGTTGAACGACAGCCCCGCCACCACCAGGATCGGCAGCGACAGGTAGCCGAGCACCAGCAACGCCACGATCATCACCCAGCGGTCAGCCAGCCAACGCGAAATCATCACAGCACCTCCTCCGTGCCAGCTCGCCGCAGGTAGCCGAAGACCACCGCGAGGATCGCCGCCATCAGCAGGAACGACAGCGCGGCGCCCTGCGGGTAGTCCAGCCGGACCAGGAACGCCGAGTCGATGACGTTGCCGACCATGTACTCGTTGGGGGTGCCGAGCAGTTCGGCGTTGATGTAGTCGCCGCTGGCCGGGATGAAGAACAGCAGCGTGCCGGCGACCAGGCCGGGCATCGACAGCGGCAGGGTCACCCGGCGGAACGCCTGCACCGGGCTCGCGTACAGGTCGCTGGCCGCCTCCAGCAGCCGGGCGTCGAGCCGCTCCAGGCTCGCGTACAGCGGCAGCACCAAAAACGGCAGGAAGTTGTACGTCAGGCCGAGCACCACCGCGAACGGTGTGGCGAGCAGCCGTCCGTCCGGGGCGAGCAGGTGCACGTCGCGTAGCAGGCCGACGAGAGCGCCGTTGTCGGACAGGATCGTCTTCCAGGCCAGCGTACGGACCAGGAAGCTGGTGAACATCGGCGCGACGACGCACACCAGCAGCAGGTTCTTCCACCGGCCGGCCTTCTGCGCGATGGCGTACGCCAACGGGTAGCCCAGCAGCAGCGCCACCACCAGGGCCAGCCCGGCGTAGCCGAGCGAACGCAGGAGCTGCGGCCAGTACGCCTGCACCACGTCCGGATAGTTGCCGAACGCCCAGGTCATCGCGTACCCGGTGGAGAGCGAGCCGCTGGGGTCGTACAGGCTCGCCGCCGCGAGTTGCAGCAGCGGCACGCCGAAGAAGACGAGCAGCCAGGCCGCGCCCGGCAGCAGCAGCAGGTACGGCAGGAGGCGGTACCGCCCGGACCGGGCTGCCGGTGGCGCGGCTGGCGGCCGGCCCGCTCCGGTGGGCGCGAGGAGGGTCACGACGTTGCGCCGACCGGCTCGTCGAGCACCGGCGACGTCCGGTCGGTGTCGGCGGCGTCGCGCGGCAGCAGGAACGCGTGCCGCGGATCCCAGTACGCCACGGCCTCGCCGCCGACCGGCACCCTCGTCGCGTCACCGCTGTTGGCGGCGAAGACCGACAGCTCGGTGCCCCACCCGGTGCGCAGCAGGTACTGGGTGCTGACGCCCACGTAGGAGGCGTCGGTGACGACACCGGTGACGTGTTGGTGTCCTTGGGGGACCTGGTCGGCGGAGCCGACCAGATGCAGCTTCTCCGGGCGTACCCCCAGGTGGACCGGACCGTGGTCGGCGCGCGACCGGCCGGCGGGCACGGTGAAGCGCGCACCGTGCGCCGTCACCGCGACCTCGCCGCCGCTCGCGCCGGCGGCCTCGCCGGCGAGCAGGTTGGACTGGCCGAGGAAGTTCGCGACGAACGCGGTGGCCGGGAACTCGTAGATGTCGGCCGGGGCGCCCTGCTGCTCGATGCGGCCGGCGTTCATCACCGCGACGGTGTCGGCCATGGTCATGGCCTCCTCCTGGTCGTGGGTGACGTGTACGAAGGTGATGCCGACCTCGGTCTGGATGCGCTTCAGCTCGATCTGCATCTGCCGGCGCAGCTTCAGGTCGAGCGCGCCCAGCGGCTCGTCGAGCAGCAGCACCTGCGGCTTGTTGATCAGCGCACGGGCCAGCGCGACCCGCTGCTGCTGGCCGCCGGAGAGCTGGGCCGGGCGGCGCGGGCCGAAGTCGTCGAGCTGCACCAGCGACAGCATCCGTCGGACCTCGTCGTCGACCGAGCGGATGCCGCGCCGGCGCAGCCCGAAGGCCACGTTCTCGAAGATGGTGAGGTGCGGAAAGAGCGCGTAGCTCTGGAAGACGGTGTTGACCGGCCGCTTGTACGGCCGCAGCCGGGCGATGTCGGTGTCGCCGAGCAGGACCTGACCGCTTGTCGGCTCCTCCAGCCCGGCGATCATCCGCAGGGTGGTGGTCTTGCCGCAGCCGGACGCGCCGAGCAGCGCGAAGAACGAGCCCTGCCCGATCGTGAGGCTGAGGTCGTCGACGGCGGTGAAGATGCCGAACCGCTTGGTGAGGTCGGCCAGGCGCAGGTCGCCCGCGGGTGTCTCGCGCGTCATCGCGTCACGCCCCGATGACCTGCTGGAACTTGCCCTCGTACTCCCGTTCCTGCTTCTCGTCCAGGGCCATGAAGACCGTGGACTTCGCCAGCAGCGCGTCATCCGGGAAGATCAGCGGGTTGGCGGCCAGATCCGGGTCGATCTTCTCCATCTCGGCCTGGGCACCCTTGACCGGGCAGATGTAGTTGACGTACGCGGCGAGCTTCGCGGCGACGGCGGGCTCGTAGTAGTAGTTGATCAGCGCCTCGGCGTTGCCCCGGTGGGCGGCCTTGTTCGGCACCATCATGTTGTCGCTGTAGAGCATCACGCCGGAGTCGGGCGCGACGAACTGCACCTTCTCGTTCTCACCGGCGAGCTGGATGACGTCCCCGGACCAGCCGATACACGCGGCGATGTCGCCCTTGGCCAGGTCGGGTGCGTAGTCGTTGCCGGTGAACTTGCGGATCTGCCCGGAGTCGACGGCCTTCTTGAGCTTGTTGAGCGCGTCGTCGAACTGGGCGGCAGTGAAGTTCGACGGGTCGTGCCCGTTCGAGCCGAGCAGCAGGCCCATGGTGTCGCGCATCTCGCTGAGCGCCGTCACCTTGCCCTTGAGGTCGGGGCGGGTCAGCAGTTCGTCGACGGTCCGCAGCTCCTTGGTGACGCTGCCGTTGTACGCCAGCCCGGCCAGGCCGGACTGCCACGGGATCGAGATCCGGTTCTCAGCGTCGAAGGGACGCTTGAGCAGCGACGGCAGCAGGTTCGCCTGGACGTTCGGGATCTTCGCCGGGTCGAGCTTCTGGATCCAGCCGAGCCGGATCATCCGCGCCGCCATCCAGTCGGTCAGCACGATGATGTCCCGGTCGGTGCTCTGGCAGGCGGCCAACTGGTTCTGCACCTTGCCGAAGAACTCGTTGTTGTCGTTGATGTCCTCGGTGTAGGTCACCTGGATGCCGGTCTTCGTAATGAACTCGTCCAGGCTCGGCCGCTTGGACTCGTCCTTCTCGTCGACGTCCATGTACTGCGGCCAGTTGGAGAAGGCGAGCTTCTTCTCCGTGCCAGAAAGGTCCTCGCTGACGCAGCCGGCCTCGGTCTGCTGGGCGCCCTTGGTGCCACAGCCGGCGAGGCTCCCGCCCGCGGCGAGGAGGGCGGCCGATCCGAGGGTGCCGGTGAGCAGTCCACGCCGGGAGAGGGGCCGGAGGGGAGTACGCATGACGACTCCTAGGGGGGGTCATCGTCGGCGGCGGGACGGGGGAGGCGCGCCGGCGGGAATGTCGGGAGGGTCAAGTGCCAGGGAGCACTGATCCTGACATGAGGAAACCTCCCTTACAAGGGATTCCGTTGCAGGATTAGCAGTTGACGACGAAATACGCCAGACTGCGCGGGGATACACGCGCGACATCAGGATTCGGGACATGGGGAGCGCACGATGACGAACCGGCAGCACGAGAGCGGCGGCGGCGGTCGCCGCGTCGCTGTGCGTGAAGGTGCCAACCACGCTCTGCTGGACGACGTGGCCAAGCAGATCATCGAGCAGCTCCAGGAGGACGGCCGCCGACCGTACGCCACCATCGGCAAGGCGGTCGGCCTGTCCGAGGCGGCCGTCCGTCAGCGGGTGCAGCGACTACTCGACTCCGGCGTCATGCAGATCGTCGCGGTGACCGATCCCCTCCAGCTCGGCTTTCCCCGCCAGGCGATGATCGGGCTGCGTACCGACGGCGACCTGGAGGCCGTCGCCGACCGACTGGCCGAACTGGACGAGGTCGACTACGTCGTCATCACGGCCGGCTCGTTCGACCTGCTCACCGAGGTGGTCTGCCGCAACGACGACCACCTGCTGGAGATCCTGCAACGGCTACGCGCGGTGCCGGGCGTGCTCTCCACCGAGGCGTTCGTCTACCTCAAGCTCCGCAAACAGACCTACACCTGGGGTACGGCCTGACGGCTGCCGCTTAATCGACTCGGCTTCCTGCGAGTCGGGGTGTCCGGGACGCCGTGATGCCCCGGTTTCCGTGAAGCGGAGTGGATCAGCGGCCGGCCGTGCGGACCGCGTCGGCCGCGCCCACCGTGTCGACGAACGACGCCCAAGCGGTCGGCGCGAAGGTCAGGGTGCCGCCGTCACGGTCCTTGCTGTCCCGGACCAGCACCCGGCCGGGCAGGTTGTCGGCCACCTCGACGCAGTCACCGCCGTTGTTGCTGCTGCGGGTCGCGGTGCGCCAGCGCGCGTCGGTCATGTCACGCCTGCCGCAACTGCTCGACGAAGGAACGCCAACTCGTCGGCGCGAAGGTGAGGGTGCCGCCGTCACGGTCCTTGCTGTCCCGCACCAGCACCCGGCCGGGCAGGTTGTCGGCGACCTCGACGCAGTTCCCGCCGTTGTTGCTGCTGCGGGTCGCGGTGCGCCAGCGCGCGTCGGTCATGTCCATGTCGTGGCCACTTCCCTGATCAGCTCGATCGACTGGCGTCGGGTCAACGCCTCGCCGGTGACGCTCTCCCACCTGCGTCCCAGGTTAGCCACGTCGAGAGGATCGGTCACGATCTGACCGCGGAGCTGGTTGTCGAGATATGCCAATTCCGTCCCGTCGGGCAGGCGACCCAGCACGAAGGGCCCGGCCAAGCCGGTATGCCACGGGCTCTCGGCGGGGATGACCCGGACCTGCACGTGTTCCCACTCCGCCGCCGAGGCCAGGTGCCGGAGCTGCCCGGCCATCACCGGCCCGTCACCGACCGGCCGGCGCAGCACCACCTCGTCGAGCACCACGACGAGCTGGGGTGGCGCGTCGCGGCGAAGCACTGCCTGCCGGTCGACGCGGCTCGCCACGATCTCGTCCACTTCGGAGGGCGGGACCAGCCCGCCGGTGTTCAGGATCGCCCGGGCGTACCCCTCGGTCTGGAGCAGGCCTGGCACGAGCAGCGGCTCATAAGACCGCAGGGAGATGGCGTCCTGTTCCAGTTCGGCCCACGGTCGGAACCACGGCAGGTCCCGGCGGCGGAACGGCTCCGGCCACAGCTCGGCCGCGTCCCGGCGCAGGACCTCGGCAACCGCGATCCGGGTACGCGGATGCGGGATGCGCCCCGAGGCGAGCCACCGCCCCGCCGTCTTGGGGTCGACGCGGACCTTCTCGGCCAGCGACTCGACCGTCTCCCCCGCCTCGGCCATCGCCACGCGCAACGCCTCGTTCGCCATCTCGATCCTCCCGCTCGCCGGGCACACCGCACATTTCGGCTCGGTGCAGCGCTGGCCGGCCCGCCGGGCACAGCGCGCTGCGCCCGTCCCCGCCGGTGCGGAGCGTCGCGCCGCCCCGCGCGGAGAACCCTGCGTCGCCCCGCTTCGTGCAGACCGCCGCCGGCCCAGCTCGGTACACGCTGCGCCGCACGTTAGCGACGCTGGGTGTTGATGTCTCCGGCCTACCGGCGTGTTGCGGTGGGACGTGTTGGCGCGGATTCAGGACGCCCCGTGACCGCCCCCGAAGTGTCACCACCAGCCTCGTCATCCCACAGACACGCCCACCCTGTGGGTGGATCCACACGACTTCGCCGATGTCGCGGTATCAATCACCCTCTGACACCGCGACATCGGCGAACCGGAGTGGATCAACAGACCGAGCCCGATGATGCGAAATCCGTTGCCGAGGTCGCAACTGCTCGCTGATTCCGTCGCGGTCAGCCTGTCACGCCACTGATACCACTTGCCGACAGGCACCGGACTGTGCGATAACCGTGGGCAGAGCGGCCGGCTTCACCCCTTCGACCGGCCCGACGACCGATGGGGCTGACATGGCCAACGCCACCGACCACCTCTGGATGCACTTCACCCGGATGGCGAGCTACTCCGCCGGCGAGGTGCCGACCATCGTGCGCGGCGAGGGCGCGTACATCTGGGACGCGCAGGGCCGCCGCTACCTCGACGGGCTCGCCGGACTGTTCGTCGTCAACGCCGGGCACGGCCGCACCGAACTGGCCGAGGCAGCCGCCAAGCAGGCCGGTGAGCTGGCGTACTTCCCGCTCTGGTCGTACGCCCACCCGACGGCCGTCGAGCTGGCCGAGAAGATCGCCTCGCTCACCCCCGGCGACCTGAACCGGGTCTTCTTCACCACCGGCGGCTCCGAGGCCGTCGAGGCGGCATGGAAGCTGGCCCGGGCGTACTTCAAGCGCACCGGCCAGCCCAACAAGTACAAGGTTGTCAGCCGCTACATCGCGTACCACGGCACCTCGATGGGCGCGCTGTCGATCACCGGCCTGCCCGGCATCAAGAGCGACTTCGAGCCGCTGGTGCCCGGCGGGATCAAGGTGCCGAACACCAACTTCTACCGGGCGCCCGAGCACGGCGACGACCCCGAGGCGTTCGGCCGGTGGGCCGCCGACGAGATCGGCCGGGCCATCGAGCGCGAAGGTCCGGACACGGTCGCCGCGGTGTTCCTGGAGCCGGTGCAGAACTCCGGCGGCTGCTTCCCTCCGCCCCCCGGCTACTTCGAGCGGGTGCGGGAGATCTGCGACGCGTACGACGTGCTGCTCGTCTCCGACGAGGTGATCTGCTCCTGGGGTCGGCTCGGTGAGTACTTCGGGGCGGTCCGCTACGGCTTCCAGCCGGACATCATCACCACCGCCAAGGGCATCACCTCCGGGTACGCGCCGCTCGGCGCGATGATCGCCAGCGACCGACTGATGGAGCCCTTCCTCACCGAGACCGGCATGTTCGCCCACGGGGTGACCTTCGGCGGACACCCGGTCTCCTGCGCGGTGGCCCTGGCCAACCTGGAGGTGTTCGCGCGCGAGGACCTCGTCGGGCACGTACGCGCCAACGAGGACGCCTTCCGGGCCACCCTGGAAAAGCTGCACGACCTGCCGATCGTCGGCGACGTCCGGGGCGACGGCTACTTCTACGGCATCGAGTTGGTCAAGGACAAGACCACCCGGGAGACCTTCGACGAAGCCGAGTCGGAGCGCCTGCTTCGTGGCTTCCTCTCCACCGCGCTGTTCCAGGCCGGGCTCTACTGCCGGGCCGACGACCGGGGCGACCCGGTCATCCAGCTCGCCCCGCCGCTGATCGCCGAGCAGCGCCACTTCGACGAGATCGAACAGATCCTCCGTACGGTCCTGACCGAGGCCTGGTCGCGGCTCTGACCGTGCGCTACCAGGAGCTGTCGTACTGGCTGTCCAGCCTGGACGAACCGCTGACCCCTCGACCCGCGCTGCCCGGCGACACGCACGCCGACGTGGTGATCGTGGGTGCCGGCTACACCGGGCTGTGGACGGCCTACTACCTGGCCCGGGCCGACCCGACGCTGCGGGTCGTCGTCCTGGAGAAGGAGATCGCGGGGTACGGGGCGTCGGGGCGCAACGGTGGTTGGTGCTCCGCGCTCTTCCCCACCTCGCTGACCGGGCTGGCCCGCCGGCACGGCCGCGACGCGGCGGTCGCCATGCAGCGGGCACTGCACGACACCGTCCCCACGGTGGGCCGGATCGTCGCGGCGGAGGGCATCGACTGCGACTGGGCGGACGGCGGCACCGTCACGCTCGCCCGGACCGGTCCGCAGCTCGCCAGGGCTCGGGCCACCGTGGACGAGGCCCGCGCGTTCGGTTTCGGCGTCGACCACCTGGCGCTCCTCGACGCCGACGAGGCCGCGGCCCGTTGCGCCGCCGAGGGGGTACGCGGTGGGACGTACACCCCGCACTGCGCGACAGTGCACCCGGCGAAGCTGGTGCGTGGTCTGGCGCGGGCCGTGGAACGCCTCGGGGTGACCATTCACGAGCGGACCACGGTGACCGCGATCCGAACCGGCGCGGCGGTCACCGAGACGGGCAGCGTCCGGGCGTCGGTGGTGGTACGCGCCACCGAGGGCTACACGCCGATACTGCCTGGACTGCGTCGCGCGGTGGCACCGGTGTACTCGCTGATGGTTGCCACCGAGCCGCTGCCGGAGCAGACCTGGAAGCGGATCGGGCTGGCGGATCGGGAGACGTTCTCCGACCACCGGCACGTGATCATCTACGGCCAGCGGACGGCCGACGGGCGGTTGGCGTTCGGCGGGCGCGGTGCTCCGTACCATTTCGGGTCCCGGATCTCTCCCGGCCAGGACCGGGAGCCACGGGTCTTCGCGGCGCTGCGGCGGACGCTGGGCGAACTGTTCCCGGTGCTCGGGCCGGACGTCCCGGTGGCGTACACCTGGGGTGGACCGCTCGGCGTGGCCCGGGACTGGACCGCCTCGGTCGGGTTCGACCGGGACCGCGGGCTGGCCTGGGCGGGTGGCTACGTCGGGGACGGGGTGGGTGCCAGCAACCTCGCCGGCCGCACCCTGGCCGACCTGATCCGCGGCGAGCGCAGCGAGCTGACCGCCCTGCCCTGGGTCGGCCACCGCTCACCCCGCTGGGAGCCGGAACCGATGCGCTGGCTGGCGATGAACGCGGCCCTGCGTCTCATGACCAGCGCCGACACCAGGGAAAACCGAACCGACCGCCCCTCCAGAAGCGCCAAGGCGCTCTCCCGCCTCCTGGGCCAGTAACCCTGCCTTCACGCGTTGATCATGAAGTTATTGCCCTCCGCTTCGGCGTGTCGCGGCAATAACTTCATGATCAACCGCGGGGTGCGGCCGGGGGTGGGGGGCGGCCCGGGGGTGGGGGGCCGGGGGTGGGGGCCGGGGGTGGGGTGGGTTAGTGGTTGGGGGGGATTACGCGGAGGTGGCCTCGGCGGCCGGTCTGGTGGGGGTTCTCCGGGCGTGGCTGGTCGGGCTCCGGGGGGCGGGGAGCCGGACGGGCGGCCTCGCGGACCGCCTCGGCAAGCGCCACCAGGTCGTCAGTGGTGGGCGGGGGCGGCTCGAACTCGCCCTCGTGCCGGACCACGTCCCAGCCGCGCGGCGCGGTGAGGCTGCGGGCGTGCTGCTCACACAGGTCGTACGTGTGCGGCTCGGCGAACGCCGCCAACGGACCGACCACGGCTGTCGACTCGTTGTAGACATAGGTCAATGTGGCGACCGCTTGCCGGGGGCAGCCGTTACGGGAGCAGCGCCGTGGTGACCTCACGTGCGGCAGGGTATCTCCATTACCGGGTCCGGCGCATCGCTTCGCGTTGCGACACGCCCGTCGTGGTGATCACAATCCGCGGTTCGTGCCGCGCCGCGCCACGCTGGCGGCGGTGCCGCTGGCCGGCCCGGCACGGGGGCTACCCTTTGCCTTATGACGAGCCCGGAACACCGCCGCCCCGGCCCCGGCCGGCGGACGCACCGCGACCGGCACGGGCGTGGCCTGCGCGGGCGCCTGGTGCCGGCGACCGTGCCGTTGGCGCGGACCAAGGCGGAGGTCTTCGATGACCTGGTCCTGGACACCGTCGAGACGTTGGAGCGACGGTTCGCCAAGGAACTGGCCGGCGTCGAGTTCGCGGTCGAGGACGTTCCGCCGGACCTGAACGTCTACGACTCCGACGTGCTGGAGGACGGCGAGGTGCCGCTGGCCCGGCTGCTGCCGGGTCGTCCCGGCCGTCAGGAGGTGCCGCCCCGGATCGTGCTGTATCGCCGGCCCCTGGAATTCCGGGCGATGGACCGCGAAGATCTCGCCGACCTCGTCCATGACGTGATCATCGAGCAGGTGGCGAACCTGCTCGGGGTCGACCCCGACGAGCTGGCCTGAGTCGGGCGGCCCCCACCGCCTCGACTCCGCACCACCCCCGACCCCGTACCGCTCAGGCGGCGCGCCGCTTCAACTTGCGCCGTTCCCGCTCCGAGAGCCCACCCCAGATCCCGAACCGCTCGTCGTGGCCGAGAGCGTATTCGAGGCATTCGGTCTTGACCTCGCAGCGCGAGCAGATTCGCTTCGCCTCGCGGGTCGAGCCGCCCTTCTCGGGAAAGAACGCCTCGGGGTCGGTCTGCGAGCACAAGGCCCGCTCCTGCCACTCCGGCGCGTTTCCGAGCAGGTCGGCCACCTCAAGCTGGCCGTCCATCAAATGCCTCCTTGTCGCGCACCGGCGTCATCGCCGCTGCAACCCCCCACGCGAAAGGCGTGCGTGTCCGTCCGGTCCCGTTTTGTTGCGTTCCGTGCGAACAACCCCATTCAAATTACACGCGTGTAATGCGTGCGCCGTCAAGCCAAACTTGATAATGGAGTCGCCCTCCCGACAACCCTGGCCGGCCACCAGGACCGTCCAGCCTCGCAACCTGCCCTATCGATTCAGACCCCGGCCGAGTAACGCCCTCTCCGGCGAGTTGCCCGACTTTTCTGCCGTGGCGCTTCCCCGACGCCCCACCGGGCGAGGAGCGCCAGCACCCTCCCTCACAAAGCTGATCTTGGTGGGGGACAGGTTAACGCGGCGCGGCGCAGACTGCCCGTCCAGCCGTGGACAGCGATCGCACCCCGCCCACGATGTGGACGGGGTGCGAACGGAAAGGTGGCGCGAAGAGGTCAGCCGGCGACCCCGAAACCGCTGCTCGGCCAGGCGAACTCGGCTATGCCTCCACCATGGACGGACACGGTGCCGGCCGACGTGTTCTCGTCCCACCAGACGGTATAAATGCCCTCGGGGAGATCGGGGTAGACCGCACTGTGGAACGAACCGTCCCGCACCCGGCGCTCCCGTACGGCCGAGTGGACCCGCCGATCGTCGCCGCGACTGATCTCGATCTCCCGGCCGTGCAGATCCCGACCCGTGTAGATGATCAAGGCACCGGTGTCGCCGCCCAGATCGAGGACGACGCTCCCCGCCTCCGACGGCCCGTACGTGTGCTCGTGCATGACTGCTCCCCCGGCCGTGGTCAGGACGACGCCGGCGGGTTGTTGAACCCGTCGTACGGCGTACCGAGGTAGGGGAAGTTCGCGAGGAACGGAGCCGTCACGTCCGCGGCGCTGAGCCCCGGAGTCACGGCGCCGGCCGCCGCGTCCGGCCGGAACGTCTTGTCGACAAGCGGAACGGTCACGCCGGCGATCGCCCGCAACGCGATACTCACCACGTCGTCGCCGACCCGCCGCCCGTTCGGGAACCCGGCCAGGTCGCCGCCGAGCACACCGAACCGGTCCGGCCGACGGTTCGGCGCGATCGCCGTGTTCAGGCGCAGCATGTCGGCCTGCACGTCGCCGGTGACGTTGGTGAAGCCGTCGATGAGACCGGCCGGCACGCCGGTGAGCAGGATCGCCACCAGGTCCGCGCGGGCCTTCTTGGACTTGTTGAGCTTGTCCAGGTTGGGAAAGACGTCCGGGTACAGCGCCGGCAGCAGCGCCGCCAACTCCGGCTGCTCGACGAACCGCGCGAACCGCTTGTCCTCCGACGGCGGCAGCGAGTTCCACAGGTCCTTCTTGGACATCGGCACGATGACCTCGTTGAACAGCGGATTGCCCAGCCGGGAGACCTGGGTGAACGGGCCGGTGGACGTGTCCGCTCCGCCCCGGTCACCGAGCACCCGGACCTGCCGGCGCGACGCCGACGTCCACACCCCCAGCACGGAGGCGGCATCGGCGGGACCGTACCGGTTGGCGCGGCGACGCACCTGCTTCAGCGGCACCTGCACGGCGATGCTGTGCACGTTCATCCGGTCGGTGGCGTTGACCGGCTCGCCCTCGGTCTTGAAGATCTTCTTGCCGGCCACGTGCAACTGCTGGAACGGCCGCAGCGTGCCGAGGTCGAAGATCGCCCCCAGGTCGACGAAGAAGCCGTCCGCGCGCTGCCCGGCGAAGACCCGCTCCCCCGTCGACAGGGTGTACGTGGCCTGCCGTACCAGGTCGGCGTACTTCGGGGTCGACAGCGGGCCGACGTTGCACGGTGGGCACGGCAGCTTGTGCGCGAGCCGGTGCTCCTTGCCGTCGGCGATCCGGGTCAGGCTGTAGAACTGCCGGCGGTTCCAGTTCCTGCTGTCCAGCGAGTCGATCGGGCCCGTGTTGTAGAGAAAGCTGTTCGGGTTGGTGATCTCGGTGGTGAACTCGAACCGGTAGGTGACGTCGGGATGCCCGTCACCGTTGTTGTCGATGTGGATCTCATAGCGCACGTCGTCGCCGAACTCGAAGAAGTTCGGCCCCCCGGACGGGAGCTGCAACGGCACGTAGTTGGCGATCAACGTGACCGTGTCGGGCTTGTCGGGGCTGACGAACGCGTAAAGGTCGGAGCTGTCGGCGACCGGATCCTTGGCTATCTCCGGGGCCTCGCGGTGGGAAGACATGGCGGACCAACCTCACTGGGCGGGGACTGATGGCGGGGCGGAGGGTGCTGGTCAGCGCCGGGCGGCGCGGCGCAGCCGGTCCGCGAGGCCGCGGTCGCGTACCTCGATCCGGGATTCACCGACGAAGACGTCCATCGTTCCGGACGCGGCGTCGCGCAGATGCACGACGATCGGCTCGTCGGCCCGAGCGGACGCGCCGGGCGCGTTCTGGGCAGCCGACAGGCCTGGCACGGTGAGCGCGGCCGCGCCGAGGGTGGCGCTGGCCGCGGCGGTCAACGTCTGCCGGCGGGTCAGTCGCGGCCAAGGCCGCTTCCGCTGATCACTGGTCATGGGGAACCTTTCCGGCGGCGGCGCGCACGCGCCCGCAGTGACGGACGGGTCCGGTGCCGCCGACCGACGCCGCCGGGCCCCTGAGGAAACACCGGCGGCGATCCTCGCCGCGACCGCCGCCGGCACCGCTTGGTACGGCCGACGGCGGGAAAAGGTTCGACCTCAGCGCCGGGCGTGACCGTACGCGGTCGTTCGCTTGCGCGCCGGACGCCCGGCCGCCGTCGCGATGGCCCGCAACTGCTCCTCGGTACGCGCCGAACCGTTGTCGGACCCCGCCATCCGGGAGATGGTCTCCTCCATCAGCGTGCCGCCCAGGTCGTTGCAGCCGCCCTGGAGCATCACCACGGTGCCCTCGTCGCCGAGTTTGACCCAGGAGCACTGGATGTTGTCGATCCGGCCGTGCAGCAGCAGGCGGGACATGGCGTGCACCACCCGGTTCTCCCGCCAGGTCGGCCCCGGTCGGGCGATCCCGGCCAGGTAGATCGGGGCGTTGGTGTGCACGAACGGCAGCGCCACGAACTCGGTGAACCCAGCCGTACGGTCCTGCACGCCGGCCAGCACCCGGAAGTGCGCGAGCCACTGTCCAGGGTGGTCGACATGGCCGTACATCATGGTGGAGCTGGACCGGATGCCCAGCTCATGGGCCGTGCTGACCACCTCGACCCAGGCGGCCGCCGGCAGTTTGCCCTTGGTCAGCACCCAGCGCACGTCGTCGTCGAGGATCTCGGCGGCGGTGCCCGGAATGGTGTCCAGACCGGCCTCGTGGAGCTGGGTCAGCCACTCGCGGACCGGCACGCCGGCCTTCGCCGCGGCCGTGACGATCTCCATCGGGGAGAACGCGTGCACGTGCATCTCCGGCACCCGTGCCTTGATGGCACGCACGATGTCCGCGTAGCCGGTGACCGGCATCTTCGGATCGATCCCGCCCTGGAGGCACACCTCGCTGGCACCGGCCGCCCACGCCTGCTCGGCCCGGTCCGCGACCTGGTCGACGGAGAGCCGGTACGCGTCGGCGTCCCGCTCACGCTGCGCGAACGCGCAGAACCGGCAGCCCACGTAGCAGACGTTGCTGAAGTTGATGTTGCGGTTGACCACGTAGGTCACGTCGTCACCGACCGCGTCCCGGCGCACGTCGTCGGCGAGCCGGCACAGCTCGTCCAGCGCCGGCCCGACCGCGCCAAACAACGCCAGCGCCGCATCCGTGTGTGCGGGTTCGAGCAGCGCCGCCGGGTCGTCGGCCGCGAGCCGCAGCCCGGCCGCCAGGTCACGGTCCGCGCCGCCAGCGGCCGACACCAGGGGTACGTCCGCCCGGCGCGCCGCCGCCTCCGGGCTGACCTTGCCGGCGACCGCTTTCGCCTCCGGGGTGACCCTTCCGGCGACCGCTTTCGCCTCCGGGGTGACCTTGCCGGCAACCGCTTTCGCCTCCGGGGTGACCTTGCCGGCGACCTCGGCCCAGTCGCCGTAGACGCTGTCGAAGTCGCCGCGCCGGTCGTCGGTGCGGCCGGTGGTGTCGATGGTGGCGTGCAGGTCGATCCGACCGCCGAACACCTCCTCCGGCTCCTGCCAGGGGCGGCCCTGCGGGAGGGCCGACTCGACCGCCATCCCGGTCGCCGGGTCGGCGAGGGCGCTCACGTGCGGCAGCAGCCGCGGGTCGAGCCACGGGTCGCCCGCCCGCACGTACTCCGGGTAGATCGTCAGCCGCTCGCGCAGCGTGAACCCGGCCAGCTCGGTGTGCCTGGCCAGCTCCTCGATCTGCGGCCAGGGACGCTCCGGGTTCACGTGGTCCGGGGTGAGCGGGGAGACGCCGCCCCAGTCGTCGATCCCGGCACGCAGCAGAAGCTCGTACTCGCCGGCGATGAGGTTCGGCGGGGCCTGGATGCGGGCCTTCGGGCCGAGCAGCAGCCGGGCCACCGCCACCGTGGCCGCGAGATCGTGCAGCTCCGCATCGGGCATGCCGCGCATCGCCGTGTCCGGCTTGGCCCGGAAGTTCTGCACGATCACCTCCTGGAGGTGCCCGTACTCCCGGTGCGCACGGCGGATCGCGAACAACGCGTCCACCCGCTCGGCCGGTGTCTCCCCGATGCCGATGAGGATGCCGGTGGTGAACGGCACCCCCACCCGGCCCGCGTCGTCGAGCACCCGCAGCCGTACCGCCGGCTCCTTGTCCGGTGACCCGTAGTGCGGCCCACCCGGCTCGGACCACAGCCGCGTCGCGGTGGTCTCCAACATCATGCCCATGCTGGGCGCGACCGGCTTGAGCCTCTGCAGCTCCGACCAGGACAGCACGCCCGGGTTGAGGTGCGGCAACAGGCCGGTCTCCTCCAGCACGGCCACCGCGCAGGCGCGCAGGTAGTCGAGGGTCGAGTCGTAGCCGCGCTCGTCCAGCCACGTACGCGCCGCCGGCCACCGCTCCTCCGGCCGGTCACCGAGGGTGAACAGGGCCTCCTTGCAGCCCTGCGCGGCACCCTCACGGGCGATGGCCAGCACCTCGTCCCGGTCCAGGAACGGCGCCGGCAACCGATGCGGCACGGTGGCGAACGTGCAGTAGTGGCAGCGGTCCCGGCAGAGCCGGGTCAGCGGGATGAAGACCTTCTTCGAGTACGTGACGACGCCCGGCCGTCCGGCCTCGCGCAGCCCGGCGTCGCGGATGTGACCGGCCACCCGGAGCAACTCGTCGAGAGCATCACCACGGGCGGCGAGCAGCGCGGTGGCCTCGTCAAGGTCCAGCGCCCGCCCGGCGGCGGCCCGGCCCAGGGCCCGCCGCACGCTCGCCTCGCTGGGACCGGAGTGGGTGCGATCAACCATCCGCTCACCCTATGCGCACCCCACCCCACCCACCCCCAGCCCCGCCCGCCCCGCCCTCGCCCCGGCCACCCTGCCCTCGCGCCGCCTCGCCCTGCCCGGCCCTGCCCGTTCCGCCCAACCCGGCCCGGCCCTGCCCTGCCCGGCCCTGCCCTGCCCTGCCCTGCCCTGCCCTGCCCTGTCGATCATGAAGTTAATGCGCGTTCACCCGGCGTGTCGGCGCAATAACTTCATGATCGACCGAGGTGGGGCCGGGGGGCGACCCAAGATCTGCGCAACTTCCCTGTTGTTGCTGCCTCGGAGGCGGCTGAGGCAGCAACAACCCTGTTCTTGTGCGGATCTTGAAGGGGCGTCGGGCGTGGATCGCGGGTCGAAGGGCGGGGCCGGGCGCGGGGTGGGCCGGGCGCGGGGTGGGGTGGGCCGGGCGGGGGAAGGGTGGGCCGGGCGGGGGTGGGCCGGGCGGGGGGTGGGATTGAGTTGGGCTTCGGCGGGTGGGCGGGCGTGGATTAGCGGGGTTGGTCGGGGTTGATGTGTTGGGTGCGGTCGTTGTCCTCGGCCGGACGCGGGATCGCCTGGGTCGGGTCGGCGGCCGGCTCGGCGGACTGGCGCGGGATGGTCTGGGTCGGGTCGGCCGACGGTGGCTGTCCGAACGGCGGGGCAGGCGGCGCGGACTGCGGTGCCGCCTCGAACGGCGGCGCGGACTGCGGGAATGCCGCTGCCGACTGCGGGAACGACGGCGCGGACTGCGAGCCCGGGCTGGCCGGCGGCGCGGACTGCGGGAACGGCGGCGCGGAGTGCGGGTGCGGCGCTGCCGACTGCTGGTGCGGCGCGGACTGCTGCTGGTGCGGCGCGGACTGCTGGTGCGGCGGGGCGGACTGCGGGGCCTGGAACGGCGGGGACGGCTGGCCGTACTGGCCGGGGAACTGCGCCGGCGGGTAACCGCCCTGCTGGCCCGCCTGCGGGTAGCCGCCCGGCTGGCCGGGGGTAGGCCATCCGCCCTGCGGCTGCCCGCCGGGCTGGCCCGGCCAACCGCCCTGCTGCTGTGGCCAACCCGGCTGCGGCTGGCCGTAGACACCCGGCTGCGGCTTCGGCTTGGGCACGTAGTAGAACGCCCGCCAGACCGTGAAGACCACCCAGGCGGCCACCGCGAAGATCACCATCCAGGCGAACCGGGTGAGGATGCCGAGCAGCGCGTCGAGGATCTCGGCGTTGGCGAGGCGGCCCACCGTCCAGATCAGCATGGTGAGCGTGCCGAGCAGCGCGCTGAACGCGTACTCGCCGAGAGCCACCTGCGTGATCAGCTTCGCCTTGGGCAGCACGGGCGCGACGTGAGTGGCCAGCAGCACGGCCAGCAGCGGCAGAACCACCGCCTCGACGCCGATGAACATGGAGAAGGAGCTGCCCGCCCGGCCGGTGAAGTCGGTGTAGTCGGCGGGACTGATGAGCCGGAGCAGCCCCACGAAGAGGAACACGGCGTTGGCGCCGAGCAGGGCGAACGCACCCAGTTCGCGCAGTGGCTTGGTCAGCTGGCGGGCCTGCGTCGCGTCGGCGGACGCGGGCTCGGCGGGGCTGGTCACGAGCTCCCCCTCGGGGCATGGACGGACAGGGCGCACGTGAGCCTAGTCTCCCCCGGCACCGGCGGACCGGAGGCGTCACGTGCGCGAGGATGGTCGACATGCGCATCGTGGTTCTGGCCGGCGGCATCGGGGGCGCCCGGTTCCTGCTCGGCGTCCGGGCGTACGCCCGCGAGGTCGGTGCCGAGGTGACCGCCGTGGTCAACGTCGGCGACGACCTGTGGCTGCACGGTTTGAAGATCTGTCCCGACCTGGACAGCGTCATGTACACCCTCGGGGGCGGCGCCGACCCGGAGCGGGGCTGGGGTCGGGTCGGCGAGAGCTGGACGGTCAAGGAGGAGCTGGCCGCGTACGGCGCGGAGCCCACCTGGTTCGGCCTCGGCGACAAGGACATCGCCACCCACCTGGTCCGCAGCACCATGCTCAACGGCGGGTACCCGCTCAGCGCGGTCACCGAGGCACTGGCGACCCGTTGGAAGCCGGGCGTACGCCTGCTCCCGGCGACCGACGACCGGCTGGAGACCCACGCCGTGGTGAGCGGTGGGGGCGAGCCCGGGAGCAGCGCCGGTGCTTTCCGGGACGACCAGGGCCAGCGGGCCATCCACTTCCAGGAGTGGTGGGTGCGGTACCGGGCGAACATCGAGACTCACCGCTTCGTGTTCGTGGGCGCGGAGACGGCCAAGCCGGCACCGGGGGTGCTGGACGCCATCGGGGCGGCCGACCTGGTGCTGATCGCCCCGAGCAATCCGGTGGTGAGCGTCGCGCCGGTCCTCGCCGTACCCGGGATTCGTGAGGCCGTGGCGGACGGCCCGGCACCGGTGGTGGGCGTCTCGCCGATCATCGGCGGCGCTCCGGTGCGCGGCATGGCCGACCGCTGTCTCGCGGTGCTCGGGGTCGAGTGCAGCGCGGCGGGCGTGGGCCGGCTGTACGGTGGCCGGCCAGCCGGCGGCCTGCTGGACGGCTGGCTGGTCGCCGAGGAGGACGCCGACACGCTGGTGCCGGAGGTGACGGTCCGCGCGGTGCCGCTGCGGATGACCGACGAGGCGGCGACGGCGGCGATGGTCCGCGCCGCGGTGGAGTTGACGTGAGGCTGGAAATCCTGCCGGTGCTGGGCATCGGGCATGTGACCGAGGGTGACGACCTGGCGGCGTTGATCGCCACCGCTGCGCCGTGGCTGCGCGACGGCGACGTGCTGGTGGTGACGAGCAAGATCGTCTCCAAGGCCGAGGGGCGTTTGGTCGACGTCCCGGCGGACGGGCCGGAGCGGCTCGCCGCGCGCGACGAGGTGCTGGCCGGCGAGACCGCGCGAGTCGTGGCCAGCCGGGGCGCGACCCGCATCGTGCAGACCCACCACGGGTTCGTGATGGCGTCCGCCGGGATCGACGCGTCGAACGTCGACAAGACCCGGCTGGTGCTGTTGCCGGTGGATCCGGACGCGTCGGCCCGTGAGCTGCGCGCCGCGCTCCAGGAGAGGTACGACCTCGATGTCGCCGTGATCATCAGCGACACCATGGGCCGGCCCTGGCGCAACGGACTGACCGACGTCGCGCTCGGAGTCGCCGGTATGCCGGCCATCCGCGACCATCGGGGCGAGGTCGACCCGTACGGCAACGAGCTTCAGCTCACCCAGATGGCCGTGGTCGATGAGCTGGCGGGCGCCGGCGAGTTGATCAAGGGTAAGTGTGACCAGGTCCCGGTGGCCGTGGTGCGGGGCTACCTCACCGCCACCGGCGCGGACGATTCCGGGGGTGCTCGGGCACTGGTCCGTGACGCCGCACAGGACCTCTTCTCGATGGGCACCGCCGAGGCCCGGGCCGCCGGGCTGGCCGACGCCGCGACCCTCACCGAGGCCGTCGGCGCGGAGCCGGTCGACCCCGCCGCGGTGCGGCGGGCGCTCGAAGCGGTGGCCGGGGTGGTCACGCCGGGCACGGTCTTCAACCTCGTCGACGAGTCCGAGGTACGCGCCGGCCTGGTCGCCCAGGTACCGGGCTGGCCCGCCGACGCCACCGCGCTGGTGCTCGGTACCGCCCCAGCACCGATCGACCCGATGGACCTGGTCCGCTTCGGCGCCGACCTGCACCGGCTGCGCCTCGCCCTGGCCGCCGAGGGCGTCCCGTCGACGCTGCTGCCCCCACCCGCCGGCAGCCCGGCAAGCGCCGCCCTGGCCCTGTAACCACCCCCGGCGCCCCCGGCGCCCCCGGCGCCCCCGGCGCCCCCGGCGCCCCCGGCGCCCCCGGCGCCCCCCGGCGTCGATCATGAAGTTATTGCCTGTCGCCTCGGCGTGTCAGGACGATAACTTCATGATCGACGCTGCGAGGGAGGGGCGTCAGGCCTCCAGGACGGCTCGGCCCAGGGGGGTCAGGGTGTGCAGCACGGTGTTGCGGTCGCGGTGGCTGACGAGCAGGCCGGCGTTGCGGAGCACCGTGGCGTGCTGGCTCGCCGCCGCCGGGGAGATGTCGAGCCGGCGGGCCATCTCGCCCGTGGTGCAGCCGTCGTCGCTGGCCTGCAACACGGCGGCCCTGGTCCGGCCCAGCAGCGCGGCGAGCGAGTCGCGGCTCGCACCGGACGCGGCCGGTGAGTCGCCGTCGGTCGCGGCGAGGCCGCCCAACCGGTCCACCGGGTACACCAGGACCGGCGGCAGCGCCGGGTCGAGCAGGGCGACCGGGGTGGCAGCGCAGAAGAAGGACGGCACCAGTAGCAGCCCGCGCCCGTCGAGGTGCAGCTCACGGCTGTGCGGGTAGTCGCGCACCTCGAGCACCCCGCTCTCCCAGCGCATGCTCGGGCGCAGGCTGCTCAGCAGTCCCTCGACGCCACCGTCCAGCAGGGCGCGCGCACGACGGTTGCGGTCCGCCGCCACGGCGGCCTGGATGCGGCTCCAGTACGGGCTGATCGCCATCGCCCGGTACTGCTTCATCGACTCCGCGAGGTGGTGCAGCGTCGCCACGTCGCCACGGGCCAGCGCGGCGGCCGAGGCGGGCAGTTGGTTCCCGGCGGCCACCAGGGTCAGGTCACGCTGGAGCAGCTCGATCGGGGTGCTGCGGACCGCGTCCAGCCCCGCCTCGAAACCCTCCAAGCTGGCGTACGGGGTGAGGAAGTCGGGGAAGTAGCCGCGCGGCGGGTTCAACGCGAAGAGCAGTCGAAGCTGGTCGGAGGCGATGTCCTGGCGCAGCTCGCGGGTCACGGTGTGCCGCCAGGCCGACGTCAGCGGGTCGCGGTTGCGGCCCTGCAACACGTGCAGGCTGAGGACCAGCTCCCAAACCGGGTCGGCCGCCGGCGCCACCCGGGTCCGGAGGATGTCCTCGCCGGAAAAGTGGATCTTCAGCATGGAGCGCTCCCGTGTCGCCGGCAGAGGGATGCCGGGCGACCGTTTCGACTCTACCTGGCCGGCAGTTATCTCCATCTTTAAGCCTGGGCTGAAAAACCTCGACGCCTCCGGGGGCGGTTGGGCATGCTTCCAATGCCCGCGCACGGCACCGACGCGTCCTGGACGCATTCGACGCCGGGGCACCGGGAACTGGGGAGGGACCGGTGATCGGGCGGCACCACGAGGGTCTGCGGCCCTTGCTCCGCAGAGGTGTCGTCCGGTCACCCCACCGCTGCGGTGCGCCTGCCCCCGCTCAGCCGACCCAGAGCGCGACCCGGTGGTCCTCGTCCGTGACGTAGAACGGCCGGCCGTCCACCTCGGCCAAGCCCTCGACGTGATGGAACGGCCTCAGGTCGGCCACCTCCTTCCCGACGAGCCGGTAGCCGTCGCCCGTCCGATCCACGGGCAACCGGAACCGCACGTGCCGGGAGGTGACCGCACCCCCACCCGGATGGTCGTCGAGCAGCACCGAACCCTTGCCCAGCGCGTCGATCGAGCCGATCACGGCCGCGTACGCGCCGTCCGCCGTCGGCGCGAGCGCCCGGAAGCCGGTCAACTCGCCCGGCGGGGTCACCCCGGCCACCGCGTACGCGCCCAACGCCCGGGGCCACACCGGGTCCGCGGCGAACATGCCCGGCACGCCGGACACCTCCACCAGGATCGGTTCGCCGGCCCCGGTGACCGGGAACCGCAGTCCGAGCAGGACCGTGCCCTCCGGGGTGAAGGCTGCCGCCTCCACGTTCAGGGGCAGGTCGTCCGGGGCCAGGCGACTCACCCAGCTCTTCGCCCGACTGGTCCCCCGGGCCAGGGTCTCCACGATGAACCGGTCCCGCACCCGCTCGCCTGGAGGCAGCAGGGTCAGCGGCGACGCGGCCAGGGCGTCGTTCACCGTCCGGTGCAGCCGGAACCGGTTGCGCACCACCTGCACCGGCAGCGGACCTACCGCCGCGTCGTCCTCGCGGAAGCGGGCCACGAACGCCCGTCGGGGGCGCAGCGGGCCGGCCTTCGAACCGGAGTGGGAGCCGAAGACGTACACCCAGCCGTCGTGGTGGGCGAGCGCCTCACCGTCCTCGGTCCGGTCGTTCTCGGCCCCGGCGTCCGCCGTGACGTGCCGGGCCGTCCACTCACCGTCGTCCAGCTCCAACAGCAGGGCCAGGCAGCGCTCCACCGGGCCCTCGTCCAGCACGGTCCAGAAACCCCGCCGCGCACCGTACGACCGCAGCAGCGCCGGCGATCGCACCGGAAGCAGATCGCTGGCCTCGTTGCCGGCCACCACGAATTCGAGGAGTCGCAGGGTCACCGCGCCAGGGTACGGAGCCCACGCTCGTACAGTGTCGGGGTGCCTGACACCGCGATCACCGGACCCGCCGTCGACCCCACCGATCCCGCCGCGTTCGCGACGCTGCACGCCGAGGCCGTCGCGCTGCTCGAGGGCTGGCAGCCGACCAGCCCGGCGGCGGCCGACGCGCGGGAGCGGACCCTCGCGCTGCTCGCCGCCGGGCCGATCACGATGAGCCGGCAGCACCGCCCCGGCCATGTCACCGCAAGCGCGCTGGTGCTGGACCCGACCGGTGCACGGGTGCTGCTCTGCCTGCACGCCAAGTTCGGCCGGTGGGTGCAGCTCGGCGGGCACTGCGAGCCGGTGGACCGGACGCTGGCCGAGGCCGCGCTGCGCGAGGCCACCGAGGAGTCCGGCATCGATGGCCTGCGCATCGACCCGGTACCGATCGACATCGACGTACACGAGGTGGGTTGCCAGGGCGGCTCGCGCCACTACGACATCCGGTTCGCCGTGGTCGCCCCGGCCGACGCGGTCGAGCAGGTCAGCGATGAGGCCGAGGAGCTGGGGTGGTTTCCGCCCGACCGGCTGCCCGAGCCGCTGGCCGGTGGGACCGTACAACTCGTCGAGCCGGCCCTGGCCGCCCTGCGCAGGTTCTGACAGCGGGTCTGCGCTGGCGACGGCCTGCCGCCGCCAGCGTTTACGACACCGGTCAGACGTAGCCCTCTTCGCCGCGCTCCTTGAGCTCGTCGACCAGGAGCTTGACGTCCTGGGCACGCTCACGCGGACAGACCAGCACCGCGTCCGGAGTGTCCACCACGATCAGGTCGCGCACACCGAGGACCGCCACCAGCCGACCCGACTGCGGCACCACGACCAGGTTGGCGGTGTCCCGCAGGAGCACGCCGGGCTTGGCGTCGGTGCCGAGCACCACGTTGCCCGCTTCGTCGGCGGGTAGCACGTCACCGAGGGTGTGGAAGTCGCCGACGTCGTTCCAGCCGAAGTCGCCCGGCACCGTGGCGACCCGACCCGCGGTCGCCGCGCCCTCCATCACCGCGTAGTCCACGGAGATCTTCGGCAACGTCGGCCAGACCGTGCCGAGCACGTCGTCCTGCTCCGGCCTGCCCCAGGCGGCGGCGATCGCCATGACGCCCGCGTGCAGGGCCGGTTGCTGGCGGGCCAGCTCGGCGAGGAACACGTCCACCCGCCAGACGAACATGCTGGCGTTCCAGAGGTGCCGACCCGAGCGGACGTACGCCTCGGCGACCTCAGCGGCCGGCTTCTCCTTGAACTCGGCCACCTGACGCCACGGCGTGCCGTCGGTCTCGTCGCCGGTCTCCAGGTAGCCGTATCCGGTCTCGGGGCGGGTCGGGGTGATGCCGACCGTCATCAGCATGCCCTGCTCGGCCCCCCGGACCGCCTCCTGGACCGTGCGCACCCAGCTGTCCGGGTCGCTGATCAGGTGGTCGGCGGCGAAGCTGCCCATCACCGCCTCCGGGTCGCGGACCGCGATCACCGCCGCGGCCAGCGCGATCGCCGCGCAGGAATCCCGGGGCGACGGCTCGACCAGGATGTTCTCCTCCGGCAGCCCGGTCAGCTGCCGGGCGACCGCCGCGACGTGCGCGGCACCGGTGACCACAAGGGTGCGATCCGGTGTCGTCAGCGGCGCGAGCCGGTCCACGGTCGCCTGCAACAGCGAGGAGCTGGTGCCGGTCAGCGGATGGAGGAACTTGGGGTGGCCGGCGCGGGACAACGGCCACAACCTCGTGCCGCTGCCACCTGCCGGGATGACCGCATAAAGCATCCGCACATCATGCCCGACGCATCCGCCCGCAGTGGCACGGGTCACCATGAGGGGCCCGAATGGTCACGAACGGGCGCGACTCCATGCGGCGATGTGCACCTCGGCGCTGGACTCCCAGGTGAACTCCTTGGCCCGGTCGAAGCCGGCCTTCGCCAGCGACAACCGGCGCTGCTCGTCGTCGAGCAGGGCGGCCAGGTCGGTGGCGATCTGCTCCGGGTCCTCGGAGGTGTACGCGACCGCGTCGCCACCCACCTCGGGCAGCGACAGGCGGGGCGTGGTCAGCACCGGGGCGGCGCACGCCATCGCCTCCAGGATCGGCAGGCCGAACCCCTCGCCGTACGACGGGTACGCGGCGACCAGCGCGCCGCCGAGGAAGCCGGGCAGGTCGGCGTACCGCAGATAACCGGGGCGCAGCAGGCGCAGGTGCGACGGGACCTCGGCCACCGCGCGGTCGATGTCGTCGTCGTGCCCCTGCCCGCCGGCGATCACCAGCGCCGGCGGGTCGGTCCGGTCGGCCACCGCACGAGCCCAACCCCGGATCAGATTGGGTACGTTCTTGCGCGGCTCCTTGGCACCGAGGAAGGCGACGTAGCTGCTGTTGCCCAGCCCGAGCCGAGCGCGTACGCGGGCCTTCTCATCCTCGCTGGGCGCGTGGAAGGCGGCGTGGTCGACGCCGTGGTAGGCCACGTCGATGCGGGTCGGGTCGGCGTCGAGCAGCCGGATCAGCTCGTCACGGGTGGCCTTGCTGGGCACGATCACCCGGTCGGCGCGACGCATCGACGTCTTGATGGCGCTGCGGAAGAACGTCCGGCGCGACTTGTCGTAGTGCTCCGGCTCGGTGAAGAACGTCGCGTCGTGCACGGTGACCGTCACCGGACAGCCGGCCCGCAGCGGGCAGGTGTAGAAGGGCGAGTGCAGCACCTGCGCGCCGACCTGCTGGGCGAGCAGCGGCAGACCGGTCTGCTCCCAGGCGAGGCGGGCCGGGCGGTGCGCCACGGCGGCCGGAGCGGGGATGATCTCCGCACCGGGCAGCATCCGGGTGTAACGCTCCAGGTCGGTGCGGAGGCTCACCACGGCCAGCTCCACCCCCGAACCGCACACCTTGCCGAGGGCACCGAGCAGACCGTCGACGTATCGACCGACGCCACCACGGTCGGTGGGGACACTCGTGGCGTCGATGAGCACGCGGGGCGGGCGACCGGCGGTCACGGGGCGACTCCTTGCGGGTGGGTCTGTGGGGAACAACACTCCGGGGGTAAAGCCTACGCCGGAGTACGGGGGCGACGCTGACTGCGACCCGACCGTACGCCGACTTGTCATCGTCATCGAGTACGGGTGCCAGAGGCGTATCGTTCGCGCCGATGGCCGACAACATTGCCCGGGTCTTCGCCGACGCGATCGCGACCGACCCGACCCGACCGCTGCTGACCTGGTACGACGACTCCACCGGAGACCGCACCGAACTTTCCGGCGCCACCCTGGCGAACTGGGTGTCGAAGACCGCCAATCTCCTCGTCGACGAGGTCGGCCTCGCGCCGGGCACACCGGCCGGCGTCCTGCTCCCTCCGCACTGGCAGACCGCCGCGGTGCTGCTGGGCTGCTGGTCGGCCAAGCTGAGCGTGCTCGACACGCCGGGGGACGTGGACGTCCTCTTCGCCGCCGCCGACCGGTTCGACGAGGCGCAGTCCTGGCCTGCCGACGAGCGGTACGCCCTGGGTCTCGCGCCGCTCGCCGCCCCACTGCGGCAGGTGCCGCCGGGCTTCGCCGACTACGTGGTCGAGGTACGCGGGCACGGCGACTACTTCACCCCACAGCCCGGCCCCGGCCCCGCAGACACGCACCTTCTCGCCCGCGCCGAGGCACGGGCGGTGGAGTTGGGCATCGAGCCGGGCGCGCGGGTCCTGGTCGACGCGTCGCGCTATCCCGACCCGGTCGACTGGCTCCTCGCGCCGCTCACCCGGGCCGCCACGGTGGTCCTCTGCGCCAACCCGGACCCGGCCCGTCTGGCCACCCGGCTGTCCAGCGAGAAGGTCACCCACTCCCTCCCGTAGCCCGCTCGCCGCAACCGACGACAGCCCGCGCCGGCAGCACCGCCGAGCGCCGGCACGGTCGAGCGCCGGCACGGTCGAGCGCCGGCACGGTCGAGCGCCAGCACGGTCGAGCGCCAGCACGGTCGAGCGCCAGCACGGTCGAGCGCCAGCACGGTCGAGCGCCAGCACGGTCGAGCGCCAGCACGGCTGAGGGCCGGCATCGCGGAGGGCCGGCACGGGAGGGGTGCCCGCACATCCTTTGCTCTGCTTCCCTATAGGCGACACAGCGCTGGCCCCGGTGTCGCCTATGTTGAAGCAGAGCAAAGGACGCATCGACCACTCAGCCTGGGCACCTCCGCCCTCCCCAGGTCCAGCCCAGCCAGGTCCAGCCCAGCCAGGCCCAGCCCGCCCAACCCAGCCCAGCCGGCCGGGTTCGGCGATCTTGCAGTTTTGGTTGCCGATACGCGAGTGATGCCCCTTAAGTCCCGACAGCAAGTGCAAGATCGCGGAGAATATGGGCCGTGGCGGTGTGATCAGCTCCAGATCGGCGAACTGGGGGTATTCGAGTCAGCTGATACCGCGAGGTCGGCGAAGTTGAGTTGATCACCTGGAGTGAGGGCCGCCGGGGGCGTGGGTGCGGGACTGGGCGAAGGTGGCGAAGGCGGTCAGGGACTCGGGGTTGGCCAACGCGCCCTTGGCGGCGGCCGAGTCGACCGGGGTGCCGGTGAGGATCTTCTTGACCGGCACCTCCAGCTTCTTGGCCGAGAGGGTGCGGGGCACCGCGCGTACCTGGTGGATCTCGTCGGGCACGTGCCGGGGTGAGAGGGACGTACGCAGCTCGCGGCTGATCTTTGCGCGCAGCGCGTCGTCCAGGGTCAGGCCGTCGGCCAGCACCACGAAGAGCAGCAGCTCGCCCGCGCCGCCCTCGTCGTCCTCCAGGTGCACCACGACCGAGTCGACGACCTCGTCGAGCCCTTCGACCACCGAGTAGAACTCGGCGGTGCCCAGCCGCACGCCGCCCCGGTTGAGGGTGGCGTCGGAGCGTCCGGTGATCACGCAGCCGCCGCGCGCGTTGATGGTGATCCAGTCACCGTGCCGCCACACACCCGGGTAGACCGAGAAGTACGCCTCGGAGTAGCGGACGCCGTCGGGGTCGTTCCAGAAGCCCACCGGCATGCTCGGCATCGGCTCGGTGATCACCAATTCGCCCAGCTCGCCGATCACCGGGGTGCCGTCGGCCGAGCGGGCCTCCACCTTGGCGCCCAGGGCGCGGCAGGCGATCTCACCGGCGTACACGGGCAGCAGCGGCACTCCGCCGACGAAGCCTGTGCACACGTCGGTGCCGCCGGAGAGCGACTGGAGCTGCACCTGGTCGCCGACCGTCTCGTACACCCATTCGAAGCCCTCGGCGGGCAGCGGCGCACCGGTGGAACCGACGCCGCGCAGCGCGGACAGGTCGGCGACCTCTCGGGGGACGAGGCCGGCCTTGCGGCAGGCCAGCAGGAACGGCGCCGAGGTGCCGAAGTACGTGGTGCCGGTCTCCGCCGCCAGTCGCCAGAGGCCGCCGAGGTCAGACTCAGCCGGCCGGCCGGGCTCCGCCCGGACCCCCGGGTTGCCGTCGAAGAGCACGATGGCCGCGCCCACCGCCGGCCCGGAGACCAGGAAGTTCCACATCATCCAGCCGGTGGTGGTGAACCAGAAGAACCGGTCGGACGGGCCGAGGTCGTGGTGCAGGGCCAGCATCTTCAGGTGTTCCAGCAGGATGCCGCCGTGGCCGTGGACGATCGGCTTGGGCAGGCCGGTGGTGCCCGAGGAGTAGAGCACGTACAGCGGGTGGTCGAACGGCACCGGCGTGAACGTCAACGGCTCGTCGGTGGGTGCGGCCAGGTCCGCCCAGGCCAGCGCGCCCTCGGGCGTGGGGCCCGTCGGATCGAGGTAGCCGATGCTGACGGTATGCCGTAGCGACGGCAGGGCGGCGCGGATGGCGGCGACCTCGCCCCGCCGGTCGACGGGCTTGTCGCCGTAGCGGTAGCCGTCCACCGCGACCAGCACGGTCGGCTCGATCTGCTGCCAACGGTCGGTGACGCTGCGGGTGCCGAACTCGGGCGCGCAGGACGAGAAGATCGCGCCCAGGCTGGCGGTGGCGAGCAGCAGGACGTACGTCTCAGGAATGTTCGGCGCGTACGCTGCCACCCGGTCCCCGGCGGTGACGCCGAGCCGGCGCAGACCAGTCGACACCCGGCGGACCTGCTCACGCAGCTCGGCGGCGGTGAGGGTGACCGGCGGTCGGGTCTGGCCGTGCGCGATCACGACGGGGTCGTCGTCGGCGCGGCCCGGCATCCGTAGCACGTTCTCGGCGTAGTTGAGGGTGGTGCCGGGGAACCAGCGGGCACCGGGCATCGTCCGCTCGGCCAGCGTGGCGGTGGGCGGGGTGTGCGCGATGACGTCGAAGTGGTCCCAGATCGAACGCCAGAAGGCGTCCAGGTCGGTGACCGACCAGCGCCACAACGCGTCGTAGTCGGCGAAGTGCAGCCCGCGGTGCTCCCCCAGCCAGCGCAGGTAGCTGCCGATCCGGGACCGCTCGAGCACGTCCGCCGGCGGCGTCCACAGCACGTCACCCACCGCTCCACCCTCCCTGAGGCCCGCACGACACTGTGCATGGGCCGTGGCGCCATCTTGCCCTACCTCGAAGCGCCATTCTGCGCACCGGGTGGGCCGATCGACGCGTGCCCGGCCCACACTCCAGCGCGGCAGACCATGTGGGTCAGCCGGCCCGATGCGCCAGGATGGCCTTGCGGCGGGCCAGGCGGTGTTCGCGGCGGATCTCCGCCTCCCGGTACCGGCGCTCGTCCTCCGGCGTCTCCGGCAGCACCGGACGGACCGAGCGCGGCGCGCCGCCGACGTCCACCCCGACGAAGACGAGGTACGCGGTGGCGACCCGAACCGGCGCGTCCTCGGCCGAGTCCCACCGCTCGGCGACCACCCGCACGCCCACCTCCATGGAGGTCTGCCCGGTCCAGTTCACCTGCGCGTGCGCATGCACCAGGTCACCGACCCGGACGGCCTCGGAGAAGACGATCTCGTCGATCGCCGCGGTGACCGCCGTTCCGCCGCTGTGCCGGGCGGCGGCAGCGCCCGCCACGTCGTCGACGAACTTCATCAGGACCCCGCCGTGGACGGTTCCGTAGAGGTTGACGTCCACCGCGGTCATGATCTTGCTGAGGGTGACGCGGGAGTACGACGTCGGCTTGCCGGTCGGAGCGGCGGAGAGGTGCTCGGTCATGCCGGAAACGGTACGGTGCGCGGATGCGACATCTCTGGAGCTTCCTCGCCGGGTTGGTGGTGGCACCCATCACGTGGGCGCTTGTCACACTCGGGCAGGACGGGTCGAGCCGGACGGTCGACCGCTGGGTGGAGATCGGCACCTTCAACACCGCCAACCTGATCGAGCCGGCCGTGTACCTCGGTGTCGGCGGTGTCCTGCTCGGGCTGCTCGGCACACTGCGCTTCTCGCCGGCCGGCCCGCTGGTGGCCGGGCTGCTGCTGGTCACCCCGTACGTCGGAATGTTCGTGGCGCCGTTCGAGGTGCGCGACGCGATCCCGCACGACTGGAAGGTGTTCGGCGACCCGCTACCGCTGCGGCTGCCGGTCGAGAACGGCACGCTCTTCCTGATCGGCCTGCTGCTGCTGATGGCGACGTTCAGCGGTCAACGTTGGCGGCAGTGGCCGCAGCCGGCGACCGTGCCCGGCGCGACGCCGACCCCGGCGGAAGCCCCGCGCGGCGACGACTTCACCATGACCGACTGGTCGCCGTCCGAGCCCGCGGAGCGCGACACCGCACCGTTGACCCTGGGCTACCCGGCCGATCCGACGCCGACCGAGCCGCTGCCGCGCCGGGTGGGCGGCGAATCGCCGTGGTCCGCGCCTCCGCGCGGCCAGTCGCGGCCCGAGGACACCACCGAGATCCGCTGACCGTCGGGCGGGCCGGGGAACCGGCCCGCCCCTGCAAGCGGCGGGCTCGGTCGACTCCGCCGGTCGCCGGTCCTAGTGCACGGCGACGGCCAGGTCCGCATCGACCGCGCCGAGGGTGGCGCGAGGCACGACCAGGATCATGACCGCCAGCGCCGCGGCCATGCCGCCCGCGATGACGAGCGCCATCGGTACGCTGCCCGTCCCGAACAGACCGGCCAGGGGCGCCGACAGCGCGCCGACGCCGAACTGGACGGCACCGAGCAGTGCCGCTGCCGTACCGGCGGCCTCGCTGTGCCGGCTCATGGCCAGCGCCGGCGCGTTCGGCAGGGCCAGACCCGCGGCGGCCAGCACCAGCCACAGGGACGCGAGCAGCGTGCCCAGACCACCGAAACCGGTGGCCGCGAACAGCACCAGCAGCAGACCGGCGGCCGTCCCCATGACCAGGGCGCCGACGAGGATCTGCTGTGGGGTGTAGCGCCGCAGCAGGCGGACGTTGAACTGGGTGGCCCCGATCAGGCCCACGGCCCCGGCACCGAAGGCCAGGCCGAACTGCTGCTCGTCGAGGCCGTACTGGTCCTGCAGGACGAAGGACGACCCGGCGACGTACGCGAACAGCGACGCCATGGCCAGCCCGGCGACCAGCACCAGACCGACGAACGCCCGGTCGTTGATTAGCCCCCGGTAGTCACGCAGGGTCGCCGCCACCCCGCCGTGCCGACGGCGCGACACGTCCAGGGTCTCCGGCAGCTTCAACGCCGCCACGACGATCAGCGCCGCGCCCAGCACGGCCAACGCCGCGAACACGCCCCGCCACTCGGTCCAGCGCAGCAGGCCACTGCCCAGCGTCGGCGCGAGGACCGGCGCCAGCCCCATGACCAGCATCAACCGGGAGAAGATCCGCGCGAACGACGCGCCGCTGAACAGGTCCCGCACGACGGCGGTGGCGACCACGGTGGCAGCGGCGACGCCCAGGCCCTGCAGGACACGCAGTACGCCGAGCACGGCGATGTTGGGGGCGAAGACGCACAGCACCGAGGCCACGATGTGCGCGGCCAGTCCGGCGAGCAGCGGCAGGCGTCGCCCGACCACGTCGGAGACCGGCCCGATCAGCAACTGGCCCAGCGCGAGGCCCAGCAGTGTGCCGGTCAGCGTCAACTGCACGGCCGTCTCGGTGGTCTGCAGGCCGGTGGTGATGGCGGGCAGCGCCGGCAGGTACATGTCGATGGTCAGCGGGCCGATGGCGATCAACGCGCCCAGCACGAGCACGAGCTGCATCCGCTGGCGGTTGGTCATCAGGTCGCCGGGCAGCGCGTCCTGCTCGGGGGCGGTCTTTTCCATCTTGATCTCTCTCCGGTGCTGACGCGCCGTCATCGAGAGATTGACGAGGCGGGGTGGGCTGACTTCCTCGCCCTGCAACGCCATGGGGGTGGATCAAGATTCCCGCGCTGGCGTCGGTCCTCGGCCCACGTTCCCGGGAAGGAGGCCCGGCCAATTCGACCGCGGCAGACCCGTGATGCGTCGGTGTAATGACTTGCAGAATAGTGGACAGGCTCTTTATAAATTGTTCCTCCCAGTCGGCAATCATGCCCGCTACCAGCATGAACAACATATTCAACGCACCTCCCGGACGTCGGCGGCGAAGTGACCAGAATGACAGTTCCGACGACACCGATCGTGAGCTGTTTAAGCTCCCTCCCGGAGTGCGGCATAAACCTCCACGCTCCGCGAAAACCCATTTTCGCGTGGCGGGTACCGAGGCCACGCTTCGACGAAACGGAATGCAGTCATGAGTGAACCCCCCGTGACAGCCGAGCCGCCGGGCGACGTGTCACCGCCGCGCGAAGCGACCGATCGCAGCCCCTGGAACTGGCTCCTGATCCTCCCGATCGTGGTGCCGCTGGCCCCCGCGCTGTTCAACATGGATTCGCCGCGCCTGTTCGGCTTCCCCGCCTACTACTGGGTGCAGTTGGCCTTCATCGTGCTCGGCGTGGCCACGACCAGCGTGGTCTACCGGATGACCAGGGACCGGGCGGTGAGGTCGTGATGTGGCGGAACCACCTGACTGAGATCATCGTCTTCACGGTGCTGTTCCTGCTGGTCAGCGCGATGGGCTTCCTCGCGGCGCGGTGGCGGGCACCGAAGGACATGGCGCACCTCGACGAATGGGGCTTGGGCGGTCGCACCTTCGGCGGCTGGATCACCTGGTTCCTCGTCGGCGGCGACGTCTACACGGCGTACACCTTCGTGGCGGTTCCGGCACTGATGTTCGGGGCCGGGGCGGCCGGGTTCTTCGCCGTGCCGTACACGATCATCGTCTATCCGCTCGTCTTCCTGGTACTGCTCCGACTCTGGTCGGTGTCGCGCCAGCACGGCTTCGTGACGCCCGCGGACTTCGTCCGGACCCGCTTCGGCTCACCGACGCTGGCGTTGATCATCGCGATCACCGGTATCGCCGCGACAATGCCGTACATCGCCCTGCAGCTGGTCGGCATCGAGGCGGTCCTCAAGACGATGGGGGTCACCGGGGACAGCACCGTTGCCCGGCACCTGCCGATCATCATCGCGTTCGCCATCCTCGCCGCGTACACCTACCAGTCAGGGCTGCGCGCACCGGCGCTTATCGCGTTCGTCAAGGACAGCCTGATCTACATCGTGATCCTGGTGGCGGTGATCTACCTGCCGTACAAGCTGGGCGGTTGGGGCGCGATCTTCGACGCGGCGGACGCGAAGTTCAAGGCGACGCCCGCCCCGGGTGACGGCATCCTGCTGAACCAGAACAACCAACTCCAGTACGTGACGCTGGCGCTGGGCTCGGCACTCGCGCTCTTCCTCTACCCGCACACCCAGACGGGCGTCCTGGCCAGCCGCAGCCGTGCCGTGATCAAGCGGAACATGTCGGCGCTGCCCGCGTACACCCTGCTGCTCGGCTTGATCGCGCTGCTCGGCTACATGGCCATCGCAGCCGGGGTGAAGCCACTGCCCGGTGCGAAGGAGGGCACGGTCGACAGCAACACGGTCGTACCGCTGCTGTTCGACCACACCTTCCCGGACTGGTTCGCCGGAGTCGCGTACGCGGCGATCGGCATCGGCGCGCTGGTGCCGGCGGCGATCATGTCGATCGCGGCGGCCAACCTGTTCACCCGCAACATCTACAAGGAGTACCTGAAGAAGGACGCCTCGGCGGCACAGGAGGCGAAGGTCTCCAAGGTCGCCTCGCTGGTGGTGAAGGTCGGCGCGGTCGCCTGCATCGTGTTCCTCGACCCACAGTTCTCGATCGACCTCCAACTCATCGGCGGCGTGATCATCCTCCAGACGCTGCCGGCCGTGGGTCTGGGCCTCTACACCCGCTGGTTCCACCGGGGCGCGCTCATCGCCGGCTGGGTGGCCGGCATGGGGCTCGGCGTCTGGATGCTCTACCAGATTCCGAACCCGGCGACGAAGCGCGCGCACTTCGGTGGGTCCGCGTTCCCGCTGGAGAAGTTCGGCTTCGACACCCCGAAGACGATCTACGTCGGTATCGTCGCCGTACTGGTCAACCTGGTGGTCGCGGCGCTGGCGACCCTCGCGCTGAAGGCCGGCCGGGTGCCCGACGGCACGGACGGCACCAGTCCCGGCGACTACTTCGTCGACGAGGGCGACGAGAAGCTGGACCCGAGGACGCGCCAGGACGGCGACGAGGTGGCCGTCGAGCCCGCACCGCAGGTCTGAGCACCGACGGGGTACCCGGGAGACCGCTCCCGGGTACCCCGTCGCCATCGGGAGCAGCCAACCTCGACAGTGGACGGTGGCAAGGGCCGATACCCTCAGCTTGATTCCTGCAACCCTGGTTGGGGGCCGCCTTCATGCGCATTCTCATGCCACTGCCCGACAACGACTTCGACGTGACGGAAGTCGCCGTGCCGTGGCAGGTTCTGACCGCGGCCGGGCACCAGATCCAATTCGCGACCGAAGCCACCGGGGTAGTCCCGGCCGCCGATCCGCGACTGCTCACCGGCGTGATTCTGGGCCGACTCGGCGCGGCCGACGAACCGAAACACTTCTACCATCAGCTCGTCCAGAGCCCCGATTTCCGGAACACGGTGGCCTGGGCCGACCTGAACCCGGCCGACTACGACGGGCTCATCCTGCCCGGCGGCCACGCCCCCGGCATGCGGCAATATCTGGGCTCCGAGATCCTGGCGGACAAAGTCGCCCAGTTCTGGGCGCTCGGCCGCCCGGTCGGGGCGATCTGCCATGGCGTACTGGTCCTGGCCCGGACGATAGACCCGGCAACCGGACGCAGTGTCCTGGCGGACCGACGTACGACCTGCCTGCTGAAATATCAGGAGCGCGCCGCATATCTCCTGACCGCGTGGAAACTCGGACGTTACTACCGCACCTACCCCGCATATGTCGAAGACGAGGTACGGGCCGCGCTGAACTCGCCTGGGCAGCTCGAACGTGGACCACGGGTCCTCGACCGGCGCGGTACGGCTACAGATGACACCTCCGCCTTCGCCGTGCAGGACGGCAACTACGTCTCTGCACGGTGGCCCGGCGATGCCTACCTGTTCGCAAGAACCTTCTGCGAGCTTCTCGACGGCAGCCCGGTGCGCGGGAACCGGTAGGCCCCCATCAGCTCGGAGCTGCGGGGGCAGGCCGCGGTCAATCCTTCAGGAGCTGCCTCGCCATGACGATCCGCTGCACCTGGTTCGTTCCCTCGTAGATCTGGGTGATCTTGGCGTCGCGCATCATCCGCTCGACCGGGTAGTCGCGGGTGTAGCCGTAGCCGCCCAGCAGCTGCACCGCGTCGGTGGTGATCTCCATGGCGGCATCGGAGGCGAAGCACTTGGCCGCCGCGCCGAAGTAGGTCAGGTCGGCGTCGCCCCGCTCGGACTTGCCGGCGGCGGCGTATGTGAGCTGCCGGGCCGCCTCCAGCTTCATGCCCATGTCGGCGAGCATGAACTGGATGCCCTGGAACTCGGCGACCGCCTTGCCGAACTGGCGGCGCTCGGCGACGTACCCCTTGGCGTAGTCGAGCGCGCCCTGCGCGATCCCGACGGCCTGCGCGGCGATGGTGACCCGGGTGTGGTCCAGGGTCTTCATGGCGGTGGCGAAGCCGGTGCCCTCCGCGCCGATCATCCGGTCGGCGGGAATCCGGACGTTGTCCAGGTAGACCTCGCGGGTCGGCGAGCCCTTGATGCCGAGCTTCTTCTCCGGCGCGCCGAAGCTCACCCCGGCGTCGGACTTCTCCACCACGAAGGCGGAAATGCCCCGGGATCGGGCGGCGGGGTCGGTAACGGCGAAGACGGTGTAGAACTCGGAGACACCGGCGTTGGTGATCCAGCGCTTCACGCCGTTGAGGACCCAGTGATCCCCGTCACGTACCGCCCGGGTCGTCATGGACGCCGCGTCGCTGCCCGCCTCGGGCTCGGAGAGGCAGTACGAGAACATGGCGTCGCCCGCCGCGACCGGTGTCAGGTAGCGGCGCTTGATGTCCTCGGAACCGGACAACAGCAGCGGCATCGTGCCGAGCTTGTTCACCGCCGGGATCAGCGACGAGGACGCGCAGGCGCGCGCCACCTCCTCGATCACGATGGCGGTGGCCAGGGCATCCGCGCCCGCCCCGCCGTACTCCTCGGGGATGTGCGGCGCGTGGAAGTCGGCGGCCCGCAGCGCGTCGTACGACGCCTTCGGGAACTCACCGGTCTCGTCGGCCTCAGCGGCGTGCGGCGCCACCTTGGCGGCACAGACATCCCGGACGGCCTCCCGGATCGCCTCGTGCTCCTCGGGCAACCGGTAGACGTCGAACGACTCCCCTGCGGCCATGTCGGCCCCTCCCCTTCACCGCTATCATGCGCAGTCTGTGGCCTCCCCTGACCGCCGACCGCGCAGACTGAAGGATAGCGACTGCAGTTCAGGTGATGTTACCGGCGCGTAGGTATGGGGCATGACGGAGCACCCGCGCCGCTGGGCGATGATGGAAGGCAGACAGTTGAGCCACCCCTCCGGTGCCCGGCCAGGCGCCGCAGCAGAATGCGACGCGACGACGCGCCGCCAGTGCGAGCGGAGAAGACAGGCGTGACGATCCCCTACCCCACCATCCAGCCGACCCCCGCCATCGCCGCGGTGACGCCGCCCTCGGGCGCGCCTCGGCCGCGGGTGACGTTCCTGGGGACCGGTTACCTCGGTGCGACGTACGCCATCTGCTACGCCGAGCTGGGCTACGAGGTACTCGGGTTCGACGTCGACGCGGACAAGATCGCGATGCTGAACGCCGGCGAGGTGCCGATCCACGAGCCCGGCCTGGACGAGCTGCTCAAGCGCAACCTGGCCGCCGGCCGGCTGCGGTTCTCGACCGACATCGCGGAGACCGCCGAGTTCGGTGACGTGCACTTCATCTGCGTCGGCACCCCCCAGCGGGCCGACGGGATGGGCGCCGACCTGTCGTACGTCGAAGCGTCGGTCACCAACCTCGCGCAGCACCTGACCCGCAAGGCGCTGATCGTCGGCAAGTCCACCGTGCCGGTGGGCACCGCCGAGTGGGTCGAGCAGCTCGTCGGCAAGCACACCCCCGGCGACCTGGGTGTCGAGGTGGCGTGGAGCCCCGAGTTCCTCCAGGAGGGTTTCGCCGTCGACGACGTGCTGCGACCCAACCGGATCGTGGTCGGCGTCAAGAGCGAGTGGGCCAACGGCATGCTCTACGCCGCGCACAAGGGCGTCTTCGACCTGGCCGCCACCGAGGACCGCGAGGTGCCGCTGGTGGTCAGCGACTTCGCGACCGCCGAGCTGGTCAAGGTCGCGGCGAACGCCTTCCTGGCCACCAAGATCTCGTTCATCAACGCCATGGCCGAGGTCTGCGAGGCCAGCGGCGGCGACGTCACCCAGCTCGCTCGGGCCATCGGGTACGACCCCCGCATCGGCAACCGTTTCCTCCAGGCCGGCCTTGGCTTCGGCGGCGCCTGCCTGCCCAAGGACATCCGCGCCTTCCAGGCCCGCGCGCAGGAGCTGGGCGCCGGTGAGGCTCTGCGCTTCCTGCACGAGGTCGACCTGATCAACCTGCGTCGTCGGACCCGCGTGCTCCAGCTCGCCGCGGACCTGCTCGGCCGCCGCTCCGGGCCGGCCGGCCCGGACTTCTCCGGCACACGGATCGCCGTGCTGGGCGCGACCTTCAAGCCCAACACCGACGACGTCCGGGACGCCCCGGCGCTCGCCGTCGCCGCACTGTTGCAGAAGGCCGGGGCCGACGTGCACGTGCACGACCCGCAGGGCACCGAGAACGCCCGCCGCGCGGTGCCCGAGCTGACCTACGAGCCCGGCATCAACGAGGCCGTCGCCGGCGCCGACCTGGTCTGCGTCCTCACCGAGTGGGCGGACTTCCGCAACGCCGACCCGGTCGCCCTGGGCGAGCTGGTCGGCGGCCGCAAGGTCGTCGACGGGCGCAACTGTCTCGACTCGGCACTGTGGACCCAGGCCGGCTGGGAGTACCGGGGCATGGGCCGCCCCTGACGATCCACCACACATCGGCCGGCCGCGAAGTGCTTTCCGCGGCCGGCCGATGATGTTCTTTCCCACGGACCCGCCGACAAGTGTCGAAATCCGCGCCAGCTTTGGGCATGCTGCGACAGTGGGAGTCCACAGTGCGGGTGGAGGGGTGTCGTGGCGACCTTTCAATGCTCCTCGTGCGGCCGGGAGATCAAGCCGGCCGTACAGTGCCCGCACTGCGGGGCCGACCAGCCCCAGTGGGTCGAACATCTGGCGGACATCGAGCGCTCGATCGCGGAGATGAAGGCGCGCGACGCCGCCATCGCCCGCGAACAGCGGCAGATCGCCACCAAGATGCAGGCCGCGCTGTTCCAGCGGGACATCCTCGCCCACGCCGGTGAGGAGCGGATCAAGCAGGCCACCCGGCCTCGACGGGTGCTGCGCCGCCGTCCCGGTCGCCGTCCGCCGACGGCCACCACCGGCGCGCCGCCGCCCCGGGTTCCCCGGCAGGGCGCCCCGCCCGTTCCGGAGGACCCGCCGCCGCCCCCGCCCCGGGCCTCCTGGCTGGACGCCGACGACCCCGAACACCCCCCGGAGGCGTCGTCCCGGGAGGTGCAGAACATTCCGCTCGGACTGGGCGCGCTGCTGCTCGCCGTGGCCGCGGTGGTCTTCGCCGCGGTGGCGACCAGTTCGATGGACGCGCTGGCCCGCCTCGGTGTCCTGCTGCTCGCCACGGTGCTGATGCTGCTCGCCCCGCCGGTGCTGGCGCGGCGCGGTCTCACCTCCACCGCGGAGACGATCTCGGCGGTGGGTCTGCTGCTCGTGCCGCTGGCCGGGTACGCGCTCTGGGCGGTGAACCGGGTCGGCGGCGGCTCGTCGGGTGCCGTCTTCGCCGGGTTGATCTTCGCGGCCACCGCCGCCGTGTCCGTCGGGTACGCCGCCTGGACAGGTCTGCGTGCACCTCGCTTCGCGACGGTGGTCGCCGCGCAGCCGGTGCTGCCCCTGCTCGCGTACGACCGGATCACGGGGCCGGCCGGCTGGGCGCTGGTGCTGACCCTGGTGGCTCTCCTCGACCTCTGGCTGGCCCGTTCCCCGGTCGTGGTGGAGCGCCCCGTCCCGCCGGACCTGCCGGCACCCGCCGGCGGATCGGCAGCACCCCGGCAGCGCGACGCCGAGGCCCGGCCGGAGGGCGACCCGGAAGAGGCCGGCGAGGTGCTCGACGCCGACCCGCGTACCGCCGACACCCGGCCCGCCCGCCCGGTTCCCGGCCTCCGCGAGCTGACCTGGGCGCTGCACGCGGTAGCCGTGGCGGTCGCCCTGGCGTACGCGGTGACCGCCCTGCTGCGGGCCGAGACCGTGCCCACGGCGACCGGCGCCGGGCTGGTCCTCCTGCTCGCCGCCGCCGTCGGGCTGGCCGGCGCGCTGGTGCTGCGCCGCCCCCCGCTGCCGGACGTGGCGGCAGGCATCGTCACCCTGGCCGTGATCGGCGCGTTCGGCCGGATCGTCTCGGTGGCACTGCCCGACCAGTCGCTGCTGCTGATCGCGGCCGTGATCACGGCGACCGGGCTGGCCGTACGCGCGGTCCCCGAGGCAGCCCGACGCGGCCCGCAGATCGCCTCGGCGGTCGCGCTCACCGTCAGCGGACTGGTGGTCGCCGGAGGAGCGCTCCGAGCCGGCGTCGCCCCTGTCCGGGCGGCACTGCCCGCCTGGGACGCCGACCTCGACCGGTACCCCGCCGAGCTGGCCGCCGCCGTCGGCCCGACCACGTGGCAGCTCGCCGCCGCCGCGTTCCTGCTCACCATCGCCGCGGTGCTGGCCCTGCCGCCGGAGATCCGCCGCGAGTTCGCGGTCGCCGGTGCCGCGTTGACGGCGCTCGCCGTACCGGCGTCGTTCAGCCTCGGGTGGGCGTCCGCCCCCTGGCCGATGGTGGTCACCGCGATCGGCATCGGGGTCATCGGCCTCTCCGCGCGTACCACCCGGGCCGCCCTGGCCCACGCGGTCGGCGCCGCCGTGGTGGGCCTGTTCGGCGCGGGCGCCGGCCTGTCCCGGCCCGCGCTCACGGCGGCGGTCCTGCTCACCCTGTTCGCGGCCGGCGCGCTGGTCGCCCTGGCACCCCGGGTCCGGATCGCGTCGGCCGCAGCCGACACGGTCACGGCGTGGGCCGCCGGAGGCGCGGCCTTCGCGCTGCCCGGAGCGGTGGCCGCCTTCGTGGCCGCCACCATGCCCGTCGACGAGACACCCACCCCGGCCAGCCTCCGCGAGGTGACCGTCCCGGTGCTGGCGGCGAGCTTCCTGGCCGTCTGCGTGACCCTCGGGTACGCCGCGATGGTGCAGGTCTCGCAGCGGCGCATCCCGGTGCCCCTGTCGGTGGGCACCGGGCTGGGCGGGCTCCTCGTCACCGCCGCCGCCTTCGGCGCGCCCGGTGCGACGGTCGCCGACGCCTGGGTCGGGGCGCTGCTGCTGGTCGCCGCGGTACTGCTCTTCCTGGCTCCCTCGATCGACGCCGGCCGCCGTTCCGACCTCGCCCTGGACGGCTCCGACCTGGCCGCCGCGGCGGTGACCACCGCCCTGATCGCCACGATGGTGCGGATCGCCGCGGTCCTCGCCCCGGGTGGACAGCTGGCGGTGGCCGCCGGCCTGCTCCTGGTCGTGGCCGTGGCCGCCCGCGCCATGCCCGAGGAGTGGCGACGCGGCCCGATCCTCGGCATCGCCGTCGGCGGCGTACTCATCGGAGTGTTGGCGGGTTGGACGGCGCTGCGCGGTGGGGTGGGTGTGCTGGCCACGCCCGGTCCGATCTGGAACGGCGACCTGAGCAACTGGCCCGCGGCGCCGACCGGCGGCGCGACCTGGCAGGCGCCGATCGCACTGCTGCTGCTGGCCGTCGCCGCCGGCGTCCTGCTTCCGCCGCCCTGGCGGTGGGACGCCTCCGGCGTGGCCGTGGTGCTCGCCACCATCGGCGCGCCGGCCGCCTTCGACCTGCCCTGGTGGTCGCCGGTGCTCGTCGGGGCCATGGTCGCCACCGTCTTCGGAATGGCGGCGGTGGCCACCGAGGAGGGTCGGGCCGGGCTCTCCCGGGCCACCGTGGCCGGAGTGGTCGCGCTGCACGGTGCCGGCGCCGGCCTGGTCCGCCCGTGGACCACCGCGCTGGCGCTGGGCAGCATCGCGCTGATCGGAGTCGTGGTGGCCACGCTGGCGCGCGTGCTGGCCGCGCCACAGGTGGACGACCTGGAGACCGAGGGTATGCCGCCGCACCTGGCGCAGATCGGTGGCGCGGCGGCCGGCGCGGCGCTGCTGGCGTTGCCCGGCGCGGTGGCGGCGTTGGCCGTCGAGTTCCAGCACACGGCAGAGGTGGTGCTGACCGCCGCGCTGGCCGCGTCCAGCCTCGGCCTGGCCGGCGTGGCCGCCGTACGCCGGCACGTGCCGCAGTACCTGCCCTGGGTCAGCGTGGCCGTGGTCGGCGGTGCGAGCATCAGCGCGCTCGCCGCCATCCCGACCGGCCTGCCCGTCGGGGTCTACGCGGCCGCCGCCGCGCTGCTCGGTGTCCTCGCCGAGCTGATCCGCGCGGCGACCGTGCCGCCCACCGCCGCCGCCCAGCCGGTCCGCCGCTGGGCGGTGCTGCTCGACGGCGCGCTGCGCCGGCTACCGGACGACCCGGATCGGCGGCGGTGGCGGGTCAGCCCCTCCGCCGGCGCGCTCGCAGCCGCCGCCCTGCCGACCGCACTGGCCCTCGTCTCGATCGCGCCCGCGCTGGTCTTCGCCCTGGTCGAGCCGCAGCGCACGGTGGATCGGATCTGGCAGGGTCCACCGCCGGAACTGCTCACCCCGCCGCCGGACGTGGTCAATCCGACCCACGTGCTGACCGCGCTGCTGCTCACGGCGACGGCGGCCCTGGCCGCCACCGGTTTCAGCGGCGGGCGGCGGTCCCGGGCCGTACCTGTGGTGCTTCCCGGCGCCGCCGTCACGCTGCTGATCGCGCCCATCGCGTTGGGCAGCAGCTGGCCGGCGAGCACCCTCGCCGCGCTGTCCGTGTTCACCATCTCCATGCTCGGTCTCGCCCTGACCCCGCCACCGCCGCTCGTCGAGCCGGCCCGTTCGCTGCGGCTGGCCCGGGTGCTGGTGTTCGTCATCGGTCTGGCCGCCGGTGGCGCTGGCCTGGCCGGCAGCCTGGCCGAGGAGCAACTGACCCTGTTCACCCTCGGTGGCGCGGTGGGTGTGGGCGCGGTGGCGGCCCTGTTCGGCACCACCCAGCGGGCGCGCATCCTCGGCTGGCTCTTCGCCTCGCTGATGGCGCAGCTCTTCGTGCTGACCGCCGGCCTGATCGCCGGGCTCGCCGCGGTCTGGTCCGCGTTCGGGGTGCTCGCCGTCGGCGCGATACTCCAGGTCCTCGCGGCGACCCTGCCCCAACTGCGCCGCCCCGAGGCGCAGCGCGAGGCGGCCACGGTGCAGTGGACCGGGTACGCGGCGGCGCTGATCGCGCTGGCCCTCGCCTTCGACTCACCGCGGCACATCGCCGCCCTGCTGGCAGCCTGGGGCGCGGTCCTCGGCGTGGCGGCGACCCGACCCGGCCGACGGCCAGTGGAGCGGCGGATTCTCTTCTGGGCGGTGGTGTTCTGCGAGATCACCGCCTGGTGGATCCTGATGCGCGTCGCCGACGTGGCGCTGCCCGAGGCGTACACGCTGCCGTTCGCCGCGCTGGCCCTGCTGGTCGGCGTGCTGGAACTGCGCCACCGCCCGGATCTGAGCAGTTGGGTGGCGTACGGGCCGGCGCTGGTCGCCGCGTTCGTGCCGACGCTGGCGATCGTGCTGGCCACCGAATCCAGCACACTGCGGCAGATGCTGTTGCTGCTCGGTGCGGTGGCGGTGCTGATCTTCGGCTCGTCCAGCCGGCAACAGGCCCCGGTGATCGTCGGCGCTTCGGTCACCGCGATCGCCGCGATCCACGCCCTGGTCAGCCTCGGCCCGTGGCTGGCGCTGATCCCCGTGGGCATCCTGCTGCTCGTCCTCGGTGCCAGCAACGAACGCCGCCGCCGAGCTCAGGAACGCCTCCAGACCGCCCTACGCGGCATGAGATAGGCCGGAGGGTGAGCGTGCCGGGTCCGCGCGGTGCGGGTCTCCCGCGATCTTGCACCTTCTGTCGCCGCATAGCTGGACAAAAGCAGCTTAACGACCACCGAAAGTGCAAGATCGCGCAGGAGGAAGGGAAGGGGCCTGGTTACGGGAGGGTGGCCTGGAGGGCTGCGTCCTTGGTCTTGATGAGCTGCTCCAGGTCCTGCTGGTACTTCGCCATGCGGGTCCGCAGCGTCTCGTCGGACGCGCCGAGGATCCGGACGGCCAGCAGGCCGGCGTTGCGGGCGTTGCCGATCGACACGGTGGCCACCGGAATCCCCGCCGGCATCTGCACGATGGACAGCAGCGAGTCCATGCCGTCGAGGTGCTTCAACGGCACCGGCACGCCGATCACCGGCAGCGGTGTCACCGAGGCGACCATGCCCGGCAGCGCGGCGGCGCCACCCGCACCGGCGATGATCACCTTGAGCCCACGGTCGGCAGCGTCCCGGCCGTAGTCGATCATCGCGACCGGGGTCCGGTGTGCCGAGATGACCCGCACCTCGTACGACACCTCGAAGTCGTCCAGCACCTCTGCGGCAGCCCGCATCGTCGGCCAGTCCGAGTCGCTGCCCATGATCAGTCCGACCGTGGTCACCGGAGTCCTCCTTGGTTCGCGGCCGCCCGGGTCACTCGTGCCCCTCGCGGAGCCAGCGCGCGGCCCGCGCCGCCCGGGCCCGTACGTCGTCCAGATCGTCGCCGAGCACCGTGACGTGCCCGATCTTGCGGCCGGGGCGTACCTGCTTGCCGTAGAGGTGCACCTTGGCCCCCGGCTCGGCGGCGAAGAGGTGGTGCAGCCGCTCGTCGATCGAGATCCCGCCCGGCTCGCCACCGAGGACGTTCGCCGAGACCACCACCGGCGCCGTCAGCGCCGTGTCGCCCATCGGGTAGTCCAGCACCGCCCGCACATGCTGCTCGAACTGGGAGGTCCGGGCACCCTCGATGGTCCAGTGCCCCGAGTTGTGCGGACGCATCGCCAGCTCGTTGACCACGATCGCCGGCCGGCCGGCGTCGTCGCGCACCTCGAATAGCTCCACGGCGAGCAGACCGACCACGCCGAGCGCGGTTGCCAGGTCGATGGCGAGCTGCTGGGCGGCGACGGCCAGGTCCTCGTCCAGGCCGGGTGCCGGGGCCAGCACCTCGACGTTGATGCCGTCGCGCTGGACCGTCTCGACCACCGGGTACGCGGCCACCTGCCCGAACGGCGAACGGGCCACCTGCACGGCGAGTTCCCGGCGCAGCGGCACCCGCTCCTCGACGAGCAGCCGGGTGCCTCCGGCGAGCAGCGTGGTCGCCAGCTCGGTGGCCTGGGTGGCGTCGTCGACCATCCAGACGCCCCGGCCGTCGTAGCCGCCCCGGGCCGCCTTGAGCACCACCGGCCAGCCGACCTGCTCGCCGAAGCCGACCAGGTCGGCGGGTTCGCCGACGGGCCGCCACGCGGGGTTGGGAGCGCCCAGCTCGGTCAGACGCTCCCGCATCACCTGCTTGTCCTGGGCGTGCAGCAGCGCGTCCGCCGGCGGGTACAGGGTCACCCCTTCGGCCGTCAGGGTGCGGATGTACTCGTTGGGCACGTGCTCGTGGTCGAAGGTGACCACGTCACAGCCCTTGGCGAAGGTACGCAGGGCGACCAGGTCGGTGTGGTCGCCGTACTGGACGTCGGCGGCGACGAGCGCCGCACCGTCGTCGGGGGCGCTCGCGAGCACACGCAGTGACTGGCCGAGGGCGATCGCGGCCTGGTGGGTCATCCGGGCCAACTGGCCGCCACCCACCATGCCGACAACAGGCAGACCGGTACGGGATTCCATAGCGCGGCCAGCCTACCGGGTGCCCCGACTCAGCCCAGCTCGGCGATCAACTCATCGACGGTGGTGACCGGCCGCTGGCAGACGAAACCCCGGCAGACGTACGCGGCGGAGCGGCCGTCGACCAGCGGACGGTCGGCGAGCAACGGCACACCGGGCTGGTCCGGGAGGCCGGCGACCACCACCGCGCCGGGCGGTGCGTACCGGTGGGCGGCGGCCACCAGCGGGTCACCGGCCGGGTCGTCGGTTGCCACCGCGATCTCGTATGGCCCCGACAGCAGCGCCTCGCCGACGGTCGCCGCGTACCCCGCGAAGCGGGCGTGCCGCCCCACGATCGGTGCCACGGTGGCGAGCGCCGCCTCGGCGGCCTCGCGGTAGCGGGTCTCCCCGGTCAGCGCGGAGTACGCCACCAGCCCGGCCACCAGCGCCGACCGTCCCGACGGGGTGGCGTTGTCGGTCGGATCGGCCGGCCGGGCGACCAACTGCTCCGCATCGTCGGCCGTGTCGTAGTAGGCGCCGCCGGGCGCGGCGAAGCGCTCCAGCGCGGTGTCCAGCAGCTGACCGGCCAGGGTCAGCCAGCGTCCCTCGCCGGTGAACTGGTGCAGCGCGCAGAACGCCTCGGCCACGCAGCCGTAGTCCTCCAGAACCCCGGCCGGCTCACCGACCCTGCCGTCGCGGGAGACCCGACGCAGCCGGCCGTCGACCACGTGCACGGAGGCCAGGTGCTCGGCGGCGTCACGCATCGCGCCGTCCGCGACGATGGTGACGCCCTCCAACAGGTTGGCGCCCTCGTCCCGCGTCTTCAGGGACAGCGCGGCGACCTGGAGGAACTCGACGATCGCGGTGATCGCCAGGCCGTTCCACGCGGCCACCACCTTGTCGTCGCGGGCCGGCTGGGGCCGGGTGTCGCGGGCCGCGAGCAGTTGCCCGACCACACCCTGCCAGCGGGTACGGATCTCGGGCGCGACGTCGTCGACGTCCCGCGCGAGCTTGAGCACGCTCGTGCCGTGCTCAAAGGTGCCGTCGCTGGTGACGGCGAACAGGTCGGCCGCCCAGCGGCCGTCGTCCTCGCCGAGCGCCTCGACGAGCTGCGCGGGCGTCCAGGCGTAGGTGAGCCCCTCGACGCCCTCGGTGTCGGCGTCCAGCGCGGACGCGAACCCCTCCCCCGGCCGGTGCAGCTCGTCGGCGAGGAACCGGGCCGTGTCCCGGGCGACGCGACGGGCCAGCGGATCGCCGGTCAGCCGCCAGAGCTGCGTGTAGACGCGCAGCAGCAGCGCGTTGTCGTAGAGCATCTTCTCGAAGTGCGGCACCGTCCAGTGCGCGTCCACCGAGTACCTGGCGAAGCCACCGGCGAGCTGGTCGTAGATGCCGCCCCGGGCCATCGCCTCGGCGGTGTGCCGCACGATCTCCAGGCTGCGCGGGTCACCGGTGCGCTGGTGGTGGCGCAGCAGGAAGAGCAGGTTCATGTGCGGCGGGAACTTCGGGGCGCCCCCGAACCCGCCGTTCGTCTCGTCGTACTCACCGGCCAGGTTGCCGGCCGCGGCGTCGAGCAGTGGGCCGTCCAGCGGCGCGGTGGGGCCGCCCACGGCCTGCGCGCCACCGATCGCCTCGACCACGGCGGCGCCCTGGCGCAGCACCTCGTCCCGCTGGTCCCCCCAGGCGGTGGTGACCGACTGGAGCAGGCGGATGAAGTTGGCGCGCGGGAAGTAGGTGCCGCAGAAGAACGGCGTGCCGTCGGGGGTGGCGAAGACCGTCATCGGCCAGCCGCCCTGGCCGGTCATCGCCTGGGTGGCGGTCATGTAGACGGCGTCGACGTCGGGACGCTCCTCGCGGTCCACCTTGATCGACACGAAGTTGTCGTTCATCAGGGCCCCGACCTGCTCGTTCTCGAACGACTCGTGCGCCATGACGTGACACCAGTGGCAGGCCGCGTAGCCCACCGAGATGAGCACCGGCACGTCACGCCGTTTCGCCTCGGCGAACGCCTCGTCGCACCAGGGCCACCAGTCGACCGGATTGTCGGCGTGCTGGAGCAGGTACGGAGAAGTGGCGTCGGCGAGTCGATTCACCCGACGACCATAACCACCCCGGCCGGGACGCGCCGGGCGGTCAGGAGGCGCCGTCGGCGCGCAGGCGGAAGACGTTCGAGTCGGCCGAGTCGCGCAGCGAACCCAGCACCGCGCCGATCTTGTCCGCCGGCATGGGCTTGAAGAAGTGGTAGCCCTGCGCGGACGTACAGCCCAGCTCGGCCAGGGCCAGCCGTTGCTCGGCCGTCTCCACGCCCTCGGCGACCACCCGCAGCCCCAACTCGTGGGCGAGCCCGACGGTGGTCCGGACGATCGCCGCGGCCTCCGGCGAGTCGGCCATCCGGATCACGAAGGAGCGGTCCACCTTCAACTCGTCCACCGCGATCCGGGTGAGGAAGGTCAACGAGGAGAAGCCGGTGCCGAAGTCGTCGACCGCGAGCTGCACGCCCATCGACCGGAGCTTGGCGAGCACCTCGTCGATGATCTCCAGCTCGCTCATCACCACCGTCTCGGTGATCTCCAGGACCAGCCGGTGGGGTGGCACCTGGTGTCGGCGCAGCGCGTCGGCGATCTCCGCCGGCAGGCGGGGATCGAGCAGGCTACGCGCGGACAGGTTGACCGAGATCGGGACGTCCAGCCCCTCGCGGGCCCAGCTCGCGGCCACGCCGAGCGCCTTGTCGAGCACATAGCGGGTGAAGGTGCCGAGCTGCTCGCTGTTCTCCACCGGACGGATGAAGTCGGCCGGGTTGAGCCAGCCCCGCCGGGGGTGCTGCCAGCGGATCAGCGCCTCGACGCCGGTGGGCGCGCCGGTGGCCAGATCGACCGCCGGCTGCAACGCCAGCACCAACTGGTCGTCGACCTTCAACGCCTCGCGCAGCTCCGCCAGCAGGGCCAACTGGTCGGTGCTGGCCGCGTCCCGGGTGCTGTCGTACGCCGCGACGCTGCCGCCGCCCTCCTTGGCCTGGTACATCGCGATGTCCGCGCGGCGCAGCAGCTCGGTCAGGTCGGCGGTGCCGGCGTCGGCGACGACCACGCCGACGGAGACCTCGATGGACATCCGTACCCCGGCCACCTCGGTCGGCGCGGCCAGCCGCTCGGCGATCTCGCGGGCCTGACGCAGCGCGTGTGCCATCGGCGCGGCCCGGTCACCGAGCACGGGGACCGAGGTGAGCAGCAGCGCGAACTCGTCGCCTCCGAGCCGGCCGAGCAGGTCACCGGGGCGGGTCAGCGCGCTGAGCCGGTTGGCGGTCAGCCGCAGCAACTGGTCGCCGGCCGCATGCCCGAGGGTGTCGTTGACTTCCTTGAACTGGTTGATGTCCAGCAGCAGCAGCGCCACCGGGTGGTCGTGTGCGAGCTGCCGCAGCGACTGGTCGCCCTTGCCGAGCATCGCCGCGCGGTTCGCCAGCCCGGTGAGCGGGTCGTGCACCGCCTCGTACGACGATCGGGCGGTGACCAGCCGCAGCTCCCGGTGGGTCGCCGCGTCGTGCAGGGCGGCGGCGAGCGCATCCCCGAACGCGGCCACCGCGTCGCGTTCCCGGGTCGACGGTGGAGCGGAGCGGGGGAACCGGACCCGTAGCTGACCGACCGGCGCGGCACCCACCGACAGGGGACGGATCAGCTCGTACTCGTCGGGCTCGGACCGCTCGGGCGGGCCAACCTCCCGGTCGAGCAACTGACCCCCGGCGTCCCCCCGGTAGCGGCGCCACCTGCCGTCCGGCCGGGCCACGTCGACATCGACCAGCTCGGCGTTGAACAGCGTCAGCGCGCCGGTCACCGCCGCGCTGGCCACGCCCCGCTCGTCGAGCTGGTTGAGGGCTGCGGTCGCCTCGGCGAAGGCACGCCACGTCCGGCGTTCCTGGTCCGCCCGCAGGCGGTAGCGGTACGTCTGTTGCAGCAGCCAGAGCAGCGGTGGGAGCAGCAGCAACCAGCGCGGGTCGAGCTCCAGCAGCGCGATCACCACCAGACCGACCGCCACGTTGCCGACGAACATCAGCAGCTTGCCCCGCAGCGCGGCCAGCAGCGGCGGCCCGACCGGCAGCCCGTGCCGCAGGCTCAGGGCGACCCCACCGAGCCAGGCCGTCACCATCAGGTACGTCACCGACCCCGCGACCACGGCCAGCGCCAGCATCGGGTTCGGCGGGGTGAGCAGGGGATGCCCGAGGGCGGTGGTCACGGTCACGGCCAGCGCCGACGCGGCGGCCAGCGACGCGGCGATCCGGACGATCTCCAGCGGCGGGCGGCGGTCACTGTGCAGGGACAGCCCCGTCCAGGCCAGCCCGGTGCCGAGGAGCGTGGCCGACGGCAGCCAGCCGGCCGGAGCGAGGTAGAGGCAGACGATCAGGGCGGCCTCACCCCAGGTGATGCTGACCATGCCGGCCGCGCCGCGGAACCGGAGCCGGGCCAGTTGGGCCACGGCCAGGACGCCGACGGCGATACCGAAGCGGGCCGGACCACCCAGCGGGTCATCGGCCGGCAGGCCGGACGGAAGGGTCAACCCGACCACGGCGGCCACCAGCGCGGTCACCGTGACCGCGAGGGTCAGCACGCGCAGCCGGGCAGGCATGCCGTGCACCCCGAGCCGGTCGAACGGGTCGCCGGCCGGGCCGGAGGTCATCGACCTCTCCCGTCAGCCGGTCGAACGACGGTACGGCGGGCGGCCGGTGCTGTGCTGGTCATCGGCGCCCCCTTCCGCGCACGGCTCGGGGACTTTTGGTCCCCCGGCGGAAGGCTAAGCCAAACCGGGTGGTCGCAACAGGGGTCCACCACCCGGTTCGGCGTGAATCATGGGCGGACTACCCGTTCCGCTGCTGCTGGTGCCCATTGGGAGCGGGCGTGGATGAATCATCCGTGCCGGTCCCGTCTGTCGGATCGACGACTGAAGCGTCGGCCCTGGTCGGATCGGCCGGCCGACCCGGCTGCGGGAACCGGTCGGGCAGACGCCGCAGTCGGGCATTCATGTTGCGGATCAGCAGGATCGTCGCCGCGGCCAGCAGCAGGATGAGGAGGAGGCCCATCGGTCCGGCCAGACCACCCGTGCGGGTGTCCCCGAAGTTGTTCTCCGCGAGCACCTGGGCAGCGGTCAGCATGGTGTTCCTCCGATGTGCGATTGCCTACCAGGGTAGCCCCGGCCGGAATCAGCGCGCGTGCGCCGTCTCCCGCACTCCGGCGAAGAGGTCCGACTCGGGCAGCGGGCTCTCCACCATGGTGCGCGCCAACTCGAAATCCTCCGTCGGCCAGGCCTGCTGCTGCATCTCCATGGGCACGTGGAACCAGAAGCCGTCCGGGTCGACCTGGGTGGCGTGGGCGCGCAGCGCGTCGTCCCGAACCGGGAAGTATTCGGCGCAGTCGACGCGGGTGGTGATCCGCGGGCCCTTGTCCGGGCGCTCGTCCCAGCGCTTGAGCCACTCCTCGTACGGCGACTCGGCACCCGTGGCGAGCACCGCCTCGTGCAGGGCCATGATCTTGGCCTTGGAGAAGCCGATGTCGTAGTAGAGCTTCAGCGGCTGCCAGGGCTCGCCCAGTTCGGGATAGCGCTCCGGGTCGCCGGCCGCCTCGAACGCGGCCACGCTCACCTTGTGGCACATGATGTGGTCGGGGTGCGGGTAGCCACCCTCCTCGTCGTACGTGGTCACCACGTGCGGACGGAACTCCCGCATCAACCGGACCAGAGGGCCGGCGGCAACCTCGACGTCCTGGAGGGCGAAGCAGCCCTCGGGGAGCGGCGGCAGCGGATCACCCTCGGGCAGGCCGGAGTCGACGAACCCGAGCCAGGCCTGGTCGACGCCGAGGATCGCCCGCGCGGCGTCCATCTCGGCGCGCCGGATGTCCGCGATGTTGGCCCACACGTCGGGCCGGTCGAGCTTGGGGTTGAGCACGCTGCCGCGCTCACCGCCGGTGCACGTCACCACCAGCACGTCGACCCCCTGGGCGACGTACTTCGCCATGGTCGCCGCACCCTTGCTCGACTCGTCGTCCGGGTGCGCGTGGACGGCCATGAGACGCAGCTGCTCTGCCAACTTTCGGCGCTCCTCGTGTGTGCCGGCCGGTGGACCCGACCGGGCTCGACCGGCTGACCTGCCGGTATTCCCCCACGCCCCGCGGCCGCTCGGCACCTGCGGGACCCGACCTGCCATTCCTGGCTCTCGGCCGGGCTGGGAGGATGGACTCCTGCCATTCTTGCCGATGCCGCCGACAACAACGCCAGGAGATACCCGCCGGTGACCGAGACGCACGCCACAATTTCACCGGGCGCGCCGGTTTTCCCGGCCGGACGCTACGGCCGCCGCCGTGCGCCCGGTGACGCCCGTCGCCGTACGCTGCTGGCCGCGCTGGTGCTCCTGGTGCTGGTGGTGGGGCTGAGTCTGATCTCGCTGCGGCTGTACCGCCAGTACGGCGACCCGCTCTACGGCGCCCAGGTGATCACCTACACCGACATCACGGACAGTCAGGTGGTGGTCGACTTCCGGGTACGGGTGCCGGAGGGCGGCTCGGCGATCTGTGTCCTGCGCGCCCGGGATCGCGCGGGCGTCGAGGTGGCCCGCGACGAGGTCACTGTCACCGCCTCCCCCGGCGACCGGCACGTGAGCGCCCGGCACCGGCTGGGCACCAGCGCCCGACCGTTCATCGGTGAGGTGCTGCGTTGTCGGCCTCCCGCCTGAGCTGCTGAAACGCCCTTCCACGGCGGCGGCGGACGACCACCGCGCGCTGGCGACGCGGAGTGCCGGATCCGGACACCGCCGGTGATCGCCGACACGCTGTGTCGTACCGCACTGGTAACTTGGTAGTTCACCTGTCAGCCAGCCACGCACAACCGAGGAGAACGCCTGTGTCCACTGGCAACGAGGCGCCCGCCACCTGGCTGTCCCAGGACGCGTACGACCGCCTCCAGGCAGAGCTCGACGAGCACATCGCCAACCGACCGGCGATCGCGGCCGAGATCAACGCTCGCCGCGAGGAGGGCGACCTGCGCGAGAACGGCGGCTACCACGCCGCCCGTGAGGAGCAGGGCAAGGCCGAGGGTCGCATCCGCTACCTGCAGGAGCTGCTGCGCACCGCGAAGGTCGGCGAGGCGCCGACGGCGGACGAGGTGTCGCCCGGCATGGTCGTGACGATCTACTTCGACGACGACACCGACGACACCGAGACCTTCCTGCTCGGCTCGCGGGAGATCGCCGCCACCACCGACCTGACCGTTTACAGCCCCGAGTCGGCCCTGGGCAAGGCGATCCTGGGTGGCCGCGCAGGCCAGACCTGCACCTACACGGCACCCAGCGGCGCCGACATCAAGGTGACAGTGGTCAGCTTCGAGCCGTTCTCCGGCTGAGCGCCAACTCCCCCCACGGTGTAACGCCGCCGGGGCGGGACACCACCGTCACGCCTCGGCGGCGAAGACCACCTGGTAACCACTGGCCCGCAGCGCGCTGATCAGCGTGTCGGAGTGCTCCACACCACGGGTCTCCACCGACAGCGCCACCTCCACCTCGCCGAGGCCGAGGTGCGGGTTGGCCCGCTGGTGTTCCACGTCCACCACGTTGGCCCGGTGCTCGGCGATCTGGCTCAGCAGTGAGGCGAGCTGCCCGGGCCGGTCCGAGCAGCGGACGGTCACGCGCAGGTAGCGACCGGCGGCGGCCAGACCGTGCTCGATCACCCGCATCATCAGCAGTGGGTCGATGTTGCCGCCGGAGAGCACCGCCACCACCGGCGTCTCCACCTCCACCACGCCGGCCAGGAGCGCGGCCACGCCGACCGCCCCGGCCGGCTCGACGACCTGCTTGCCGCGCTCCAGCAGCATCAGCAGGGCCCGCGAGATGTCCTCCTCGGAGACCGTGACGATCTCGTCGACCAGCTTGCGGACATGGTTGAAGGTGATCTCCCCCGGCCGTCCGACCGCGATACCGTCCGCGATGGTGGCGAACGCGGGCAGCCGGACCGGCTCCCCGGCCTCCAGGGAGGGCGGGAAGGCCGCCGCGCCCGCAGCCTGCACACCGACGATGCGTACGTCCGGGCGCAGTGCCTTGGCGGCCACCGCCATGCCCGAGATCAGGCCACCGCCGCCCACCCCCGTGATGATCGTCCGCACGTCCGGACACTGGTCGAGGATCTCCAGCGCCACCGTGCCCTGCCCGGCGATCACGTCCGTGTGGTCGAACGGGTGGATGAGCACCGCACCGGTCAGCTCGGCGTAGGTCTGAGCGGCCACCAGCGACTCGTCGACCGTGTTACCGGCCAACTCGACCTGCGCGCCGTACCCCTTGGTGGCGGCGACCTTCGGCAGCGGCGCGTTGACCGGCATGAACACGGTCGCGTGCGTGCCGACCAGCCCGGCGGCGAGAGCCACGCCCTGGGCGTGATTCCCGGCGCTCGCCGCGACCACACCGCGCTCGCGCTCCGCCGCCGACAGCCGCGAGATCCGCACGTACGCACCACGCACCTTGTACGAGCCGGCGCGCTGCACGTTCTCGCACTTGAGCCAGACCGGCCCGCCCAGCGCCGCGCTCAGCGGTCGGGAGGGCTCCAGCGGGGTGGTCCGGACGACGTCGGCGAGCAGTTTCCGCGCAGCCCGTACGTCGTCGAGGCCGACCAGTTCCGTCATGCCCCGATCGTGCCACCCGACCCCGGCACCCTCGGCGGCGACACCGGGGTGAACGACGCGGGCGCGGCTCCCGGCGCCTCAGGGGCGGCGGCAGCGGTCGGGGCCGGGGCCGGGACGGGCGGCGGGGCCGGGACGGGCGGCGGGGCCGGCGGCCATGCTTGCGCCGACCAGACCGGCGCGGTCGGCCACGCCGGGGCAGCGCGGGCGATCCGGGCCTCCTGCGCTGCGGAGATCCGGTGGATCAGCAGGACCAGCGTCACCGCCGCGACCACGCAACCCAGCGCGGGCAGCGCGTTGCGGAGCAGGGAGTCCCGGTAATGGTCGACGTACGCCTGGTAGCCGACGTCGTTGAACGGGGTCTCCGGTAGCTTCGCGTACGCCTTGTCGCCGACGCGGCTGCTCAGCCTCTCACCCACGCTGAACACCAGCCAGGAGCACCACCAGACGCTCACGAGGGTCGGCGTGAACCGCCGCCAGAGGCTGTCCCGGGCCACGCCCGCCACGACCCGGGCCGGCACCACGAAGTTCGCGAACGGCACCAGCCAGCCGGCGATCGCCCAGCCCGCTCCGAGTGTGGGCAGCGCACCGGGGAAGGCGTCGGTGTTCTTGCGTGCCCGCCACGTCCAGATGATCACCAGGACGGCGGCGGTGAGGTAGACCACCGTCATGGCCAGCCCCGCCACCACCTCGACGAGCACCGCTGCGAGGAGCAGCTCCGGGTCGTCGTCGGCCTTGGCCCGCCGGGCCAGCATCATCCCGATCACCGGCGACAGCGCCACCAGCAGATAGAGCACGGCGGTCGCGCCGACAGCGACGTTGGCCGCCAGCCCGATCCCCCGTACCCGGTAGGTCGGCAGCCCCGGCGTGACCGCCGGCTGCCCGAGCGGCGTGTAGCAGCGCGGACATTCGTTGTGCTCGGAGGACGGCGCGTCCCCGCAGGTCTGGCAGCGCATTCGTGTCCCTCGTGGTTCGCGCGACGGTGCGCGCACACGCTAGACGATCATGCGCTGGCCGGCGACCCCGTGCCGACGAGGGGATAACCGGGGGCGTGGCGCGACCACGGGGCGGTCATCTCGAACTGACCGGCCACGCCGAGCAGCAGCAACTCCGAGCCGGGCGGGCCGACGAGCTGCACGGCGACCGGCAGGCCGTCCGGGCGGCGGCCCACCGGCACCACGATCGCCGGCAGGCCGGCGACGTTCCACGGCGCGGCGTACGGGGCGTACCTGATGTTGGCCGACAGGTTCGCGCGCCAGGACCGCTCGGACCAGCGGCCGGCCTCCGGCGGCGCGCTCGCCAGGGCGGGCGTGAGCAGCAGGTCGACCGAGTGGTCGGTGAAGAAGTCGACCGACCGCTGTCGCCAGGCGGCCCGGTCGGCCTCCCGGACGTAGCCGCGGCGCTGCGCCCACTCGCCGAGCGTGACGTGCCGCCGGGTACGACGCTGCAGGCCGCGCCGGTCCAGCCCGGCGGCCCGGACGTCGGCGGCGGCAGCGGCGAACCAGGTGGCGAGGCCCTGGAGGCCCAGAGCCGTGGGGTAGACCGGATCGGCCGGTACGGTGTCGTGGCCGGCGGCGGCGAGCAGTCGGCCGGCGGCGGCCACCGCGTCCCGGTTGGGCGCGTCCGGCGCGACTCCGCGCACCGGCGAGCGCAGCGAGACGCCCACCCGCAGCCGCTGCGGCGGCACCAGCTTCTCCGGGCGTCGACCGGCGAGCACCGAGAAACCGACAGCGGCGTCCGCGACCGTGCTGGTGAGCATCCCGTGCTCGGTGAGGCCGAACCAGTCGTCAGCGCCGAGCTGACACGGCACCACACCGCGGCCGGGCTTGAGGCCGACCAGGCCGCAGCAGGCCGCCGGGATGCGGATCGAGCCGAGGCCGTCGTTGCCGTGCGCGATCGGCACCAGGCCGGCCGCGACCGCGGCGGCGGCACCGCCCGAAGATCCTCCGGGGGTACGCGTGTTGTCCCACGGGTTGCGGGTCACCGCGCTCTCGTCGTCGGTGAGTGCCCACAGCCCCAGCTCGGGCATCCGGGTGACCCCGAGGATCACCGCGCCCGCGCCGCGCAGCCGGCGGACCACCTCGTGGTCGGCCTCGGCGACGTCGGTCCGTGCGGCGGCCGACCCGTTCCAGGTCGGCAGGCCGGCGACCGGGGTGTTCTCCTTGACCGCCACCGGCACCCCGGCCAGGGGGAGGTTGGCGAGGTCCTCCTGCTCGTCGACCTTTTCCGCCTCGGTGATCGCCTCGCCGCCGCGAACGGCGCGGAACGCGGCCAGTTCGCGGTCGGCCGAGGCGATGTACTCGAGGTGGTCGGCAACGACCTGGGTGGCCGAGACGTCACCCCGACGTACGCCCCGGGCGATCTGCTTGGCGGTCGCCCCGACCCAGGTCGCCATGATGTCCTGCACGGCCGTCCTCCCCAGCGGTCAGCCCAGCGCCTGCTCCAGATCGGCGAGCAGGTCGTCGACCGTCTCGATGCCGACAGACAGTCGCACGAGATCGCCGGGAACTTCAAGCGGCGAGCCGGCAGCACTTGCGTGTGTCATCCGACCCGGGTGTTCGATAAGCGACTCGACACCGCCCAGCGACTCGGCGAGCACGAAGAGCTTGGCCCGGTTGCAGATCTCCACGGCGTGCTCCTCACCCCCCGAGGCACGGAACGAGATCATGCCGCCGAAACGGCGCATCTGCTTGGCCGCCACCTCGTGACCAGGGTGCGAAGGCAGCCCGGGATAGATCACCTCGGACACCTTGGCGTGCCCGTCGAGGTACGCGGCGAGGCGCTCGGCGTTGTCGCAGTGCCGGTCCATGCGTACCCCGAGGGTCTTGATGCCGCGCAGGGTGAGCCAGGCGTCGAACGGGCCGTTGATCGCGCCCATCGCGTTCTGGTGGTACCGCAGTTCCTCACCGAGCGCCGCGTCGGCGACGATGAGCGCGCCCCCGACCACGTCGGAGTGGCCGCCGACGTACTTGGTGGTGGAGTGCACCACCACGTCCGCGCCGAAGGCGATCGGCTGCTGGAGGTACGGCGAGGCGAAGGTGTTGTCGACCACGAGCAGCGCACCGGCGTCGTGCGCCACAGCGGCCAGGACCGCGAGGTCGGCGATGCCGAGCAGCGGGTTCGTCGGCGTCTCCACCCAGATGATCTTCGTCCGACCGGGCTGCACGGCAGCCCGGACCGCTGCCGCGTCGGAGACCTTGGCCGGCGTGAACTCCAGACCCCAGCGCTGGGCCACGCGGGCGAAGAGTCGATAGGTGCCGCCGTACGCGTCGTCCGGGATGATCACGTGGTCGCCCGGCTGGCAGACCGCCCGCAGCAGGGTGTCCTCCGCGGCCAGACCACTGGCGAAGGCGAGACCCACCGGCCCGCCCTCCAACGCGGCCAGGCACTCCTGGAGGGCATCGCGGGTCGGGTTGCCGGAGCGGCTGTACTCGTAGCCGAGCCGGGGCGCGCCGACGGCGTCCTGGGCGTACGTGCTGGTCTGGTAGATCGGCGGGATCACCGCGCCGGTGCGGGCCTCAGGGTCCTGACCGGCGTGAATGGCGAGCGTCTCGAAGCCGTGACTCATTCTGGTGAGGCTAGTGCCCCGTCGCGGCGGCCTGGAACGGAACCCGTGCTCCGGGCGGGGGCCGGACCGATCGGTCCGACCCCCGCGCTCCGGTTCGGGGTCGTCGAGGGCTCTCAGCCGGCCGGGACGGGCAGGACGTGCAGGGTGACCGGGTGGGCGCCGGTCCAGTCGTAGGAGACCGCGTAGAGCCGGGCGCCGTTCGGCGCCCAGGCCAGCGCGCCGGAGCTGAGGTCGTCGCCCAGCTCGAAGTGGGCCACCTCGGTGCCGGCCGTGGTGAAGACGAACACGTCCGGGTCGTAGGAGGCGTCGGCACCGCCGGCGACCCGGGTGCCGTCGCGCGAGACCTCGACAGCATTGGGGTACGCACCGGTGGGGTAGGTCGCCGAGGGCGTGGTGATGTCCGCGAACGGGAACGCCTGCACCTCGTACGGGGCGCCGGACGCGGTGAACACGGTGGCGCCGGTCGGGTCGAGGGCGATGTCGCGCAGGTTGCTGCCGATCGCCATGAACTCGTTGGTGCCCGGCGCGCTCAGCACGCCCCCCGCGCCGATCGTGTACGTGTAGACCGAGGCGGGGCTCAGACCCGGCTGCCCGGCCAGCAGCACCGAACGGTTCTGGCTGGCGGCGGTCAGCAGCGGAGCACCGTAGAAGCCGCTGCCGGTGTCCAGGCCGGTGGTCACGCGAGCCGGCTGGCGGCCCAGGTCGATCCGGCCGATGTTGCCGTCCCAACCGCCACAGCCGTACCCGAACCACAGGTAGCGCCCGGTCAACGCCAGCGACGACGGGCACGCGCCCGCGCCGGTGTCGTACCGGGCCGACTCGACGAGCGTGCCGGTGTCGAAGGCGGCGATGGCATTGGCGGTGGGCAGCGCCACGTAGAGGGTCTGCCGGTCACCGCTGAGCACCAGGTCGGACGGACCGGGCAGGCCGGACAGGGTGCCGACGACCGCGCCCGTCGCGCTGGCCACCACGACGTCGGTCGACGAGGGGCCACCGCTGACGAAGACCCGATCACCAGCCGAGACCACGTCGGACACCGCCGGCAGCGACAGCGGGGTGGCCGTCGGCGCGGCGGCGGCCTGAGCGGGGCCCGGGAGACCGGCGGTGAGCAGCCCGGCGGCGGCCAGTGTCGCCAGCGCCAGGGTCGTGCCTCTCTTGATGTACACGTGCGTTCCCCCCATGTTTTGATCCAGACGCGTCAATGAGTACCACAGTCGATGCGTGCGTGGGGGGCACGTTCCGGCAGATCGGGGCTATAGCCTGGCGCGATGAACGGATGCGTGTTCTGCGGGATCGTGGCGGGTGAGGTTCCGGCGTTCCGGGTCGCCGACGAGCCGGACGGGGTGGCGTTCCTGGACACCCGTCCGGTCTTCGCGGGGCACGTACTGGTGGTGCCGAGGACGCACCTGGTCACCCTTGCCGAACTGCCGGCCGACCTGCTGCCCGGGTACTTCGCGCTGGTCCAAAGACTGGCGGTGGCGGTAGAGGCCGGTCTGGGTGCCGGTGGGACGTTCGTGGCGATGAACAACAGGGTGTCCCAGTCCGTTCCGCACCTGCACACCCACGTGGTCCCCCGCACCAAGGGTGACGGGCTGCGGGGCTTCTTCTGGCCGCGCACTCGGTACACCGACGACACCGAGGCACAGACCTACGCCGACCGGGTCGCCGCCGCCCTCGGCAGCGGGGCCTGAGTCACAGCGGCGCGGGTAAGGAAGCACGACTCACCGGTGTTACACGCTGGCAGAGGCATGAGAGGAGTCCCACCGTGTTCCTGCGCCGTATGAACGCCGAGATGATTTCGCCCGAGCAGGCCCTGCCGGGCCGGCCGATCGCGATGCCGGTCGCCGACCGCCACGAGGTGCTGGGCACCCCGCTGAAGGGCCCGTTCCCGGAGGGCCTCCAGGTCGCCGTCTTCGGCATGGGCTGTTTCTGGGGCGCCGAGCGGCTGTTCTGGACGCTGCCCGGCGTGTACACGACCTCCGCCGGCTACGCGGGCGGCTTCACCACCAACCCGACGTACGAGGAGACGTGTTCCGGCCGGACCGGGCACGCCGAGGTCGTCCAGGTGGTGTACGACCCCAGCAAGATCACGTACGAGGACCTGCTGAAGGTCTTCTGGGAGAACCACGACCCGACCCAGGGCATGCGCCAGGGCAACGACGTGGGCACCCAGTACCGGTCGGCGATCTACACGACCACCGACGAGCAGCGGGCGATCGCGGAGTCGTCCCGGGACGCCTTCCAGCCGATCGTGACCCGGGCCGGCAAGGGTGAGATCACCACCGAGATCGCCCCGCTCGGCAGCTATTTCCTCGCCGAGGACTATCACCAGCAGTACCTGGCACCGACCAAGAACCCGAATGGGTACTGCAACCACGGCCCGAACGGGCTGAGCTGCCCGGTCGGCGTGGCCCGTACCGCAGGCTGACCCCCGTCCACCTGCTGGAGCGCGATGCCCGGCCGCCGACATGGCGGCCGGGCATTCCCGTTCGGCCCTGTGATCGAAATCCGTTGCCGAGCCCGCGGGTACTGGATAGCGTGGCAGTACACGTGAAAGGAGGTGGTCCAGACTTGTATAGCAATCGGACTCGTGAGGTGGCTGTCCGCTAGCCGCTGTCCTCGACAGTGAACCGTCCGCCGCGAGGCGGGCAACCAGTACGACCGTCGAGACCGTGTGGCAGCGGTACGGCGAATCCACGACAGCCACCCGACCCCCGGGGTGCCGGCATAGTCCAGCCGGCCCACGCGACAGCGTGGAGCGCCCCGGGGGTCGCTTCATATCCGCGGGAGATCAGCGTGTCGATGCGCGAGCTGGTGATTCTCGGGACGGCCAGCCAGACGCCCACCCGGCAGCGCAACCACAACGGTTACGTGCTGCGCTGGGACGACGAGGTGATCCTCTTCGACCCCGGCGAGGGCAGTCAGCGCCAACTCCTGCACACCACGGTCACCGCCACCGACCTGACCCGGATCTGTGTGACGCACTTCCACGGCGACCACTGCCTCGGCCTGCCCGGCACCATCCAGCGACTCTCGCTGGACCGGGTGTCACGTCCGGTCGCCGTGCACTTCCCCGCAGGCGGCGCCGAGTACTTCGCCCGACTGCGGCACGCCACCTCCTTCTACGAGACCGCGGAGCTGGCGGTCACCCCGATCGAGACCGACCGCCAACGGATCGCCTTGAGCTGCGGCACGCTGGAGGCCCGCCGGCTGCGACATCCCGTCGAGACGTACGGCTATCGGCTCGTAGAGCCGGACGGCTGCCGGATGCTGCCGGAGAAGCTGGCCGCGTACGGCATCGCCGGTCCGGCCGTCGGGGAGCTGATCCGCGTCGGGCACCTGGACCTCGACGGGCGTCGCGTCACCCGGGACGAGGTGAGCGTGCCCCGACCGGGGCAGCGGTTCGCCTTCGTGATGGACACCGGCCTCTGCGACGGCGTGTACGCCCTGGCCGAGCACGCCGACCTGCTGGTCATCGAGTCGACGTTCCTGGAGTCGGAGGCCGCGTTGGCCGCCGAGGTCGGCCACCTGACGGCGGCGCAGGCCGCGCGGGTGGCGACCGAATCGGGGGTACGAACGCTGGTGCTGACGCACTTCTCGCAGCGCTACCCCGACCCGCGCCGGTTCTTGGACGAGGCCCGCGCGCACTTCGACGGTGATCTGGTCGTCGCCGAGGATCTGACCACCGTGCAGGTCCCGCCGCGCCGGGTAGCCTCGGCCGGGTGACCGTCACGCTCCGCCCCGCCAGCGATCAGGACCTGATGGGGGTCGGTGCCCTGCACCAGCGCTCCCGGGTCGCCGCGTACTCGTCGTTCCTGCCGGCCGAGGCGCTGGCCGAGCCGACCGGTGAGGCGATGGGGCGGTACTGGGCCGAGCGGTGGCGTTGGGAGCGCGACGACCACCGGCTGACCGTGGCCGAGCGGGCAGGGACGCTGGTGGGCTTCAGCTACCTGGGTCCGGACGACGAGGACGACCCCGCCACCGGGCTGCTCAACGCGATCCACCTTGACCCACGCGAGCAGGGCCGGGGCATCGGTCGCGCGCTGATGGTGGACGCCCTGGACGACATGCGTGCCCGGGGTTGGCGTCACGCGGCGCTCTGGGTGCTGCGGGAGAATGCCCACGCCCGCTCGTTCTACGAGCGCGGCGGCTGGACGTCGACGGGCACGGAACGCGAGGAGCACATCGGCGCGGCCCTCACGCCTCAACTCCGCTACACCCGCCCTCTCTGAGGGCGGCGCCGCGGTAGCAGACCGACCGCTCTGAGCACGGCGCGACGGCACCCGTCCCACCGCGCCCCACCCAGGCCCGCCCACCCAGGCCCGCCCACCCTCACCCGGGCCCGCCCTCACCCGGGCCCGCCCACCCCACCCGGGCCCTTTGCTCTGCTTCAACGGAGGCAACAGTGACGGGGCGTCTTTGTTGCCTGGGTTGAAGCAGAGCAAAGGACGAGGACGAGGTGGTGCCGTGCCCACCCGCAGGTGGGCACCCGGTGACGCGCGGTGGGGGTAGAAGCAGCTAGTGGGCGCCGAGGTGGGACAGGAGGTCCTGGCGCGTCAGGACGCCCTTGGGCTTGCCGTCGACCAGGACCAGGGCGGCGTCGGACTTCTCCAGCAGGCCCACGGCCTCGCTGACCGGCTGGCCGCCACCGATCATCGGCAACGGCTCGCCCATGTGCCGCTCGATGGTGTCGTGCAGGTGGGCCTGGCCGGTGAACAGCGCGTCGAGCAGGTCCCGTTCGGCGATCGAGCCGGCGACCTCGCCGGTCACGACCGGCGGCTCGGCCTTGAGCACCGGCAACTGCGAGACGCCGTACTCACGCATGTAGTCGATCGCGTCGCGGACCGTCTCGGTCGGGTGCACGTGCACCAGTTCCGGCAGCCCGCCCGGCTTGCTGGCCAGCGCGTCGGCCACCGTCGGCTCGGCGCCGGAGTTGTCGAGGAAGCCGTACCGGGCCATCCACGAGTCGTTGAAGATCTTCGAGAGGTAGCCCCGCCCACCATCGGGCAGCAGGACCACCACGACGTCGTCCGGGCCGGCCTTGCGCGCGACCTCCAGGGCGGCCACCACGGCCATTCCACAGGAGCCGCCGACCAGCAGCCCCTCCTCGCGGGCCAGCCGCCGGGTCATCTCGAACGACGCCTTGTCGGACACCTCGACGATCTCGTCGGCGACACTGCGGTCGTAGGTCTCCGGCCAGAAGTCCTCGCCGACACCCTCCACCAGGTACGGCCGACCGGTGCCGCCGGAGTAGACCGAACCCTCCGGGTCGGCCCCGACGATGCGAACCCGACCCTCGGACGCCTCCTTGAGATAGCGGCCGATGCCGGAGATCGTGCCGCCGGTGCCGACGCCCGTCACAAAGTGGGTGAGCCCGCCCTCGGTCTGCTTCCACAGCTCCGGGCCGGTCGTCTCGTAGTGCGAGCGCGGGTTCGCCGGGTTGCTGTACTGGTTGGGCTTCCACGCGCCGGGGATCTCGCGGGTCAGCCGGTCCGAGACGTTGTAGTAGGAGCGCGGGTCCTCCGGGGCGACCGCAGTCGGGCAGACCACCACCTCGGCGCCGTACGCCCGCAGCACGTCCTGCTTGTCCTGACTGACCTTGTCGGGGCAGACGAACACGCACCGGTAACCCTTGAGCTGTGCCACCAGGGCCAGCCCGACGCCGGTGTTGCCGCTGGTCGGCTCGACGATGGTCCCGCCCGGCTTGAGCAGACCGGCGGCCTCGGCGTCCTCGACCATCCGCAGGGCGATCCGGTCCTTGACCGAGCCACCCGGGTTGACGTACTCGACCTTGGCGAGCACGGTGGCCTGGATGCCCTCGGTGACGTTGCGCAGGCGTACCAGCGGGGTGTTGCCGATCATGTCGACGACATTGTCGTAGTACTGCACGGTGTGCCCTTCGTTGCGGCGCCGGCGACGGCGGCCGGGCAGACGTATCCTCGCCGCCCAGCGTACGTGTCGTCAGTGCACCAGACCCCCGGGGATGACCGAGCTGCGCCGGGCCTCCCACTCCAGGAAGCGGTCGGTCTCGGAGAGCACGCTGCCCGCCAGCCAGGTGACCATGACGGCGTCGTCGGCCAGCCCGAAGATCGCCAGCGGGATCTCCGGCAGGAAGTCGATGGGCGAGACGATGTACGCCGTGGCCGCCGTCATCAGGGCCAGCCGGAGCCCACCGTCGTACTCCCCCCTGGTGGTGGCCCGGATCATCCGGGGCAGCGCCGCCAGCCGGGTGCCCAGCGACGGCCCGCCGCGTGCCCCCGCCGCCAGTGCCCGCGCCAGGGCCGCGAACGCCGCGCTGCGCTTCAGTGTCTTCCCCATCGTCGCGCTCCTCTCCGCCGGATCAGCGTGGCGGGTCGGCGCAAGTCCGCCGGCCTCCACCGGACAGGTACCCCGTCGCGTCGGTTTCCAGGCACCCGCGAGCCGTGACGACGACAGCGGTGTGTCGGGCCGGCGCGATAATGTCGGCATATGGGGGTGGCTGGTTCTGTCGTACCCGTTGGTCCGCGCTGGCGGCAGGCCTGGCGGATCGCCCGGCTGGCGGCGATCGGCACGGGCGCCACGGCGGCGGCCGCGATGGCGACCGGCGGGGTGCTGCTCGGCCAGGCCCGCCAGGCCCGTCGCACCATTCCGATGGCCGAGGCGCCACCACCGCGCTGCGACGGGCTGTACGGCGCGAAGTTCCCCGGCCCCGCGCTCACCATGGTCGTGCTCGGCGACTCGTCGGCGGCCGGCTACGGGGTGCACCGTCGCCGGGAGACACCCGGAGCGCTGCTCGCCACCGGCCTGTCCCGGCGGCTGCACCGCCCGGTGCTGCTGCACCGGTTCGCGGTGGTCGGTGCCATCTCCGCGGCCCTGCGGCACCAGGTGGAGGCGGCGCTGGAATGCGCCCCGGACATCGCGGTGATCCTGATCGGCGGCAATGACATCACCAACCGCACCCCGCGCGGCCTGGCCGTGCGCTACCTGGTCGAGGCGGTCCGCTCGCTGCGCGACGCCGGCTGCGAGGTGGTCGTCGGCACCTGCCCCGACCTCGGCGCGATCCGACCCATCCAGCCGCCGCTGCGCTGGCTGGCGCACCGGTGGAGTCGCCAGCTCGCCGCCGCCCAGACGGTGGCCGTGGTCGAGGCGGGCGGCTGGACGGTGTCCCTGGGCGACCTGCTCGGCCCACGGTTCGCGGCCGAGCCGCTGCGGATGTTCGCCTGGGACCGGTTCCACCCCTCCGCTGAGGGGTACGCGATGGCCGCCGCCGCCCTGCTGCCGACGATGTTGTCCGCGCTCGGCGCGGGGCAGGAACGACGGGTCGCACCGGCGCGGGGCGAGGGCGTACGGTCGCTGCCAGAGGCCGCGCAGGAGGCGGCCCGGCACGCCGGCACCGAGGTCAGCGGCACCCAGGTCCGGGGCCGCGACCGGGGTCCGGCCGGCCGGTGGGCGCAGCTGCGTCGCCGGGCGTTCTTCGGTGTGCACGCGGTGCCGCAGCCAGGCCCCGCGGACACCTCGACAGTGGAGGGACTGGCATGAACCAGCGCAGCGAGCGGGACGTGACAGCCGGCCTCCCCGGCCGCCTGGGTCGGGCGGCGGCGCTCTCGCTGCTGGCCGGCACTGTTGGCAGCGCCGCCGTCCTGGCGGGCGAGGCGTTCGTCGCGCGCCACCGGCGCTACGCCCAGCCGGAACTGGGGCTTGCGCTGCGCGCCACGATCGGCCGGGCCGATGCCGCACCGCTGCGCCTGGTGCTGCTCGGTGACTCGTCGGCACTGGGTGTGGGCGTCGACCGCCTCGACGACACCATCGGTGGGCAGTTGGCCAATCTCCTCGCCGGGGGTCCGTCCGGCCGGCGGGTGCACCTGTCCAGCGTCGGCGTCTCGGGGTCCCGCTCGACGGATCTGACCACCCAGGTCGCCCGGGCGCTGCTCGGCGAGCGGCCCGACGTGGCGCTGATCCTGATCGGCGCGAACGACGCCACCGGGCTGCGCCGGCCCGGTGACGCATCCGCCTATCTGGGCGCGGCGGTGCACCGGCTGCGGGAGGCACGCGTCGAGGTGGTGGTGGGCACCTGCCCCGACCTCGGGGCCGTACGCGCCATCGCGCCACCGCTGCGTCAACTCGTCGGCTGGTCCGGCCGGAGGATGGCCCGCGCGCAGACCACGGCGGTGCTGGAGGCGGGCGGGACGGTGGTCGACCTGGCCACCGAGACCGGGCCGGTGTTCCGGGCCGACGCGGGCACGCTGTGCCACGACGGCTTCCACCCGTCGGCCGACGGCTACCGGGTATGGGCGCACGCCCTGCTGCCGGCAGTCGTGGCCGCCGCGGCGGTCGCCTCCCGGCGGTGACGCACGCCCGGCGAGGGTGACATTTCCCGCCGTGCCCGCTTCTTCCGCGCCATGTTACCGGCGGGTTAACGTTGGCCCATGCCGATTGAGTCGTCCCGCGACGCTGTCATCGTCGCTACCGCCCGATCCCCCATCGGCCGGGCGCACAAGGGGTCCCTGCGCGATGTCCGCTCCGACGACCTCGCCGCGACCATCGTCCAGGCCGCCCTCGACAAGGTCCCCCAGCTCGACCCGACCACCATCGACGACATCTACCTCGGGTGCGGCCTGCCCGGCGGCGAGCAGGGCTTCAACATGGCCCGCGTGGTGGCCACGCTGCTCGGTCTGGACACCGTGCCGGGTGCCACGTTGACCCGCTACTGCGCGTCGTCGTTGCAGACCACGCGGATGGCCCTGCACGCGATCCGTGCCGGGGAGGGCGACGTGTTCGTCTCCGCCGGCGTCGAGATGGTCTCCCGGTACGCCCGGGGCAGCTCCGACGGCCTGCCACCGGAGGCTCAGGCGCTGGTCGGCGGCGGCTGGGAGAACCCCCGCTTCGCGTCCGCCGCCGAGCGCTCGAAGCGCCGCGCGCAGGGCGACGCCGAGGTGTGGACCGACCCGCGCGACGCCGGCGAGCTGCCGGACATCTACCTGACCATGGGGCAGACCGCAGAGAACCTGGCCCAGGTGTACGACGTCACCCGCGCCGACATGGACGAGTTCGGCGTACGCAGTCAGAACCTCGCCGAGAAGGCCATCGCCGACGGCTTCTGGGCCCGGGAGATCACCCCGGTCACCACGCCGGACGGCACTCTGGTGAGCACCGACGACGGCCCCCGACCCGGCGTCACGCTCGACGCGGTCGCCGGCCTGAAGCCGGTGTTCCGCCCGGACGGCCGGATCACCGCGGGCAACTGCTGTCCGCTCAACGACGGCGCTGCCGCCGTCGTCGTCATGAGCGCCCAGCGGGCCGAGGAACTGGGTCTGACCCCGCTGGCCCGGATCGTCTCCACCGGCGTGACCGCGCTGTCGCCGGAGATCATGGGCCTCGGACCGGTCGAGGCGTCCCGGCAGGCGCTGCGTCGGGCCGGCATGACCATCGACGACGTCGACCTGGTCGAGATCAACGAGGCGTTCGCCGCCCAGGTCATCCCGTCCTACCGCCAGTTGGGCATCCCCGAGGAGAAGCTCAACGTCTCCGGCGGTGCGATCGCGGTCGGCCACCCGTTCGGCATGACCGGCGCCCGGATCACCGGCACCCTGCTCAACGCCCTCGAATGGCACGACAAGACGATCGGCCTGGAGACCATGTGCGTCGGCGGTGGCCAGGGCATGGCCATGGTGCTCGAACGGCTGAGCTGAGCCGGGTGCTCGAACGGCTGAGCTGAGCCGTAGTCGTCAGAGCGCGTTGCGGGTCGCCGTCACCTCGGCGGCGGCCCGCGCCAGCACCTCGGGGTCGGCCCCGGCGGCCAGCAGGTCCGCCGTCACCACCCGCACCTGGTCGGGCAGCGCCAGGTCGTTGTCCAGCCGCGGCACCGTCCGGCGCGGGATGCCCTCGGCGTCGGCGGCCAGGTTGGCGACCTCCTGCACCAGCCGGTGCACCAGGTCGGCGCGGGGCACGTTGCCGGTGGTCGCCGTCGCGGCCCAGCGTGGCTGTTCCCAGTGCCCGACCTGGCCGACCAGCAACCGCACGGCCTGCTCCAACTCCGCTACGCTCACCGCGCCGATTCTACGGTCGGGCGGCGGACGGCCGGTCAGCGGCGCAGGTAGCTGAGCAGTCGCAGCAGCTGCCAGTAGAGGAACACCAGACCGGTCACCAGGCCGAACGCGCTCAGCCACGCGAACCGGCGGGGTCGGCCGTCGCGCACCGACCGCTCGACCAGGTCGAAGTCGAGGATGAAGCTGAACGCGCCGGCGATGATCGCCACGACCGAGAACGCGTACGGCAGCCAGCCCACCTGGCCACTGACGCTGTAGACCGCCAGCCCCGGCCGACCGGTGACCAGGTAGGAGACGAGGTTGACCACGCTCAGCACCGCGATGCCGAGGAGCGTGCCGATCACCAGGCGGGCCAGCCGGGGCGTCGCGCGGATGACCCGGGCCCGGTACAGCGCGGCCATGCCGAGGAAGACGCCGAAGGTGCCGGCCACCGCCTGCACGACGATCCCCGGGTAGACCTGCTCGAAGGTGCGGCTGGCCACCCCGAGCAGCAGACCCTGGAGCAGCGCGTAGCCGACGATCGGCACCGGATTGGTGATCCCCCGTAGCGAGATGACCAGGACCAGCACGATCGAGGCGATGGCGGTGCCGGCCAGGGCCGCCCCCAGCCACACCGCGTCGGGCACCACCGCCCAGGACACCGCGGCGGCCGCGCCGGTGAGCAGGAGCAGTCCGACGGTACGCACCACCACGTCGTCGACGGTCATCGGCTCGACATCGCGGGAGCTGACCACCCGGGATTCCAACCGGCTGGTCTCCTCCAGTCGGTTGAGCACCGGGTTGTTGCTGCGCACCGTCGCCTCCTTCGCCCGCGTACCCCTGGCAGTCACTCTGCCAAGGGTGGCCCGGCGGTGGCGGCGAAACGGCGCGGACGACGGCGCCCGCCCCTGCGGGAAGCGGGAGCGGGCGCCGGTCAGCGGTGCGGACGAGGTCAGTCGTCGCCCTGGAAGTAGCTCAGCAGGCGCAGGATCTCGATGTAGAGCCAGACCAGGCTGACCAGGATGCCGAAGGCGGCGACCCAGGAGTAGCGCTGCGGCAGGCCCATCCGGACGCCGTCCTCGATCTCCTTGAAGCTGAGCACGAAGCTCAGCGAGGCGACCACGATGCAGACGAGGCTGAAGCCGATGGCCAGCGGGCTGCCGTCCCGCAGACCCGTGTTGACGCCGAACAGCGCCAGCACCAGGTTGATCAGCATGACGGCGGCGAGGCCGACGATGGCCGTCGACACGACCTTCACGAACATCGGGGTGGCTCGGATGATCTTCGCCTTGTAGATCATCGTCATCAGGAAGAAGATGCCGAAGCTCGCCACGGCGGCCTGGAGCACGATGCCGTCGTAGAAGGTCTCGAACGCCTTGCTGACCATGCCGACGAAGACACCCTCGACCACCGCGTACGCGATGACGAGCGCCGGGTTTGCCATCCGGGAGAACGAGATGATCAAGCCGAGGACCAGGCCGACGACTGCCGCGCCGATCCAGGCGGTACTGACCAGCGCGTCGGGCACGAGCACCCAGGCGGCCGCGGCGGTGACGCCGAGGATGCCGAGCAGGGTGACCGTCTTGACGACCACGTCGTCGACGGTCATCGGCGCCACGGCGGGCGGTGCGGCCGGGTAGCCGGCCTGGGACGGGTACTGCTGGGGAATGCCGGGCTGGCCGTACGGCCCAGCCGGGGCGTACCCGGCGGAGCGCTCCCGCTCAGCCGCCTGGCCGAGCCGGGCGAGCACCGGGTTCGAGGTCTTCACTGTCTGGCCTCCCTCAGGGGGTCGTTTGCACGTGAACGTGCACTCCAAGAGTAAACTGCCCGACCCACTCCTGGTGATCACGAATGGGAACGCGAGGCCGTGGGCGACCGGTGCCCGGGGCGGGGGTCGAACCCGCACGCCTTTCGGCAGCCGCTTTTAAGGCGGCCGTGTCTGCCGTTCCACCACCCGGGCGGGTGGCACCCGCGCGTCGACACGCACGATGCAGTGTCACCGTAGCCGGTCGGCGGTGACCCGGCGTACCCCGCCGGGCTGGCCACATTAGGGTCGATGCCGTGAGCAGCGCAGCCCCAACGGCCCCCGACGCCGGCCCTGACCAGGCCATCCGCCTCGCCGATCGCGTCGAGGGCACCACCCGGGCCGTACGGCTGCGCACCGGCGTGCGCCGCCACCGGACGGACCTTCTGGTCGCGCTGGTGTGGGTGGCGTTGGCCGGTTGGTTGACCCACGGGCTGTGGCCCGACCCGGGTGGACGCACGTTGGCGCTCAATCCCGAGGACCAGACGCTCTACGAATGGTTCCTGGCGGTCGACGCGAGAGCGCTGCTCGGTGACTTCCACCTGCTGACCGACCGGCTCAACGCCCCGGACGGCGTCAACCTGATGGCCAACACCACGATCATCGCGCTCGGCGTGCTCTGTGCGCCCGTCACCCTGCTGTTCGGCGCGCCCACCACCTTCGCGCTGCTCGCCGCCGCCAACCTGGCCGGCACCGCCCTCGCCTGGTACCTGCTGTTCCACCGGACGCTGCGCGTGCGCCGCCTCGCCGCCGCACTCGGCGGGAGCCTGTGCGGCTTCGGTCCCGGCATGGTCTCGCAGACCAACAGCCATCTGCACATGACGGCGCAGTGGCTGGTTCCGGTGATCGTCTGGTTGGTCGTACGGCTGCTGCGGGCGTCCGACCCCGGCCCCACCACGCTCGACGAGACCGGGCGCGCCCGTTCGGCCGGCCCCGACGGACGGCGGACGGTCAGCTCCGCCGTCGGGCTGGCGGCCGCCGTCACCGCGCAGGTGTTCATCGGCGAAGAGGTGCTCTTCCTCTGCGCCGTCACCCTGCTGGTGATGGCGGTCGGCTACGGCGCCGCGGACCGGGACCTCGCCCGACGGGCACTGCCCGGGTTCCTGGGCGGGCTGGCCATCGCCGCCGGCCTGGCGTTGCTGGTGCTCGGCTACCCGCTGTGGTTCCAGTTCGCCGGACCACAGGGTGTCGCCGACGGGATGTTCAGCCCGGCCTACTTCTCCGCCGACCTCAGTAGTTGGTGGGTGGTCTCCCCGCTGTCGATCGCCGGCAGCGACGAGGCCTCCCGCCTCACCACCGGCCCGGCCGAATACAACAGCTTCCTCGGCTGGCCCCTGCTGCTGGTCACCGCCGCCTGCGCGATCTGGGCCGGGCGACGCCGGATCGTGCTCCCGTGCGTGGTGGCGGCCCTCGTGATGGGCGCACTCTCGCTCGGCCCGGAGGTCGTGCTCGGCGGCACCCGCACCGCGCTGCCCGGCCCGTACGCCCTGCTGGCCGGTCTGCCGGTGGTGGACGGCGCCCTGCCGATGCGGTTCGGCCTGGCGCTGCTCCCGATCGTGGCGACGCTGCTGACCCTCGCCGTCGACCGGGCACTGAGCGGCACCGGGCGGGCACGCAGGCTGGTGCCGCTGGCCGTCGTCGCGGCCCTGCTGCCGATCTTCCCGACCCCGCTGCCCACCGCCGGCCGACCCGCCATGCCGGAGTTCATCACCGGCGGGCACTGGCGGCAGTGTGTCGAGCCCGGTGGTGTGCTGGTCCCGGTGCCGCTGCCCACTCCCAAGGATCCGTGGCCGATGCGCTGGGCGGCCGCCGCCGACGCCGGCTTCGGCCTACCCGAGGGGTTCTTCATCGGCCCGTACGGGCGGGGCGGCACCGCCGCCATGGGCACCTTCAAGCAGCCCACCTCGGCGCTGCTGGCCGACGTCGCCCGCCGCGGCGACCAGCCGGCCATCGGTGACGAGCAGCGCCGGCAGGCCGCGAAGGACGCGGACTTCTGGGGCGCGTCCTGCGTGGCGCTGGCCGACGACGCACCGCACGCGGCGAGCCTCAAGACCACCCTGGAGCAGCTCTACGGCCCCGCCACCAGGATCGCCGACGCGTGGACCTGGAAGGTCTGACCCACCCCCGGACAGCACGAAAGGGCCCCTCCGGCAAGGAGAGGCCCTTTCGTCACATCTGTCAGACTCGTGGAGCCCCGACCGGCTGGGACGCCTCGACGAACTCCTCGCGGGGGTCGTGGAGCTGACCCAACGCGACGACCTCACGCTTGAGGAAGAACGCCAGCGACCAGTCCACCACCACACGGACCTTGCGGTTGAACGAGGGAATCCGGCTCATGTGGTACGTCCGGTGCATGAACCAGGCCGGCCAGCCGGTCATCTTGATGCCGTACACCTGGGCGACGCCCTTGTGCAGGCCGAGGCTGGCGACGCTGCCCACGTGCTTGTGCTTGTAGTCGACCGGCTCGCGACCCCGGATCACCGCGACGATGTTGTCGGCCATCCGCGCCGCCTGACGCACGGCGTGCTGCGCGCTCGGCGAGCAGAAGTTGCCCAGCTCCTTGGTCAGGTCCGGCACGGCCGCGCAGTCACCGGCGCTCCACGCGCCCTCGATGACCCGGTCACCGTCGACCACCTGGAGAGTGGGGATACAGGTGACCCGCCGGCGCTCGTCACGCGGGAAGTCCGTCGCGTCCAGCATCGGCGACGGCTTCACACCCGCCGTCCAGACGATCGTGTCGGACCGGAAGCTGTCCCCGTCGGAGAGCTTCACCACCCCGTCGACACAGGACTCCAGGCGGGTGTCCAGCCGGATGTCCATGTTGCGCTTCATGAGCTGCTGCACCGTGTAGGCGCCCATGTCCCGGTCGACCTCGGGCAGCACCCGCTGGGTCGCCTCGACGAGCACCCAGCGCATGTCCTCCGGCTTCAGCTCCGGGTAGTAGCGCAGGGCGTCGCGGGCCATGTCCTCCATCTCGGCGAGCGCCTCGATGCCCGCGTACCCGCCGCCGACGAACGTGAAGGTCAACGCCGAGCGGCGGACCTCCGCATCCGGGGTCACGGCCGCAACGTCCAGCCGGTCCAGCACGTGGTTGCGGAGGTAGATCGCCTCACCGATGGTCTTGAACCCGATGCCCTGTTCGTGCAGGCCCGGAATCGGCAGCGTCCGGGACACCGAACCCGGCGCGACGATCACGTGGTCGTACGCGATCTCCCGGGCCGGGCCGACGATCGGCTGCACGGTCGCCACCTTGCGGTCGTGCTCGACGCGCGTCACGGTCCCCGCCACCACCGTGCACCGGCGCAGCTCGCGGCGCAGCGGCACCACGGCATGCCGCGGGGAGATGTTCCCCGCCGCGGCCTCGGGGAGGAACGGCTGATAGGTCATGTGGGGCTGGGGGTCCACGACGATGACCTCAGCCTCACGGGAGCTGAGCTTCTTCGACAGGCGCAGGGCGGCGTAGAGACCGACGTGCCCAGCACCCACCACAAGGATCCGCTTCGGATTCACGTCATCTATCTTTCCCCGCCCTGCTCAGGTAATCCCGCTCGCGCCCCCCATCTGTGACGGAACACAACCCCTGTGACCTGCGTAACCCTGTTGCATCACTGGTTCACCTACGCCGCAGCAGCCAACCCAGCAACGCGGCGACACCCACCGCCACCAGCAGCCCCAGCACCGTCACCCACTGGTGCCCGACCTCCCCGCCCAGGCCCGCCATCCGCAGCAGCAGCACCCCCAACACGGCCGTACCCAGCAGCACCGCTCCCACCCGCAGCAACCACCGGGTGATCAGCTCCGGATCCACCACCCCGTCGTACGGCAGCAGCGCCGCCAGCGCGCACAGGGAGTGCCCCAGGTACAACAGCGCGGCGACGGCGAGCAGCCGCCACAACGCCACCGGTCGGCCGTACCCGTCGGTGGCGAGCAACCAGCCGCCAGCCATCACCAGCGCCGCGAAGGTGGGCCACAACCGCCGCGGACCCGCCGCGGGCAGCAGCGCGGCCACCGCCAGGAAGAGCAGCGGTCGACCGGTCAACACCTCGCCGGGGAACGCCAGCGCGAACCCGACAAGCGTCGTGACGAAGATCGCGGCCCGCACCAGCAGCGGGACGGCGCTGATCCGGGCCACGGCGTCCTGAGCAGCTCGCACCCGCTCCGTGATCGCGCTCACCGGCCACCGACTCTCGGGGCCGTCGCCAGTCGCGCCACGTCCCGCAGCACCTCGTCGAGGCTGCCCGCGCCGGCCCAGCGCACGACTGGTACGCCGTGCTCACGGAGCTGCCCGATCATCGTTTCCCGGTCCAGTCGCCAGAGGCGGTACGCCACCTCGGCCCAACCCCGGTCCTTCGGCGGCGTCAGGTCGGCCGGCAACGTGTCGACCGCCACCACGAACCGGCCGGCGCGGGCCAGCCGCGCCAGCATCTGCGCCGAACGCTCGTCCAGCAGCGGGGTGAGGACGACCACCAGCGCGTCCGAGGACAGCAACTGTGGGCCGAAGACCTGGTCGTACGGCTCGTGCTGGGCCGCTTCGGCGCGTACGTCGAGCAGCCATTCCAGCACCGTCAGGTACTGCCGACGGCCGGCGGCGGGGCGTAGCCGGCGGGCTCCCGGCCCGTACTCCAGCAGCGACACCCGGTCGCCCCGATGCAGGTAGTGCTCGGCGATCGCGGCGGTGGCCCGCACGGTGGTGTCCAGCACGGACGCGGCACCGTCCACACCACCGGAACGGCCCGCCTCGGCGAGCACGTCGAGCAACACCACCACCTCCGCGTCGCGGTCGGACAGGGTGGCCGCCACGTGCAACTGCCGGGCCCGCAGGGACACCCGCCAGTCGACGCGGCGGAGCCGGTCGCCCGGGGCGAAGACCCGCACTCCGGCCAGTTCACCGCCCTCTCCGGGACGTCGGGAGTGGTGCGCGCCCACCAGACCGGCGGCGCGGGGCATCGCCTCCACCGCCTCGAACGGCTCGGTACGCGGGTAGACCCGCACCCCGACCGGTTCGGTGATCACCGCTCGGGACACCAGCAGCCCGCCCGCCGCGGCGACCCGAGCCCCGGCCGGTCCGACGGGGTGCCGACCCCAGCGCAGAGCCCGCCCGGCCAGTTCCAGATCCACCGCCGCCGAAGCGGGCACCGACGTCACGAACGGTCGATCGGCGACCGAGCGTCCCCTGCCGGCGGCCGACGGGGTCTCGGCGGGCGGCGGTGCGTCGGTGGGTTCGGCGCTGGCGAAGCCGGCACGGGCGATCCGCAGCCACGGCGAGACCCGTGACCGCACCACCACGAGGTCGTAGTCGACCGTGTCCGGGTTGCCGACACTCACCGCGGCCGACACCTCGCCGCCCTCGACCAGCGGGCCGTCCTCCGCGGTGGTGATCCAGACCTGCGGCAGCGCGGTGGGCCGGCGACGCAGCGCGTACGCGGTGCCCAGCGCGAACGGCGCGGCCAGCACGACGAGGTCGACGCGTCCCAGCAGCACCCCCGCCACCAGCAACAAACCGGTGAGCAGCACGGCGCGACCGAGCGCAGGGGTGGGCGCCCAGCCGGCGGTCGACTCCGGCTCGGTGGATCGCGGCGCGGACGCGGTCGGGCCGGACATCAGTGCCGGAGCCCGCCGGCGGCGTAGCTGGGCAGCGCGCCACTGGCCGGGGCGGGCGTCGCCTCCAGCACCTCACCGACCACGAACGCCGGGTCGACGCGACGTAGCCACATCTCGGGGCGCAGGGTGATCCGGTGGGCGAGCGCGGGCGCGGCGACCGCCTTGACGTCCTCCGGCACCACGTAGTCCCGGCCGTCGAACACGGCGCGTACCCGGGACAGCAGCAGCAACGCCAACGAACCACGCGGCGATGCACCGACCAGCACCGACGGGTGTTCCCGGGTGGCCGCGGTGAGCGCCACGATGTAGCGGCCGATCGAGTCCTCCACCACCACGTCCTCCAGGGCGGCCTGCATCGCCCGCAGGGTGGCGGCGTCCACCACCGGTTTGATGTCCGCCTCCTCGCGGCGGCGGCTCATCCGACGGCGCAGCACCTCCCACTCCTCCTCCTGCAGCGGGTAGCCGAAGGAGACCCGCAGCAGGAACCGGTCGAGCTGCGCCTCGGGCAGCGGGTAGGTGCCCTCGTACTCGATGGGGTTCGCGGTCGCCAGCACGTGGAAGGGTTCGTCCAGCTTGTACGTCACGCCCTCGACCGAGACCTGCTTCTCCTGCATGGCCTCGAGCAGCGCGGACTGGGTCTTCGGCGGCGTCCGGTTGATCTCGTCGGCGAGGAGCAGGTTGGTGAAGACGGGCCCCGCCCGGAAGGTGAAGTCGCCGCTGCGCTGGTCGTAGAGGAACGAGCCGGTGACGTCGGCGGGGAGCAGGTCCGGGGTGAACTGGAGACGGCGGAAGTCCAGCCCGAGCGCCTGCGCGAACGAGCGCGCGGTGAGCGTCTTGCCCAGGCCGGGCAGATCCTCCAAGAGCACGTGCCCACCGGCCAGGATTCCGGCGAGGACCAACTCCAACGCGTCGCGCTTGCCGACCACGACGGTGCCGACGGCGTCCAGGACGGCCCGGGCCAGGCGGCCGACCTCGGCGGCGGGCATGCTCCGGTCCACGTCGTTCATCAGATCTTCTCCAGTTCGGCGACGATCACCGCGAGATCGCGCGGCGACGGGGGGCGTCGGGGCGGGGTTTCCAGGAACGTCCACAGCCGGTCGCCCAGCAGGGCGCGAGCGCGGACCGGGTCCGACTCACGGGTCACGGAGTGCTTCAGGCGAAGCCGCTCGTCGGCCAGTTCCGCGAGCCGGGGCAGGATGACCTCGGTGAAACGTTCGGGTCGGGTCGTGGACCAGTCCAGCGGCAGTTCCCAGCCGTTGATCGCGGCGCGCAGCGCATCCCGGGCACCCCAGTTCCAGGAGCCGTCGTCGTGCTGGGCGAGCGAAGGGCGGGACCTCGCCGCCGGCGTCGGTGCCAGCGCGGCGGCGACCCGGCGCACCCCGGACACGGCGAACACCCCGGCGATGAGGATCGCCAGCGAGACCTGCAGGCCGACCGCCCGGAGACCGACGACGAGCACGGCGACCAGGGCCGCGTTGCCGGCCAGGGCCCGGAACACGCGTCCGAACCGGCCGCCCTTGGCCCGTTCGTCGTGCCGTGGCCCCTCCTCCTCGAAGGTGAGCAGGTCGTCGATGCTGGCGCTGCCGCTCATGCCGGCACCTCGGGAGCACCCGTCGTCACGATGGCGAGTTCGCCGCGCAGCCGCCGCAGCGCGGCACGGGCGTCGTCGCGGGTGCCCTCGCCGACCTCACGTGTGGCGTACCGGGCCTCGCGGTAGACGTGTGCGAACTCGGCCAGCACGTCGGCGCTGACGATCGCCGGCACCCCGGCCGACTCGTCGCCCCGCAGCAACCGCGTGACCAGGTCGGTCGGTGTGTCGCCGGGACGCCGGGACACACCTGCCGCAGCGGCCGCCTCCTCCAGGCGTACCCAGCAGGCGATCACCGCCACACGGGGGTCGGTGGCCTGGTCGTCCAGCTCGACGAGGCCGGCGTCCAGGGCGGCGACCACCTCGCGGGCGGTGCCCTCGGCCGTACGCCGGGCCCGCTGCGCCGGCAGGGCCCGCGAGGTACGGCGCAGCGCGCCACGGAGCAAAATCCAGGTGAGGTAGCCCAGCACCGCGAGGATGGCCAGCCCGAGCAGGGCCATCGCCACGGTGGCGATCCACTGCGGGATGTGCGCCTGGGTGGCCTCGCCGGCGTCCCTCGGCTCGACCGGGATCGACGGGGACGGCACGTCGGTCGGGTATTCCGGCACCCAGGGCACGTTCTCGGCAGCGGGCGGAATCCGGCTGGCGCCGATCGACGAGTGGGCGGACGCCAGCGCGGCCGCCGCGAGCAGCGCCGCCACCGCGCCCACCGGCCACCAGCGGCGCAGCAGGCCGAGCACCGGGCGGAGCACACCCGGTCCGGCGGGTGGCGACGGCGCGGGCGGGCGTGTTCCGTTCGTCATCGCCACCACCCCACGCGTTCTCAGTCCACTTCGGCCAGTTGCTTGGCCCGGCCGAAGACGTCGTCCAACATCCCCGGTGTCAGCCGGCCGGTGAAGGTGTTCTGCTGGCTGACGTGGTAGCAACCGAGCGAGTCCGGCACAGCCGCGCCGGACCAGTGTGCCCCATGGCCGAACGCGGGTCGCGGGCTGGGCGGGCGCTGCTCGTACACCTGGCGCAGCACCGGCCACCACGCGGCCCAGGCGAACGCGCCCAGCGCGACCACGACGCGCAGGGTGGGTCGGATCAGCGTGACCTCGCGGTGCAGCCAGGGAGCGCAGGTGTCCCGTTCCTCCGGGGTGGGCTTGTTGTCCGGTGGCGCGCAGCGGACCGCCGAGAAGATCCGGGTGTCACGCAGGGCGAGGCCGTCGTCGGCGGCGACGCTTGTCGGCTGATTGGCCAACCCGGCCCGGTACAGGGCCGCGAAGAGGACGTCGCCCGAGCGGTCGCCGGTGAAGATCCGGCCGGTGCGGTTGCCGCCGTGCGCGGCGGGCGCGAGCCCGAGGATGGCGATCCGCGCGTCGCCGGGGCCGAAGCCGGGCACCGGCCGGCCCCAGTACTCCTGGTCCCGGAAGGCGGCCCGCCGGACGCGGGCCACCTCCTCCCGCCACCGGACGAGGCGGGGACAGGCGAAACATTCACTGACCGCCGCGTCGAGGTCGGCCAGGTCGGTCGCCCGCGCGGCGCGGGCGACGACCTGATCGGGGGTACGCGACTCAGCCAAGTTTGGCCCGGAACAGTTCCAGGGTGCGCGCCCAGGCGCTGGCGGTGGCACGCTGGTCGAACGCCTCGGGCCGGTCGTCGTCGAAGAACGCGTGCGAGGTGCCCGGGTAGTCGTAGAGCTGGCAGGTGCCGCCGGCCTCCTCGATGGCCCGGCGTACGGCCTGCACACCCTCGTCGGTCGAGGTGCCGTCCTCTTCGGAGCAGTGGATGACCGCCGCCTTGCCGGCGTAGTCGACCCGGTCGGTGGGCATCGACCCACCGGACAGCACGGGATAGAACCCGGCGGTGGCCACGATCCGCTCGGAGAGGGACGCCGACCTGAGGGCCAGGCTGCCACCGGCGCCGAACCCGACCGCGCCGACCTTCCCGGTGACCTCCGGGCGCCCGGCGAGGTAGTCGGCCGCGTCGGCGATGTCCTTCGCCGCCTCGTCCAGGCGCGTCGCCAGCAGGCGCTGCGCCTCGGCGGGCTCGTCGGTCGCCGTACCGTGCCGGACGTCCGGGGCGAGAGCGACGAAGCCGGCCTCGGCGAACCGGTCCGCGACCGACCGGATGTGCGGGACCAGGCCCCACGACTCCTGCAGGACGATGACGGCGGGGCTGGCCGTGCCGCTCGCGGGTATCGCGAGATACCCCTCGCTCGTACCCCCGTTGCTGCGGTAACTCACCATTTCGCCCATCGGCCGTCCTCCTAGCGGTCAGTCATCGTTGGCTGGTCGCCCAGTGGTCCTACGTGCCGGTAGCCTGCCACGCCGTGACCCCGGCCGGGAAGACGTCGGAACAGTGGCATTCACCTCCTGTTCGCCGCATGGTGACCGCGGGTACGCCGACGGCGGCGGGGAAGATTCCCCCGCCGCCGTCATCGGTGCCTCAGGCGTGTGGTCAGGCCTTCTTGGTCAGGCAGAGGACGTAGCCCTTCTTGCCGGACTCGATGCTGTAGAAGACGTACCCCTCCTCGCCTTCCTTGAAGAAGTCGTTGCAGGCGGTGTCGGCCTTGGCCTGGGCCTCGGTCTGCCCGTCGACCCGACCGACCACGTTGTACGCCGCGTCGGTGGAGGTGCACTTGACGACCTTGGCACCGTCGACCTCCTCCTCCTTGTCACCCTTGATCTCGGGCAGTTCGGCGATGCAGTCGCCGGCCTTCGCGTCGGCGGTGTCGTCCTTGTTCACGAAGTTGCCGATGGCCGTGCCCAGGCCGAACTTCAGACCTGCGATGACGAGGAAGATGACGATCGCGCCGATGATGCCGAGCGCCTTCTTGGCACCGGACTTACCCTCCGGCTCGGCCGGCGGCGGCGTCTCGGCGGCCGGCTGGGCCGGCGTCTCGGCGGCCGGCTCAGCCGGCGCTGCGTCGGACGCGGGGGGCGGTGCGACCTGCTCTGACACGGGGGTTCCTTCCGAGGGATGGATGAGCAGACGACACCGTAACGATCATTGATTTCTGGTGCCGTCCCGCTCACCTCGTCCGTTCAGCTATTTCCCAGCATCGTGTGCATGATCTGGTTCACATCGCCCATCAGCTCGTCGGGGTCGGAGTCGGCCCGTCACTCGGCGTCGCGCTCGGACTCGCCGGAGTCGCCGTCGGCGTCGCCACGGTCGGTGACTCGCTTGCCGACGGCGTGCTGGTCGGCACCGCTGGCGCCCCGGGCATGTCCGGACCCCGGGGCGGCCCGAAGGGCGCCCGGTCGGGGCAGTACGGGTACGGCCGCAACAGCGGGTTGTTGTACGCCTCGGCGGGGTCGAGACAGTCCGGGTAGCCGAGTCGGATGGGGTTGCCGTTCTCGTCGAACAGGCGCGCGTTCTCCACCAGCCGACCGTCGCTGTCGTAGACGAAGACGTCCCGGATCCGGTCGTACGGGTTGTCGACCGAGGTCGGGTTGTAGCCGTAGTCGCCGTACCGCATCCGGTCCTCCGCCTGCACGAGGGCGGAGAGCGCGAAGACGACCAGCACCGCGCTGCCGACCTGCACCGCCGAGCGCGGCCAGCGGGCGAGTTGCGCCGAACGGCGACCGAGCCAGATCGAGGCGAGCACGAACCCGATCAGCATGATCAGCCCGGCGAGCAACTCCCCACCGAACCGGGGCAGCACACCGAAGCTGCCGCCGGTGCTGATCGCGGTGAGCAGCATGGCCGCCAGGTAGCCGCGCAGCACCCACCAGCCGGGGCGCAGCAGGCGGAGGAAGTCACTCGCCGTCGCGTACCCCAGAGGTGGGCCGAGCCGGGAGTCGATCGCACGCAGCCGGCCGCGGACCCGGATTACGGCGGTGGCGACCCGGTGGTCCAGGTTGCGACCGCCGCCGACACCGACGCCGGCAGCGGCGCGCAGCTCGGCGGCGTACGTCTCCGGCTCGCCCAGTCGCTCGACGAGGGTGCCCTCACTCTCGGCGGCGACCTCGGTGAGGTGGTCGGCGAGGTCCTCGGTCAGCTCGGTGCGCCGGTCGGGCGGCACGTCGGCCAGGGCGGCCCGGACCCGTGCCACATAGTCGGTGATCTCCTGCTCCGTGACGGTCATGCCGCCAGCCCCCGATCGTCGAGCAGCGTGTCCATGGTGGTGGCGAACGAGCGCCAGAGCTTGCCGGAGCGGGTCAACTGGTCACGCCCGGCGGCGTTGAGCGAGTAGTACTTGCGGTGCGGGCCGGTCTCGCTCGGCACCACGTACGTGGTGAGCAGGCCGGCGGCGAAGAGGCGGCGCAGCGTGCCGTAGACCGAGGCGTCGCCGATCTCCTCCAGGCCGGCTTCGCGGAGCCGGCGCAGGATGTCGTAGCCGTAACCGTCCTCCTCCCGGAGGACCGCCAGGACGGCCAGATCGAGCACGCCCTTCAACAACTGTGTGGTGTCCACGCATCGCACACTACTGTGCAATGCGAAGTAGCGTCAACGACTTCGGCCAACGGCACGCCGGGTGCGGACCTGCTACTGGAGGCTCCAGGCGATGCCGTCCAGGATGTCGTGCTCCGAGGCGACCACCGACGGCATGCCGGCCCGCTCCATGATCACGCGCAGCACCAGCGACCCCGCGCCGATCACGTCGGCCCGTCCGGGGTGCATCACCGGGATCTCCAGCCGCTGCGCGCTGGTCCGCGCGAGCAGGTCCGCGGTCACCCGCGCCACCTCCTCGTACGACACGCGGGCGTGGTGGATGCGCTCCGGGTCGTACCCCTGAAGGTTCTGGGCGATGGCGACCACGGTGGTGACCGAACCGGCGAGGCCGATCAGGGTGGCGGCCTCGCGGCCGGGCACCTGGGCGAGCGCCCGGTCCACGACGGCGGCGATGTCGGCCTCCGCCGCCGCGACCTCCTCCGGCGTCGGCGGGTCACCCGGCAGGTGCCGCTCCGTCATCCGGACGCAGCCGATGTCGACCGACACCGCCGACCGCACACCGCTCCGGTCACCGACCACGAACTCGGTCGAGCCGCCACCGATGTCGACGACGAGGAAGGGCTCCTCGGCGTCGGACGGCAGCCCGCGCACCGCCCCGGTGAACGACAGCCGGGCCTCCTCGTCGCCGCTCACCACCTCGGGCGCCACGCCCAGCGTCTGCTGCACCATCTCGGTGAAGTCCGCGGCGTTGGCGGCGTCCCGGGAGGCCGAGGTCGCGCACATGCGTACCCGCTGCGCGCCCAACTTCTCGATGTCGGCGGCGTAGGACGCCAGCGCCACACGGGTCCGTTCGATCGCCTCCGGCGCGAGCCGGCCGGTCCGGTCGACGCCCTGCCCCAGCCGGACGATCTCCATCCGCCGGGTCACGTCGGTCAGCGGGGCCTGCGGCCCGGCCGACTCCTCCGGCAGGTCGGCGACCAGTAGTCGGATCGAGTTGGTCCCGCAGTCGATGGCCGCCACACGCGTCGTCACCCGGCAACCCTACGACAGCCATCCGCCGGGGTCCCCTCGCGATCGGCGGGCCCGGGCCGGCCGGTCGCCGATGAGCGTGATGCCTGTGAGTCATCTTGATGCCGCACAGGCATCAGGCTCAGCAGAGTGCCCGCCCCCGACGGCTCGCCGCCGGGTCGCCACAGGCGCGCGCCGCTACAGGCGCAGCAGCATCCGGGTGTTGCCGAGCGTGTTCGGCTTGACCCGCTCGAGGTCCAGGAACTCCGCGACACCCTCGTCGTACGAGCGCAGAAGCTGCTCGTAGACCGGCTGCGGCACCGGCGCGCCGTCGATCTCCCGGAAGCCGAACGAGCCGAAGAACCGGGTCTCGAAGGTGAGCACGAAGATCCGCGCCACGCCCAGTGTGCGGGCCGCGTCGATCAGTTCGCTGACCAGCCGGTGCCCGATCCGCTGACCCCGGCAGGACGGGTCCACGGCCACCGTACGGATCTCGGCCAGGTCCTCCCACATGACGTGCAGCGCGCCGCACCCCACCACGACACCGTCGTCGGGCCGGACCGCCACCCGGAACTCCTGCACGTCCTCGTACAGGGTCACAGTGGCCTTGCTCAGCAACCGCCGGTCGTCGGTGTACGTGTCGACCAGCCGGCGGATGCCCCGCACATCCCGGGTGCGGGCGCGCCGCACCAGGATCTGCCCCTCGGCCTGTGCGGTCATTCGCTGTCGGGCACGTCCACGCAGGGGCCCGCCGTCCACCAGGGCTCGACCAGCGCCAACGTCTCGTCGCCGAACGGGTTCACGCCGGGGCCGGCACCCAGGGCGTGGCCGAGGTGCACGTGCAGGCACTTCACCCGCCCCGGCATTCCACCGGCGGAGATGCCGGCGATCTCCGGCACCTCGCCGATCGCGTCCCGGCGGGCGAGGTAGTCCTCGTGCGCCGCCCGGTAGTGGGCGGCCAGCTCCGGATCGGTCGCCAACCGGTCGGCCATCTCCCGCATCAGACCCGCCGACTCCAACCTGCTGCACGCCGCGGTCGCCCGGGGGCAGGTCAGGTAGAACAGCGTCGGGAACGGGGTGCCGTCGGCGAGGCGGGGCGTCGTCTCCACCACGTCGGGCAGGCCGCACGGGCAGCGGTGGGCCACCGCCCGGGTGCCCCGGGGCGGGCGGCCGAGCTGCGCGGCCACCGCGGCCAGGTCGGCCTCGGTCGCCGGTTCCCGCTGCGGCAGGGGTACGGAATCCGCCGCCGGCTCCGACGGGGGTACGACAGTCACGGTGCTCGTCTCTCCTGGTGTGCTGGTCGGTGGGTCACTTGCCCGGCTGCTGGCTGTCCGCCGCGCGCACGCTCGACCAGAGGGTGTCGTACCAGGTCGAAGGCCCTGCCGGGGCACCCGAACCGGCCGGCTTGCCGGCGTCGCGGGCCGCGCCCTCGGCGTCGTTCATGACCACCATCATCTTCTCGCCCGGCCGACCCATGAAGAACCGCTCCCGGGCCTGCGTCATCTTGTACTCGTCGTCCTGCCACTTGGCGGCCTCGGCGGCGAGCTCGGCGATCTCCCTCTCCTGCGCCGACTGGGCCGCCTCCATCCGCTCGATGTCGGCCTGCTGGTCCAGGTAGACCCGCACCGGATAGGTGTACGCCAGGGCGAGCGCGATCAGCACCGCGAAGAGCACCGTGGCGCGGCCGGTGAAGCGGCGGGGATGGGGTGCGGAGAGCCGCTTGACCGCGCCACCACCGGCGGCGGTACGTCGGGCGGCGGCCGGACGGCTCGCGGAGCGCACACCCTCCGCACCCCGGACCGCGCCCGGGGCCCGACCGGCGGCGCCACGCGGCTCGGCGCGTATGCCGGCGTCCCGGAGCGACCCGCGGGTGGCCCGCCCGGCGCCCGGCCGGCCGGACTGACCCGGTCGGCGGGCGGGTCGTTGACCACCCGGTGTGCGGCGCTGCATCGTCACACCCCTCCCCCGAGGCTACGTCTGTCGCGTACGTCCGTCGGGAAGCCCCACCGCATGTGAGGCTTCCCGACAACCACACTCAGGCCGAACGGTAACGCGGGAACGCACCCGCGCCCGCGTAGCGCGCCGCGTCGGCCAGCTCCTCCTCGATGCGGAGCAGCTGGTTGTACTTGGCGACCCGGTCCGAGCGGGCCGGAGCGCCGGTCTTGATCTGACCGCAGCCGGTGGCGACCGCCAGGTCGGCGATGGTGGTGTCCTCGGTCTCGCCGGAGCGGTGGCTCATCATGCACTTGAAGCCGGCCCGGTGGGCCAGGTCCACCGCGTCCAGGGTCTCGGTCAGCGAACCGATCTGGTTGACCTTCACCAGGACGGCGTTGGCCGCCTTCTCGGCGATACCGCGGGCGATGCGCTGCGGGTTGGTCACGAACAGGTCGTCACCGACGATCTGCACCCGGTCGCCGATCGACGCGGTCAGGGTCTGCCAGCCGGACCAGTCGTCCTCCGCCAGCGGGTCCTCGATCGACACGATCGGGTACTCGTCGGCAAGCTTGGTGTAGTACGTGCTCATGTCCTCGGCGGACTTCGCGGCGCCCTCGAACGTGTAGGTGCCGTTGTCGAAGAACTCGGTGGCCGCTACGTCGAGCGCGAACACGATGTCGGTGCCGAGCCGGTAGCCGGCCTTCTCGACCGCCTCGGCGATCAGGTCCAGGGCGGCGGCGTTCGTGGGCAGGTTCGGCGCGAAGCCGCCCTCGTCACCCAGCCCGGTCGACAGGCCCTTCTTCTTCAGCACCGACTTCAGCGCGTGGTAGACCTCCGCGCCGGAGCGCAGCGCCTCGCGGAAGGTGGGCGCGCCGATCGGCGCGACCATGAACTCCTGGACGTCGACGTTGGAGTCGGCGTGCGCGCCACCGTTGAGGATGTTCATCATCGGCACCGGCAGCAGGTGCGCGTTCGGGCCACCCAGGTAGCGGAAGAGGCTCAGCTCCGCGCTGCTGGCGGCGGCCTTCGCCACCGCCAGGGAGACCCCGAGGATGGCGTTCGCGCCCAGCTCCGACTTGCTGTCGGTGCCGTCGATGTCGAGCATCTTCTGGTCGATGAGCCGCTGCTCGCTGGCCTCGTAGCCGATGAGCTGGTCGACGATCTTGTCTTCGACGTTGGAGACCGCCTTCTCCACGCCCTTGCCCTGGTAGCGGTCGGCGTCACCGTCGCGCAGCTCGATCGCCTCGAACGCGCCGGTGGAGGCGCCGGAGGGCACCGCGGCGCGAGCCACCGTGCCGTCGTCCAGGCCGATCTCGACCTCGACCGTCGGGTTGCCCCGCGAGTCGAGAATCTCCCGGGCGACGATTCCCTCGATGGTTGCCACTGAGTCGCTCCTCGTTGTTGTGATCCGGTCCGTGGGTGGGCCGCGACGGTGCGGCTGAGGCAGGTGTTGAACGCAGCGTATCGGGCGGCGAGATCGGGCACGGCGTCGCCCGCGCCCCCGAGTAGCCCCGCGATGACGGACATTCCCGGATTTCCGGGAGTCAACCGGCAACGGGTTTGCGCTGCGCCGACTAGATCCACCAGGCTGGTCGCCATGCCCGCCGCCACGACCACCCTCCGCATGCTCGCCGTGTCGGTCATCGCGTCGCTCACGGTCACCGGCTGTCAGAATTTTGAGGACGCCGGCCGCGCCATGGGGCGCTCGGATCTCGTCAACGACCTCGCCGCGCGCCTCGACCGGGCGCTGGAGTTGACCTACACGGCCGACTACCAACTGCCCGGCGGTCAGACCGCCGCGATCGTGCAGGCGCAGGACCCGGCCCGCTCCGCGTACAACTACCCGGGTGGGCGGCTCACCGTCACTCCCGACGCCGTCACCCGCTGCACAGCGACCGACGGCCGGACGGCGTGCACGCTCGTCGCGCCACCCACCCCCGGCAGCAAGCCCACCGTGGCGCTGTTCACCGAGGCGAACCAGCAGGGTCTCGTCACCCCGCCGGTGGTGGTCGGCCTGCTGACCGCCGCCGCCCTCGACCCACAGGCGGTGATCAAGCAGAGCGACACCACAGTCGCGGGGCACCACGCCGCCTGCGTCGAGGTGCAGCGTTCGGACGGCGACTTCAGCGCCTGCGTCACCACCGAGGGCGTGCTCGGCAGCTTCCTCGGCTCGGTCGACGGCAAACCGATGGAGCTGGCGTTGAGCGACTATTCCGAGACGGTCGAGAAGGACGCGTTCGACCCGCCCGCCGGAGCAGGCGTGGTGGACAACCGCCCCGGCGGCTCCTGAGGCATCCGGAGCCCGGCAGTCCCCCGCGCCCGCACCGCGCACGCCCGCACGCCCGCACCGCGCACGCCCGCACGCCCGCACGCCCGCAGCGCTCAAGATCCGCGCAACTTCGGGGTAGTTGCTGCCTCCGGCGGGTCGGAAGCAGCAACATCAGGGAAGTTGCGCGGATCTTGGCGGGTGCGCGTGGGTGGGAGTCAGACGCCGAGCAGGGTGCGCAGGTGTCGTGGGGGCGGGCAGTCGTGGGCGAGCATCGCGTCGTGCCAGTCGCGTGCCGACACGCCCTCCGGACGGGCGGCGGCGATCTCGGCCACCTCGCTGTACCCGACGAAGTACGTGGAGAGCTGCGTCGAGGTGAGCAGGGACCGGCGCCACTTGCCGGCCGCCTCGCCCTCCTCCTGGAAGCCGCGACCGGTCATCAACGCCATCGCCTCGGCCTCGGGCAGCTCCTCGGCGTGCACCAACTGGTCGAGCAGCGCGTTGATGGTCATGCGGAGCTGCATCTTGAGCTGCTGCAACCGCACCGGCAGACCGCCGAAGCCGAGACCGGCCATCAGCTCCTCGGCGTACACCGCCCAACCCTCGACGAACGGGCCGGAACGGGCCAGCGCCCGCACCCGCGTACCGCCGACGTGACGTCGGGCGTGGGCGAGCTGGAGGAAGTGGCCGGGCATCGCCTCGTGCACGGTCAGGTTGCGGACCATGTGGTCGTTGTACTCGCGGTAGAAGGAGTCCACGCGCTGCGCCGACCACTCCGCCGGGGTGGGCGCGATGCAGTAGAACGTCGGCACCGCCGCGGTCTCCAACGGGCCGGGCGAGTCGCAGTACGCGACCGCCACGCCCCGCGCGAACTCCGGCATCTCCTGGATCACGCATCGGTCGTCGACAAGGGTGACCAGGTCGTGCAGCCGGACGAAGTCGGTCGCCTCGTCGAGCGTCACACCGGCCAGCTCGACGATCGTCGAGTCGTCCGGATGTTCGGCGGCGAGCACGTCCAACGCCCGGCGTACCGTCTCGTCGTCGGCCGGACCACCGACCAGCTCGACGGCCGCCGCGCGGATCTCCTCGGTGACCCGGTCCAGGTTGGCCCAGGCCCGACGCTGGATCTCGGCGGCTCCCAGCTCGGTGTCGAGGGTGTGCCAGAGCCGCGCCTCCCAGCGGCGGCGGCCCAGGCGCGGGTCACGGCCGGGACCGCTGTCGGCGGCCAGCCGAGTTCGCAGCCACGCGACGAACTCGTCGAGCGCGGCGGTGGCGGCGGTGGCCGCCGGCTCGACCTTTCCGAGGCTGCCCGGCGCCTGCGCGATCAGCCCCGGCAGCTCGTCGCGGATGAGCGCGGCCGTGCCGGTGAACTGCCCGACCGCCGTCTCGGCGTGGATCCGCGGCATGTCGCGCAGCGTCGCGCGGGCGGTGGCGAGGGCATCCGGTACGGCGGCGAGCCGGCCGGCCACCTGCGTCAACCGGACCTCGGCCGGGGCGTACGAGCGGGCCAGCAGCGGGTGCAGCAGCGGGCCGGGGTTGTGGTGCAGCGGGTCCCACTCGTGCGACCGGATCTCGGTCAGCTCGAACAGCTCCCGGTCGACGAAGGAGGTGAGCAGCGCGTGGTCGACCTGCTCGTCGACGTCCAGCGAGTCGGGGTCCAGTTCGGACAGCGCGTTCGCCGCGTCGGTGAGCATCACCCGGTCGGCGGCCAGCGCGTCGGCGGACAGATCGGGAAGCCGGTCGTCGAACCGGTGGTCCCCTGCCGAGGTGGCGACCCCCGGCCGAGTCTCCAGCAGTGCCTCGACAACCCGCTCGGCCAGCACTCCAAACTCTTCCACCCGGCAACCCTACCGACCGCCCCGCGCCCCTTTCGTTGATCATGAAGTTGTTGCCCGCCGTGTCGGCGTGTCATGGCAACAACTTCATGATCAGCGCGGTGGGGTGGGTGGGGGTTCGGCGGCGCGGATGGTTTCGGCGTGGGTTAGGGTCGCGCGGCGGAGGGCTGCCTCCGGGTCCAGGCCGGCCTTGCGGGCTTCCGTCACCAGGGCCAGGAGGGTTGCGCCCAGCTTCGCCTCCTCGTCCACCTCGGTGTCGGGCGGTGCGAGCGGGACGGTCAGGCCCGCACGGGCGGCGCGGTCGAGGATCTGCGCGGCCAGGGACAGGGCGGGTTGGCTGAGCGCCACGCCGTCCAGCACGGAGTCACGCGCCTTCTCAACTCGCTTGATCCGCTCCCAGTTGGCGGTGATCTCCTCCAGGGTGCCCGCCTCCGCACCGGCGAAGACGTGCGGGTTGCGCCGGATCATCTTGTCGACCAGGCCACCGGCCACGTCGTCGATGCTCCACCGCTCACCCTCCGGCAACTCCTCGGCCAGCCGCGCGTGCAACACCACCTGGAGCAGGACGTCGCCCAACTCCTCACGGAGCGCGTCGGTGTCGTCGGCCTTGATCGCGTCGTACGCCTCGTAGCTCTCCTCCAGCAGGTAACCCGCGAGGCTACGGTGCGTCTGCGCCCGCTTCCACGGGTCGCCGCCCGGCGAGGCCAGCCGGTCCAGCACGGCCACCGCGTCGAGCAGCCGGGCCCCCGGCGGGTCCCACGAGCCGTACATCAGCTCCATCTCGGCCAGCCCCGGCTCCCGGGCCAGCCGCAGACCCAACTCCCGGGCCACCGACTCGTCGCCGGCCGGGCCGGCCAACCAGACCGCCGTGCCGTGCGCCGCCACCGTCTCCAGCAGCGCCTGCGTGGCCGGGCCGTCGACGACGGTCACCTCGCCGCCCGCGTGACGCACGGCCGTCGCCAACTCGCTCTCCGCACCGGCCAGAACCGGATACCGGCGTACGACGTCCCAGGCGGCCGAGGTCAGCAGGCCGGCCGGCAGCCGCGGTGACGTGACCAGCAGGACGATCCGTGCCGTCATGCTCAGCTGGCCGTGCCCTCGGTGTCGGGGTTGGGGCTCGACGGCGACGCGTCCGGGGTCGAGATGTCGGTGACCGGCCCCTCCTCGTTGATGAACGGCAGCGAGTAGAAGATGACCGACTGACCGCTGCTCACCAGCGAGGGCACGCCCACCTCCCGGTAACGGGGGTTGATCGAGACGTCGGCCCGGTCCGCCTCGTCCTCTAGGGCGACACTGAGCGCGGTGGCGCTGCCGACGAAGGCTCCCTCGCCGAACTTCTGGCGGACCTCGGCCACCTGCAGCCCACCCTGGATCGCCCCGACCTTGGCCAGCGCCTGGTAGACGGCCATCACCGACGCGTCGCTCACCTCGGCCGGCGGGAGCTGCTGGTTGAACGCCTGAAGCAGGTCGACCCACTCACCCCAGAGCTTGGTGTACTCGGTGGTGGCCGGCACCCGCAGGCTCTGCTCCAACTGCTGCGGGCTGACCTCGTCGGGCACCTGGATGTTCTTGGCCTTCGCCACCCGCTTGCCCAGCTCCAGGCTGACCAGCAGGTTCACCACGTCCTGCCGGGTGACGGGCGACCGCAACTGCTCGGGCGAGGGCGTCGCGGCAGTCTGACCGGCCGCCTGACGGACCACGTCGCCGTACTTCGTCTGCACCTCGTCGTAGATCCCGTCGACCCGGTCGAGCGAATAGCTCGTGTCACCGACGTACGCGGCGACGTCCGGCGCGGACCTCTCGCACGCGGCGAGGGAGAGGACACCCAGAGCCGCGACGCTGGCGGCGGCGATCACACGGCGAGCACGCATGCCCGTCACTCTCTCATGCCCTCCTGGTGGCTGTGACGGCCCCCACCTCACCACGCGGTCGGCGTGCCACGTCAGGCGGTCGCGGCCGCCAGCGGGGCGGGGGCGCCCAGCACGTCGGAGAGCAGTTGCGCGCACCATTCGAGCAGCGCCTGGTCGCGCAGCGGTTCGCCACCGATCCGGCGGGTGCTCGGCCGGGGCACGCTGACCTGGTCGTTGGCCTGCTTGTAGACGGCGTCCGGGTGGTAGCGCTTGAGCCGCAACTGCTTCGAGTCCGGCAGCGGCAGCGGCCCGAACCGCACGTGCTTGCCCTGCATGGACACGTCACTGAGGCCGTACCGGCGGGCCAGCAGGCGGAACCGCGCCACCGCCACCAGGTTCTGCACCGGGGCGGGCGGCTCGCCGTACCGGTCGGTCATCTCGGCGACGACCTCCCCCAGACGGGCCTCGTCGCGCGCCTCGGCGAGCTTGCGGTACATCTCCAGACGCAGCCGCTCCACGCTCACGTAGTCGTGCGGCAGGTGCGCGTCGATCGGCAGGTCGATCTTGACGTCGGCCTCCTCCTCCGGACGCTCACCCTTGAACGCGGAGACAGCCTCGCCGACCATGCGCACGTACAGGTCGAAGCCCACGCCCTCGATGTGGCCGGACTGCTCGCCGCCGAGCAGGTTGCCCGCGCCGCGGATCTCCAGGTCCTTCATCGCGACGTACATGCCCGCGCCCAGCTCGGTGTGCTGGGCGATGGTCGCCAGCCGCTCGTGTGCGTGCTCGGTGAGCGGCTTCTCCGGCGGGTAGAGGAAGTACGCGTACGCCCGCTCGCGGCCCCGGCCGACCCGACCACGGATCTGGTGCAGCTGGGCCAGGCCGAGCAGGTCGGCCCGCTCGACGATCAGGGTGTTGGCGTTCGGGATGTCGATGCCGGACTCCACGATGGTCGTGCAGACCAGGACGTCGAACTCCTTCTCCCAGAAGCCGACCATGACCTTCTCCAGGGCCTCCTCGCCCATCTGGCCGTGTGCCACGGCGACCCGCGCCTCGGGCACCAGCTCGCGCAGCCGCCGCGCGGCCCGGTCGATCGACTCGACCCGGTTGTGCAGGTAGAAGACCTGCCCGTCGCGCAGCAGCTCGCGGTGGATGGAGGCGGCGACCTGCCGGTCGTCCTGCGCGCCCACGAAGGTGAGCACCGGGTGCCGCTCCTCCGGCGGGGTGGCGATGGTGGACATCTCCCGGATGCCGGTGATGGCCATCTCCAGGGTGCGCGGGATCGGGGTAGCCGACATGCTCAGCACGTCCACCGACGCGCGCAGCGTCTTCAGGTGCTCCTTGTGCTCGACACCGAAGCGCTGCTCCTCGTCGACGATGACCAGACCCAACTGCTTGAACCGGGTCGCCGTCTGCAGGAGCCGGTGCGTGCCGATGACGATGTCGACGGTGCCGTCGGCGACCATCTCCAACGTCCGCTCGGTCTCCTTGGGAGTCTGGAAGCGGGAGAGCTGCCGGATCTGCACCGGGAACTGGCTCATCCGCTCGGCGAACGTGTTGTAGTGCTGCTGCACCAGCAGGGTCGTCGGCACGAGCACCGCCACCTGCTTGCCGTCCTGCACCGCCTTGAACGCCGCCCGGACCGCGATCTCCGTCTTGCCGTAGCCGACGTCGCCACAGATCAGCCGGTCCATCGGGACGGTCTGCTCCATGTCCCGCTTAACCTCGTCGATCGCGGCGAGCTGGTCGGGCGTCTCCTGCCACGGGAAGGCGTCCTCCAACTCCCGCTGCCACGGGGTGTCCGGGCCGAACGAGTGGCCCTTGGACGCCTTGCGCGCGGCGTAGAGCTGGATGAGCTGCGCGGCGATCTCCCGGACCGCCTTGCGCGCCCGAGCCTTGGACTTCTGCCAGTCCGAGCCGCCCATCTTGTGCAGGGTCGGCTGCTCACCGCCGACATAACGGGAGAGCTGGTCGAGCTGGTCGGTCGGCACGAACAGCCGGTCGCCGGGCTGGCCGCGCTTGCTGGCCGCGTACTCGATGACCAGGTATTCCCTGCTGGCGCCGTTGACGGTGCGCTGCACCAGCTCGACGTACCGGCCGATGCCGTGCTGCTCGTGCACCACGAAGTCGCCGGCCTTGAGCTCCAACGGGTCGATGGTGTTGCGTCGGCGGCTCGGCATCTTGCGCATGTCCCGCGTCGAGGTGCCCCGGCCACCGGTGACGTCGTTGCCGGTCAGCAGCACGAAACGGGACGCCTCGTCGACGAAGCCGGCGCTGAGCGCACCACAGGTGACCACCAGCTCGCCGGGGGTGGGCGCGGTCGGCACTTCCTCGGTGAGCCGGGCGCCCAGCCCGGCGTCGCGCAGCACCTCCACCGCCCGCTGGGCGGGGCCGTGCCCCTCGAAGACCAGCGCGATCGACCAGCCCTCGCCGGCCCAACGCTTGAGGTCGTCGACCACCCGCGCGGTCTCACCGTGGTAGAGCGGGGCCGGCTGGGCGGAGAGAGTCACCGCGATGGCGTCGTCCGGGGTGACGGCGGCCTGCTCGGGCGCGTCCTCCCAGGGCTGCCGCGCCTCGGCCGTCCCGGTCGTCTCGGCCTCGACGAGACCGAAGGGGGACAGCGTCCACCAGGGCTGGCCGAGCGTGCCGGCGGTGGCGCGTACCTCGGCAAGGGTGCGGAAGGCGGCGGCGCCGACGTCCACCGGGGCTTGGCCGCCCACGGCGGCGGCGGCCCAGCTGGCCTGCAAAAATTCCTCAGAGGTACGCACCAGATCGTGCGCCCGGGTGCGGATGCGCTCCGGGTCGCAGAGCAGCACGTGGGTGCCGGCCGGCATCGCGTCCAGCAGCAACTCCAGCGAGTCGGGGCCGACCAGCACCGGGGCCAGCGACTCCATCCCCTCCACCGGGATGCCCTCGGCCAGCTTGTCCAGGATCTCGGCCAGCTCGGGGTGCTGCTCGGCGAGCGCGGCGGCCCGCTCACGGACCTCGGGGGTGAGTAGCAGCTCGCGGCAGGGCGGCGCCCACAGCAGCGGCACCTGCTCGATGGTGCGCTGGTCGGCGACGGCGAAGGTGCGGATCTCCTCCACCTCGTCGCCCCAGAACTCGACCCGGGACGGGTGCTCGTCGGTGGGCGGGAAGACGTCCAGGATGCCGCCGCGCACCGCGAACTCGCCGCGCTTGGTGACCAGGTCGACCCGGGCGTACGCCATGTCGGTGAGCCGGCGGGCGACCTCCTCCAGGTCCGCCTCCTCGCCGGCGGCGAGCTGCACCGGCTCCAGGTCACCCAGACCCTTGAGCTGCGGTTGCAGCAGCGACCGGACCGGGGCGACCACCACCCGCAGCGGCCCGGTCCGGCCGTGCGCGTCGGCCGACCCGGGGTGCGCGAGGCGGCGCAGGACAGCCAGCCGTCGACCTACCGTGTCCGAGCGTGGGGACAGCCGCTCGTGCGGCAACGTCTCCCAGGAGGGGAAGACCACCACCTGCTCCGGAGGCAGCAGCCCACCCAGCGCGGCGGCCAGGTCGTCGGCCTCACGGGAGGTGGCGGTCACGGCCAGTACCGGTCGCCCGGCGCCCTCGGTGTCGGCAGCGACAGCCGCCACAGCGAACGGGCGCAGCGCGGCAGGAGCGGTGATGTCGAGGCCGTCGACCTGGGCAGCACCGGAGCGCGCCAGGTCACGCGCCCGGGCCAGCCCGGGATCGGCCAGGGCGGCGGAGAACAGACCGGTGAGCAAGGGAAACCTTCCAGGGGAGTGGACGCACACGAGCGCGGCCCCTCGTCCAGCCGGACGGGGGGTGCACGCCCGTCAAGCCTATCCCCGTCCACCGACACCCACCCCGTTCCGCCCAGGTCCCGCGCGCCCCGCACCCCCGCGCGCCCCGCGCCCCGCGCCCCCAAGATCCGCACAACTTCACGGAAATTGCTGTCTCCGGCGCGGCTGAGGCAGCAACTTCCCTGTTGTTGCGCGGATCTTGGCCGGGCCGGGCCGGGCCGGGACGAGGCGGGACGGGCCGGGACGAGGCGGGACGGGCCGGGACGAGGCGGGCCGGGACGAGGCGGGCCGGAACGAGGCGGGCCGGGACAGCAGGAGGCGGGGCCGCGCGTCCCCACCCGCGTCGCACGGCCGCGCGCGGTACTGCCCGATCCCGCCATGATCGCGCTTGATCCAGGATCTAGTGGCTTGTCGACGCCGCGAGGCCACTACATCCTGGATCGAGCGCGATCATGGGAAGCCCAGCGCACGGATCTTGACCAGGGCGGGGAGCCGTGGTCGAGTGCGGGGATGGCTGAGCAGGCGGGGATGGGTGAGCAGTGGCGGGCGCAGTTTGACGCGCAGGTGAGCTTCGCCAACGGAGGCGGCCTGCGCACCGAGGGGTTCCGGCTGGACGTCCCGGGGCAGGAGATCACCGACGACGACCTCGCCGCGCTCTTCGTCCGGCACCTCGGGCTGCTCATGGTCGCCGAGGTCCGGATCAGCGCCAAGACGATGATCCGAGAGCCGCACAAGGGCGGTCGCGCCGTCGCCACGGCCGGCGGCGGTCGTCGGCTGGTCGAGTTGAGCCATGTGATCAGCGACGGCATGGGCACCCTGCCCGGGTGGCCGGGGCCGCGGATCACCGACTGGCTGACGTACGCGGCGTCCCGGGAGCGGTACGCGCCGGGCACCGAGTTCCACGTGGCCCGGATCGACATGATCGCCAACACCGGCACGTACGTGGACACCCCCGCGCACCGCTGGGCGGGCCGGGAGGATCTGACCGGGGTGTCGCTGGACCGCCTCGCCGACCTGCCCGGGGTGGTGGTGCGGGTGCCGGCCGACACCCGGGCCGTGGATCGGCTGATGCTGGCGCCGTACGAGGTGGCCGGGCGCGCGGTACTGCTGCACAGCGGGTGGGACGCGCACTTCGGCACCGCGCGGTACGGCGCTCCGGAGGCGCCGTACCTGAGCGAGGACGGCGCCCAGGCGCTTGTCGACGCCGGGGCGGCCCTGGTCGGCATCGACTCGATCAACATCGACGACATGGGCCCGGCGTCGGCGGGCGTACGCCCTGCGCACAGCATCCTGCTCGCCGCCGGCATCCCGGTGGTGGAGCATCTGACCGGCCTCGACGCGCTGCCGCCGACCGGGTTCCGGTTCACCGCGGCCCCGCCGATGGTGGCCGGTATGGGTACCTTCCCGGTCCGCGCCTTCGCCGTCGTGGAGGGCGCGGCGGCCTGACGGGCGATGGGGGTGCCGTACGCGGGTCGTACGGCACCCCCACGGGCACGGGTCCTCACCGGGGCTTCGGGCCTCCCCGAACAGGCCCGCGTGCTCCGGTCCGGCCGCCTCCGGTGGGGCGGCCACCGCACCGACGTGAACCATCGTCGCGGCGCGGGCTTGAACAGGTCTTGAGGAAGCCGGTCGGGCGGTGGCCAGGGTCGGACGACCGCCGGTGGAAACGCCGCATTCAGGGCAAACAGCGCCCTAGGCTGGACTGGTGGACGAGGCGCCGGAGGTCCGGGTACGCGACCAGCTCCCCCGTACGATCGGCCTGCTGCTCGGCACCCTCGCGCTGGCCGTCGCGTTCATCGCCGCGTATGTCGGCGCGCTGCACCAGCCCCACCCCCGCGACGTGCCGGTCGGCGTGGCGACCGGCGACCAGGACGCACGCACGGTCCTGGCCGCCGTCCGCGATCGGACCGACAAGATCAAAGCCATCGAGTACGCCGACCCGGGCGCCGCCGAGGATGCCCTGACGAGCCGCGCGGTGTACGGGGTGCTCGGCTCCACCCCCGACGGCGGCCTCGTCCTGACCACCGCCAGCGCCAGCGCGCCGGCCGCCACCGACGTGGTCATCCAGGTGCTCACCACCGCCGCCGAGCAGGCCCGCCTGCCACTGCGGGTGACCGACGACGTGCCGGTCGCCGACACCGATCCCCGTGGTCTGGTTCCGTTCTACCTGGCGATCGGGTACGTCCTCGGCGGGTACCTGGCCTCGACCGCGCTCGGCATCTCGGTCGGCACCACCCCGCGCACCCTGCGTCGCGCGGGCCTGCGGATCGGGGCGCTCGCCGTCTACAGCGTGGTGCTCGGCATCGCCGGCGCGGTGATCGTCGGCCCGGTGCTGGACGTCTGGCACCACGACCTGCCGGCCGTCGCCGGCACCGGCATGCTGGCCGCCTTCGCCGCCGCGATAGTGGCCGCCGCCGTACAGGGATGGTTGGGCGTGCTCGGCACCGGACTGGTCATCCTGCTGCTGGTGGTGCTCGGCAATCCCGGCTCCGGCGGCATCTACGCACCGGAGTTCCTGCCCACCTGGCTGCGCGGCATGCACCGGTGGAACGTGCCCGGTCTGGCCACCGACCTGATCAAGTCGGCGGTGTACTTCGACCGGCGCTCGATCGGCTGGCCGCTGACCGGACTGGTGCTGTGGGCGGTACTCGCCCTGGTGGCCCTGCTCGCCGCGACAGTGGTGCGGGGAGGTCGGGCAACCGCCCGCGCAAGACCCTGAGGTGATCTCCGGGGTGTTCCGTCTCACGGCGCGGCATGTGGAGAGCCCCTCCTGCGGAACGGCCAGACGCGGATACCATCCAGGGAGTCGGACAGCGCTGTCCTTCGTACTGACGTAAGGAGCGCATCGTGACCGACCAGCACGACCACGACGGCCCGGACGCCGCGCTGCGCGCTGACATCCGCCGGCTCGGCACCCTCCTCGGCCAGACCCTGGCCCGCCAGGAGGGTCGCCCACTGCTCGACCTCGTCGAGGAGATCCGCGCCCAGGTACGCACCGACGTCCCGGCCGCCGCCCAGCGGCTCGGCGGGCTCGATGTGACGACCGGCACCAAGCTGGCTCGCGCCTTCTCCACCTACTTCCACCTGGCCAACATCACCGAGCAGGTGCACCGCGCCCGGGATCTGCGCCGTCGCCGCGCCGTGCAGGGCGGCTGGCTGGACCAGGCGGCCAAGATGATCGCCGAACGCGGCGTACCGGCCGAGGAGATCGCCGCCGCCGCTCGCCGGCTGGCGGTCCGGCCGGTCTTCACCGCCCACCCGACCGAGGCCGCTCGCCGCTCGATCCTGTCGAAGCTGCGGGCCATCGCCGACGAACTGGACACCGAGACCGCCAACGCGATCCTCTACGGCGCGAGCGACGAGGGCCCGGCCAACCGCCGGCTGGCCGAGTTGCTGGACCTCATGTGGCAGACCGACGAGCTGCGACTGGACCGGCCGGATCCGACCGACGAGGCGCGTAACGCCATCTACTACCTGCGCGACCTGTACGCCGAGGCCGCCCCGCAGGTGCTCGACGACCTGGCCGACACGCTGCGCGCCCTCGGCGTGGAGACGTCGCCGACGGCCCGCCCGCTGAGTTTCGGCACCTGGATCGGCGGCGACCGGGACGGCAACCCGTTCGTCACCCCGGCGGTCACCCGCGAGGTGCTGACCATCCAGCACGAGCACGGCATCGCCGCCACCGAGAAGGCGATGGACCACCTGATCAACGAGGTCTCGGTCTCGCGCCGGCTGCGTGGGGTGTCCCTGGACCTCTCCGCCAGCCTCGCCGCCGACCTCGACGCGCTGCCCGAGGTGGCGCCCCGGTTCCGTCGGGTCAACGCCGAGGAGCCCTACCGGCTCAAGGCGCGCTGTGTGAAGGCGAAGCTCGCCAATACCCGCCAGCGGCTGCGCCAGGGCACCGCCCACGTCCCGGGTCGGGACTACCGCGGTTCCGCCGAGCTGATCGCCGACCTGGACCTGCTGCGCGCGTCGCTGGCCCGTAACTCGGGGCAGCTCACGGCCGTCGGCCGGCTGGCCTCCACCATCCGGACGGTGTCCGCGTTCGGCCTGCACCTGGCGACCCTGGACGTCCGGGAGCACGCCGAGGCGCACCACGCCGTCCTCGCCCAGCTCTACGAGGCGGTCGGCGAGGTGTCCGACTACCCGTCGTTGAGCCGGCTGGAACGCACCAAGCTGCTCGCCGACGAGCTGACCGGCCGCCGGCCGCTGTCCACCGCGGACACCCCGCTCTCCGAGCTGTCCCGCAAGACGTTCGACGTGTTCAGCACGATCCGGGAGGCGCAGGACCGGTTCGGCGGCGAGGTCATCGAGTCGTACATCATCTCGATGACCCTGGGCGTCGACGACGTCCTCGCCGCCGTGGTGCTCGCCCGCGAGGCCGGGCTGGTCGACGTGCACAGCGGCCGGGCCCGCATCGGTTTCGTGCCGCTCCTGGAGACCCCGGGCGAGCTGAACGCCGGCGGCGAGATCCTCGACGAGCTGCTGTCGCTGCCCGCGTACCGGGCGCTGGTCGCGGCCCGCGGCGACGTGCAGGAGGTCATGCTCGGCTACTCCGACTCCAACAAGGAGGCCGGGATCACCACCAGCCAGTGGTCGATCCACCGGGCGCAGCGCGCGTTGCGTGACGTGGCCGCCCGGCACGGCGTACACCTGCGGCTCTTCCACGGCCGGGGCGGCACGGTCGGGCGCGGCGGCGGCCCGACGCACGAGGCGATCCTGGCGCAGCCGTACGGCACCATGGACGGCGCGATCAAGGTGACCGAGCAGGGTGAGGTGATCTCCGACAAGTACACCCTGCCCTCACTGGCCCGGGAGAACCTGGAGCTCACCCTCGCCGCGGTGCTCCAGGCGACGCTTCTGCACACCGCACCCCGGCAGCCGGCCGAGATGTTGGAGCGCTGGGACGCGACGATGGACGTGGTCTCCGAGTCGGCGTTCCGGTCCTACCGGTCGCTCGTCGAGGACCCGGACCTGCCGGCGTACTTCTGGGCGTCCACGCCCACCGAGCTGCTCGGCGCGCTCAACATCGGCTCGCGTCCGGCGAAGCGCCCGAACACCGGCGCCGGGCTGTCCGGGCTGCGGGCCATCCCGTGGGTGTTCGGCTGGACGCAGACCCGGCAGATCGTGCCGGGCTGGTTCGGCGTCGGCTCCGGCCTGGCCGCCGCCCGCGAGGCCGGGTTGGCGGACGTGCTGGCCGAGATGCACCGCAACTGGCACTTCTTCCGCACGTTCCTGTCGAACGTCGAGATGATGCTGACCAAGACCGACCTCAGCATCGCCCGCCGGTACGTCGAGACCCTCGTGCCGAAGAAGCTGCACCCGATCTTCGAGCAGATCGAGCAGGAGTACGAGCTGACCAAACGTGAGGTGCTGGCGGTGACCGCCTCGCCGGCCCTGCTGGAGAACTCTCCGGTGCTCCAGCGCACCCTGGCCGTGCGCGACACCTACCTGGAGCCGCTGCACCACCTCCAGGTGGCGCTGCTGCGCCAGTACCGGGAGTCCGGGGCGGCGGGCCGGGCGGTCGCCACCGCACCGGGTGGGCGACGCGCTCCCAGCGACGGCACCGCTCTGGAGCGGGCGCTGCTCACCACCGTGAACGGCATCGCCGCCGGCATGCGCAACACCGGCTGACCAGACAGCACGGCAACGGGCCCCGGTCGAGCCGACCGGGGCCCGTTTTCGCAATGGTGGTCAGCGGTGTGCGCCCGTTACGAGCGGGTGCCCGGCCGTCGTGTCGTCACCAGTCGCCGCCGCCGAAATCGCCACCACCGAAGTCGCCGCCGCCGAAGTCACCGCCACCGAAACCCCCGCCGCCGAAGTCGCCGCCGGCATAGTCACCGCCGCCGCCGAAGTCACCCGCCTGGTCGCCGCCACCGAAGTCGCCGCCCTGGTCGCCGTAGTCGCCGCCCTGGTCGCCGTAGTCGCCGCCCTGGTCGCCGGCGTCGGCACCGTCGCCGAAGCCCTCCTGGTAGCCCTGGTCATAGCCGTACCCGGGATCGGCGAAGGCCGGCGAGAACAGCGCGTCGGCGATCAGCATGCCGCCGAGCACACCGGCGCCCGCGCCGAGCGCGGTCTTCCACCACGGCGTCGAGTACCAACCGGCCGGCACTGGCCGGCCCTGGTACCGCCCACCCGGGTAGTAGTAGGGCGTCTCCCGACCCGGCTGCGGGCCCGCCCGGAAGGTCTGGCCCTGCACGTCGACCTCGCGCTCCTTGGTGAGCTGCCCGACGCCCCGCGCGGCGGCGAGCGCCGGCAACTCGGGGCCGGGGTCGATGCCCAGCGCGGTCCGCGCCGCCCGGATGTACGCCAACCCCTCCAGCGCGGTCTCCCGGGCGAGCGCGAACTGGTGCGGCGTACGCGCCTGCTCCAACTGGGAACCGGCCGCGTTGTAGCGCTCCCCCGCGTCGGCCAGCGCCTGCCGGACGGCGGGCTCCTCGCCGTGCAGGGTCATCAACTGGCCGCCGAGGCGCTCGTACCACCGTTGGGCGTCGGCGCGGGCGTCACCGAGCGCGGCGCTCCGCTGGGCCTTGGCCCGGGAGTAGGCGAGCACGGCGGCACCCACCACACCGGCGAGGATGACCGCGAGGCACAGCACAGCTTCCATGTCAACGAACGTACCCCCGGGTGTCACGTCGTACCCGTCTGGCAAGCTCCGGTGATGGACGTCTCGACGTTGCTGGTGGTGGTCGTCTGCCTCGGTGCCGGCGGGGCGGTGGGCTGGCTCGCGGCCCGGTCCCGGTCGGCGGCCGACATCGCCCGACTGGACGCCACCCTGACCGCGACCCGCGAGGGCGAGGGGCGGCTCGAGCAGTCCATGCGGGCGTTGAGCTACGAGGCCACGGCCCAGTCGCAGGAGGCGGTGGCCCGTGCCGTGGCGCCACTGCACGACAGCCTGCGCCGTTACGAGCAGCGGGTGGCCGAGCTGGAACACGACCGCGTCGACGCGTACGCCGAGCTGCGCGAGCAGGTCCGCTCGATGAACGCGGTCTCCGGTGAGCTGCGCACCGAGACCAAGCAGCTGGTGGCCGCGCTGCGCGCCCCGCAGGTGCGGGGTCGCTGGGGCGAACACCAACTGCGCCGCATCGTCGAGGCCGCCGGGATGCTGGAGCACTGCGACTTCTCCGAACAGGTGACCGCCGCCACCGACGAGCAGGTCGTCCGCCCGGATCTGGTGGTACGCCTGCACGGCGGCCGGTCGGTGGTGGTGGACGCGAAGGCGCCCTTCGACGCGTACCTCACCGCCATGGAGGCCCGCGACGAGCGTGGCCGGGACACCTACCTCGATGCGCACGCCCGGCACCTGCGGGGGCACGTCGACGCCCTGGCCGCCAAGTCGTACTGGTCGGCGTTCGACAGCTCGCCCGAGTTCGTGGTGCTGTTCGTCCCGGCCGACCCGTTCCTCGACGTCGCGCTCCAACGCGACCCGACGCTGCTGGAGCACGCGTTCGCCCGCAACGTGGTGCTGGCCACACCGGCCACCCTGGTCGCGCTGCTGCGCACGGTCGCCTACTCGTGGCGGCAGGAGGCGCTGGCCCGTAACGCGCTGGCGGTGCACACCCTCGCCCGGGAGCTGTACGGCCGGCTCTCCACCCTCGGCGACCACGTGAGCAAGCTCGGGTCGTCGCTGGCCGGCGCGGTCACCGCCTACAACCGGGCGGTCGGGTCGTTGGAGGCGCGGGTGCTGGTCAGCGCGCGCAAGCTCGCCGAGTTGGGCGTCTCGGACGAGGAGCTGGCGGCCCCCGCCCAGGTCGAGCTGACCCCGCGCCAGCCGCAGGCACCGGAACTGCTCGACGACGCTGGCGCGGGCCACTGACTAGCGGCGGTTGGCATCCTCCACGAGGAACGGGATGCCCTGCTGGCAGGTGGTCATCGTGCCCTTCTCCACCCGACCGGTGACGGTGACCCGGGCACCGGGGGTCAGCACGTCGCGGGGGCCGCCCACCAGCAGGTACTCGTCGAGGAGCACGCAGTTCGGCTCCACCCCGGCGGTGATCGTGCCGGTGATTTCGGTGGCGCCGATCGGCGGCGGGACGCTGGGCCCGCCCGGCGACTTGATCGGCGGGGCGGGACTGCTCGGCGAGGCGGAGGCGGGCTGCCCGGTCGTCTCCGCGGGCGCGCCGGGGGTGGCGGAGCCGTCGGTCCCACCGCAGGCGCTCAGCGCCGCGCAGATGACCAGAGCGGGTACGACAAACCGAAGTGTCCTCATGTCGCCTTCGACGTACGGGAGGGGCGCGGCGTTCCCACCGAGCCGGAGCTGGGCGTTGTCAGCCGCGAGTCGCGGCGGCCTTCATGTCCCGCTTGAGCTCCTGCGGGAGCGAGAAGGTGAGCCGCTCGTTGGCGGTGGTGATCTCCTCGACGTCGGCGAAGCCGCGCTCGGCCAGGTGCGCCAGCACGTCGCGGACCAGGTCCTCCGGGACACTCGCGCCGGAGGACACGCCGACCGTCCGGGCGTCGACCAGCCAGGCGTCCTCGATCTCGTGGGCGAAGTCGATCAGGTGCCCCGCGCGTGCTCCGGCGTCCAGGGCGACCTCGACCAGCCGGACCGAGTTGGAGGAGTTCGTCGAGCCGACGACGATCACGACGTCGCACTCCGGGGCGATCTCCTTGACCACGTGCTGCCGGTTGGACGTGGCGTAGCAGATGTCGTCGCTGGGCGGGGACTGGAGCAGCGGCAGCCGCTGCTTGAGGCGGGCGACCGTCTCCAGGGTCTCGTCCACCGAGAGCGTGGTCTGGGAGAGCCAGACCACCTTCTCCGGGTCGCGCACGGTCACCTTGTCGACGCCGTCCGGACCGTCCACGAGCTGGATGTGCGCGGGGGCCTCTCCGGCGGTGCCGATGACCTCCTCGTGCCCCTCGTGACCGATCAGCAGGATGTCGTAGTCGGCGGCGGCGAACCGCTTCGCCTCCTGGTGCACCTTGGTGACCAGTGGGCAGGTCGCGTCGATGGCCTTGAGCGAACGCTCCCGCGCCTGCTCGTAGACCTCGGGTGCCACGCCGTGCGCGGAGAAGATCACGGTCGAGCCCTCCGGCACCTCCTCGTTCTCCTCCACGAAGATCGCGCCCTGGGCCTCCAGGGTCTGCACGACATGCTTGTTGTGCACGATCTGCTTGCGGACGTAGATCGGGGCGCCGTACAGCTTCAGCGCCTCTTCGACGGTCTGCACGGCGCGGTCCACACCCGCGCAGTAGCCGCGAGGCTTGGCCAAAAGCACGCGCTTACCGCTCCGGAGATCAGTCACGTCCCCATCGTACGTGCTCGCCCCCGACCCACCATCGTCCACAACCTGGGCCCCGCTCCAGCTCGTCGATCATGAAGTTGTTGCCACGACACGCCGCCAGCCAGCGCAATAACTTCATGATCAACGGGGGCCAGCGGGGGTGGTCGTAGGGTGGGCGGGTGGGTGTTGGTGGTGGGGGCAGTGGTGGGGGCGGCGAGGGTAGGAGCAGCGCGGAGGAACCTTGGCCGGTTCGGGTTGTCTCGCAGAAGGTCGGGGCGTGGATCGCCAAGCTGGGCTGGGTGTGGGTGGACGGGCAGGTGGCGCAGATCAGCCGCCGTCCCGGTGCCACCACGGTTTTCCTGACCCTGCGTGATCCGTCCGCCGACCTGAGCCTGACCGTCACCACCAACCGTGACGTGCTCGACGCGGGCGCACCGGAGCTGCGCGAGGGCGCCCGGGTGGTGCTGCACGCCAAGCCGGAGTTCTACGCCGCCCGGGGCACGTTGAGCCTGCGGGCCGACGAGATCCGGCAGGTGGGGCTCGGCGAGCTGCTGGCCCGGTTGGAGAAGCTCAAGAAACTGCTCGCCGCCGAGGGCCTGTTCGACCGGGCCCGCAAGCGCCGGCTGCCGTTCCTTCCCGGCCGGATCGGGCTGATCACCGGCCGGGCGTCCGCCGCCGAGCGGGACGTGCTGACCAATGCCCGTCGGCGCTGGCCAGCCGTGGAGTTCCGGACGGTCAACGTCGCCGTGCAGGGGCCGTCCGCCGTACCGCAGATCGTGGACGCCCTCAAGGTCCTGGACGCGGACCCGACCATCGACGTGATCATCATCGCCCGGGGCGGTGGGGGCATCGAGGATCTGCTGCCCTTCTCCGACGAGGCGCTCTGTCGGGCCGTCTTCGCCTGCCGTACCCCGGTGGTCAGCGCGATCGGCCACGAGACGGACGCGCCGCTGATCGACTACGTCGCCGACCTGCGGGCCTCCACCCCGACCGACGCGGCCAAGCGGGTGGTTCCCGACCTCACCGAGGAGGTACGCCTCATCGGCCAGGCCCGGCACCGACTCCAGCGGGCGGTCCGCCACCTGGTCGACCGCGAGTCCCACCGCCTCGACAGCCTGCGGTCCCGGCCCGTGCTGGCCCGCCCCCAGGTGATGGTGGAGCACCGCGCGACCGAGTTGGCGGCGCTGCGTCAACGCGCCAGCCGCTGCCTGGACCACCGTCTCGCGGCCGCCGACGACGATCTGCGACACACCCTCGCCCGGCTGCGCGCCCTCTCCCCCGCCGCGACGTTGGACCGGGGGTACGCGATCGTGCAACGCGCCGACGGGCACGTCGTCCGCGCGGCGACCGAGGTGGGCAAGGGCGATCCGCTACGGGTACGCCTCGCCGAGGGCGAACTGGCCGCGACTGTCGACGGGGACGTGGCGACGCGGTGACGTCGACCGGGGTGTGCTGAGATGGACGCGATGACTGACGACACGAAGGCCGGGCCGGACGAGCGGCTCAGCTACGAGCAGGCCCGCGCCGAACTGGCCTCGGTGGTCGAGCGGCTGGAAGCCGGTGGCACGTCCCTGGAGGAGTCGCTGGCGCTCTGGGAGCGCGGCGAGGCGCTGGCGGTGATCTGCCAACGCTGGCTGGACGGCGCCCGGGAGCGGATCGACGCCGCCCGCCAGGACCCCTCAGCCTGATCGCGGGCCGCAGGTGTCGCCGCCGAGCCCGGCGGCGACATCACGACGGCCGCCGGGACCGGCACCGTCGGTGGGGCGACCGGAGCCACCCCACCGACGTACGGCGGTCAGTTGAACAGGCTGTACAGCTCGGCCGGCGCCTCGACGACCTGGTCCGCCGGGGGCTTCTGGGCCGCGGTGGCGGTGCCGTAGTCGGAGTAGGTCATCTTGATCTCCTGAGCCGTGGTCTGGCCGGAGGCCGGGAGTTGCAGCACCAGTTCGCTCAGCCGGCCCTGCGGGTCGACCTTCGCGGTGAACGGGACCGTCTTCGCCTGGGTGCCGAGCGCGGCGATCGTGGCGGCGTTCAACGAGCCCGCCTCGGCGGCCTTGGTGACGTCGATGGTGCCGGCGTACGTGCCGGTGCCGGTGCTGCGGACCTCGGTGATGCCCTGGGTCAGCACGGTGCTGCCGGCCGGGTCGACCTTGTCGAAGTCGAAGCCGAGGTTCTTGTTGCCCTTGATGCGGGCCTGGTCGAGGTGCTGGTACTTGCCGAGGTTGAGCTGCTTGATCGCGGGCAGGCTGTCGGCCGTGGGGCCGGTCAGTTCCAGCTTCACCCAGCTGTCCGGCTTGGCGTGGATCACGTCGAGCTTCATGGCCAGGTCGGAGGAGGGACCACCGATGGCGAACTTCAGAGCGGCGCTCTGACTCGGCTGGTGCACCTGCCCCTCGGCGGTGGACCCGGCGCCGGAGAGGGTGAACCGGAAGTTGCCGTTGCTGATCTCCTTGGTGGAGTCGAGCAGGGCCTGCTTGGCGTCACCGGACACCGGCGCACCGCCGGACTGGCTCGGCGCGCCGGACGCGCTCACCGTCGGGGACGCGGTCGACCCGGCGGTGCCGGTCGTACCGCCGGCGCAGGCGGCCAGGGCGGGCGTGAACAGGGCGGCGGCTACCAGGCCGGCACCGAGTCGTCGAACAGTCATGCGTGTCTCCCAAGGGGGTCACCCGACGACCTTGTCGGCGCCGGAAACCGGGCGACGCGGCAGCCCTTCGGCCACGTCGCGCGATCCGGGCCGATCGGCACGCCCGGATCACTCCCTCCTTGTTCCCTGTCGAGGGGTCGGACAATCACCCTTCTTGTCCGGTTACTCGTGAACAACCGGCGTCGAACGCGCCGGACCGGGGTGACCGGTGGCCACCCCGGTCCGTAGACGGCCTACTTGAACAGCTCGTACGTCTCCGCCGAGGCCTCGACGACCTTGTCCGCCGACGGCTTTTGCGCGCCGGTGCCGGTGCCGTAGCCCGCGTACCCGATCTTGATGTCGTGCGCCGCGGTCTCGCCGGCGGCCGGAACCGAGATGACCAACTCGGTGAGGCGGCCCTGCGGGTCGAGCTTGGCGGTGAACGGCAGCGCCTTGGCCTGCGCGCCCAGCGCCGTGACGACGTCCTCGTCGAGGGCGACCGACTCGCTGGAGGCGGTGATGTCGATCTTGCCGGCGTAGGTGCCCTCGCCGGTCTTCTGCACCTCGGTCAGGCCCTTGACCAGGGTCTCGCTGTCGAGCGGGTCGAGCGTCTCCGGGTCGAGCTGGAGGTCCTTGATGCCCTTGACCTTGGTCTTGTCGAGGTGCTGGTACTTGCCCTTGTTCTTGGCCGCGCCGGGGATCATCGCGCCCAGGGCGCCGCCGACGTCCATCTTCACCCAGCTCTCCGAGTCGATGTAGATGAGGTCCATCTCCATCGACACGTCCTGCGAGGCGTCGCCCAGCTTCATGGTCAACTGCGCGCTGTTGCTGGGCTTGTGCACCAGGCCGCCGCCGGTCAGGTCGGCGCCCGCCAGGGTGAAGGTGAAGTCCCCCTTGGCCGCCTCCTTCGTGGAGGCGAGCAGCGCCTCCTTCGGGTCGGCCGGCACGGCCGGTGCGGTCGGGCTGGGTGCGGCGGCCGGCTCGGCAGCGTCGGACTTGCACGCGGCCAGGCCGGGGACGAGCAGGGCGGCGGCGAGGAAGCCGAAGCTCCACCGTCGAATGTTCACTGGGTTCTCACTTCACCGGGAATGGACATGGCCCGGTCGCAGCGTGCGGACCGGACCGAGCCGAGGGAGCGTAACGGATGTACCCCTCGGCGTGGGGGCCTGTCGACGGTGGACTCGTCAGCGCAGCGCGCCGGCGAGTTCCCGCAGCTCGTTGTCCCGTGCGTCGCCGATGACGAGCACCGCGCGGTTCGGCTCGAGCAGGACCAGCGCCTGCTGGTTTCCGCGGGCCGTGTACCGCTGCCAGGTGCGGCCATCCAGCTCGGTCTGGCCCTGTGGCTGGCCCTGGTCGGTCAGTTCGGCCGGGAGCAGCCGCTCGGCCGGCACGCTGCTCTGCACGAGCTGGACACCCCGCCCCTCGGGCGTGAGGTAGCCGATCCGCAGCGTCGCGCCGCCCTCGACGGTCTGGTAGCGGGCGCTGACCGTACGCCAGCCGGACCCGAGCCCCTGCGGCTCGCTCACCGCGAAGGTGTTCGCGGACCGCGCCTGCTCGATGGCCGGAGCCGGGTCGACGGTGGTGGCCTGGTCCCCGCCGAGGAAACCCCGGTAGAACGCCAGCAGCAGCGCGATCGGGATGAGCAGCACCAGCAGGGAGATCGCCATGTCCTTGGGCGACCGCTCGGCCTTGGGTGACCGCTCGGCCTTGGCCGTCCTCGCCGCAGCGGCCCGGGGCGGCGGCGCGGGACGTTCACCGGTTCCCGTCACGTCGTCGGGCCCACCGGCGAGGTCAGCCGGCACCGGAGGCTGCGCCGACGGGTCCGGCGTCGGCTCATCGGCGACGAGGGCCGGCTCGCCGGCGGCCGGCGTCGCCGGGTCCGTCGCGGCGGGCTCGGAAGCCGCGAGGTCGGCCGGCGGCTGGCCGTCGGGCGGCGTGCGGTCGGCGGGTACGCGGTCGGCAGGCTGTGCGGGTTCCACCCTGCCATCTTCGCAGCAGCCCGACCGGCGGTATCCGGCCCATCACCGCCCCGCACCGTCGCTCGGTCGGCCATCGTGTGAGGATCAGCGACAAAGCCGGCAGCGGTGCCGCTCCGCCGCCGGCTGTCCCCGCACCGTCGCGAGGAGGAGCAGCCGTCATGACGAACACCAGGACGCGGATCCCACAGGATCTCGACCGTAACCTGGCCCTCGACCTGGTCCGGGTCACCGAGGCCGCGGCGATGGCCGCCGGCCGCTGGGTCGGTCGGGGCGACAAGGAGGGCGGCGACGGAGCCGCCGTCGACGCCATGCGCAAACTGATCAACTCGATCCAGATGCGCGGCATCGTGGTGATCGGCGAGGGCGAGAAGGACAACGCCCCGATGCTCTTCAACGGCGAACACGTCGGCGACGGCACGGGCCCGGAGGTGGACGTCGCGGTCGATCCCGTCGACGGCACCACCCTGATGAGCAAGGGCATGCCGAACGCCCTCGCGGTGCTCGCCGTCTCCGAGCGAGGCGCGATGTTCGACCCCAGCGCGGTCTTCTACATGGAGAAGCTCGCCGTCGGCCCGGCGTACGCCGACGTGATCGACATCAACGCCGGAGTGGCCGAGAACCTACGCCGGATCGCCAAGGTCAAGGGCACCGACGTCTCCGAGGTGACGGTCTGCGTACTGGACCGCAGCCGCCACGACGACCTGGTCGCCCAGATCCGCCGGACCGGCGCGGGCATCAGGTTCATTTCCGACGGCGACATCGCCGGTTCCATCCTGGCGGCCCGCGGCGAGTCGGACGTCGACGTGCTCATGGGTATCGGCGGCACACCGGAGGGCATCATCTCGGCCTGCGCGCTCAAGTGCATGGGCGGCGCGATGCAGGCCAAGCTCTGGCCGCGCGACGCCGAGGAGCGGGAGAAGGCGCTCGCCGCAGGGCACGACCTGGACCGGGTGCTCAGCACCGACGACCTGGTCACCGGGGACAACTGCTTCTTCGTGGCGACCGGCGTCACCTCCGGCGACCTGCTGCGCGGGGTGCGGTACCGGGCCGGTGGCGCGTACACCCAGTCGATCGTGATGCGCTCGAAGAGCGGCACCATCCGGGTCATCGACTCGTACCACCGGCTCGAGAAGTTGGCGCTCTACTCCGCTGTCGACTTCGACGGTCGTCCGCTCGCCGAACAGGAGTGAACGGCACCGGCACCGCGACACCGCCGACCCTGCCAGCCCCCCGCCGGATCATCGGTGTCGCGCTGGCGTCGGTCGCCGGGGTCGCGGTGGCGGTGCAGTCCCGGATCAACGGCGAACTGGGCGTACGCCTGGCCGACGGGTTCGCCGCCGCGGTGGTCTCGTTCGGGCTGGGCCTGGTGGTGCTGCTGGTGCTGGTACCGGCCACCCCCGGCGGACGACGAGGGCTGCTCGCGGTACGGCGTGCACTCACCGCCGGCACCCTGCGTCCCTGGCAGTGCCTGGGCGGGATGTGCGGCGCGCTCCTGGTGGCCACGCAGGGGCTCACCATCGGTGCGCTGGGGGTGGCGGTCTTCACCGTGGCGGTGGTCGCCGGCCAGTCCGGCAGCAGTCTCGTTGTCGACCGCGCCGGCATCGGCCCGACCGGTCGGCAGCCGATCACCCGCCAGCGCCTGGCCGGCGCGGTGCTCACGGTGCTCGCGGTCGTCCTGGCGGTCGGTGACCGGCTTGGCGACCCCGGAGGGTTGGCCCTGGCGCTGCTGCCCCTGTTGGCCGGGGTGGGCATCGCGTGGCAGCAGGCCGTCAACGGCCAGGTCCGCGCCGCGGCCGACAGCGCGTTGACCGCCACGCTGGTCAACTTCGCCGTGGGTACGGTCACGCTGCTGGTCGCGTTCGCGATCGACATCGCCGTACGCGGCTGGCCGACCGGTCACCCGCCGAGCGAGCCGTGGCTCTATCTGGGCGGCCCGATCGGCATCGTGTTCATCGCGATCGCCGCCGCGATCGTGCGCTTCACAGGTGTGCTGCTGCTCGGCCTGGCCACCATCGCTGGTCAGGTGATCGGGGCCGTCCTGCTGGACCTGGTGCTGCCCACAGCAGCCTCACACCCGGGGGGGAACACCCTGCTCGGGGCCGCGCTCACGATGCTGGCCGTACTGGTCACCGCCCTGGCACCACCGACCCGCAAACCCTGACCGGGCCGAGGCCGGGGCACCCCGACCCGCGCCGATCTTGCGGTTTCTGTCGCGACCTAAGCCGCATTTGCACACACTTCAGCAACAGAAAGTGCAAGATCGACGCGGGTGGGAGGTGCCAGGGCCACGGTCAGCCCACGGTCAGCCCACGTCGGAGGAGTGCCCGGGGAACAGGTGGGCGCTCGGGTCGATGGCCACCGCAGCGTTGTTGACCGCCGTGGCGGCCTCGCCGAAGCCGGTGGCGATCAGGCGCACCTTGCCCGGGTACTCGGTGATGTCGCCGGCCGCGAAGACCCTCGGCAGGTTCGTCGCCATCGCGCTGTCCACCACGATGTGCCGGCGGTCCAGCCGGAGCCCCCATTCGGCGAGCGGGCCCAGGTCGGCGGTGAAGCCGAGGGCGGCGACGACCGTGTCCACCGGCAGGGTCTCGGCCGCGCCGCCGCGCACGGTCACCTCGGCACCGGTCACCGTGGCGTCCCCGACCAGGCGGGTGACCTCGGCGTTGACCACCACCCGTACCGGCAGGGACAGCACCCGGGCGACCGTCGAGGCGTGTGCCCGGAACTTCTCCCGTCGGTGCACGAGGGTCACCGAGCGGGCCAGCGGTTCCAGCGCCAGCGCCCAGTCGAAGGCCGAGTCGCCGCCGCCGACGATGAGCACGTCCCGGTCGGTCAGCTCGGCCGGGTCGGTCACGAAGTAGACGATGCCGTCGCCGGGGGCGCCGTCCGCACAGGGCAGCGGCCGTGGGCTGAAGCTGCCGAGCCCGCCGGTGACCACGACCGCGCCACAGCCGAGCTGTTCGCCGCCGGCCAGGCCCAGCACCGGCCGGTCGTCGGCGTACGACAGCTTCTCGGCCCTCGTCCCGAGCAGGTACTGCGGACCGAAGGGCGCCGCCTGGGCGACGAGGTTGGCGACCAGGTCTCGCCCCTTGACGGCGGGGAACCCGGCGACGTCGAGGATGAGCTTCTCCGGGTACATGGCGGTGATCTGGCCGCCCGGCTCCGGCAGCGCGTCGATCACCGCCACGGACAGCCCTCGGAAACCCGCGTAGTACGCGGCGAAGAGGCCGGCGGGACCGGCCCCGATCACGGCGACATCGACCTCGCGCATGGCTTACCGTCGCTTTCCGCTCGCGGATCAACGCGTGCTGATCACGACGGTAGGCGGGGCGCAGCGGTCGGGCAAGCATGTCCCAGAGGCGCGCCGACGAGCAGGTCAGGGCAGGCTGAGGGTGGACCCCGAGTAGTCCGGACCGTCCACCGTGGGCCGGCGACGACGGAACAGGATCGCCGCCACCACGCCGCCGAGCAGCCCGAACAGGTGCCCCTGCCAGGAGATCCGTTCGTCGGTGGGGAGGATGCCGACGAGCTGCCAGCCGTACAGCAGGCCGACGAGCAGGAAGACGGCGAAGTTCCACCAACTGCGCTCGACGATGCCGCGGGTGAGCAGGATGCCGAGGTAGCCGAAGATCACCCCGCTCGCGCCGACCACGATCGAGTTCGGCGAGCCGGTGAACCAGACCCCCAGCCCCGAGACCAGGATGATGATCAGGGTCGACCACAGGAACCGGCGCGCGCCGGCGGCCAGCACGAAGGTGCCCAGCAGGATCAGCGGGATGCTGTTGCTGTAGAGGTGGTCGAAGCCGTGGTGCAGGAACGGAGAGAAGAAGACCCCGTCGAGGCCGTCGATGCGGTGCGGGATGATGCCGGCGGTCGCGTCCAGACCGAACGCGAGCCCCTGGTCGATCGCCTCGATGAGAAAGAGGAACGGGACCACCGCGCACATGGCGACGAAGGCCCGGCCGAGCGAGGCGTAGAACGCCTCGGTGCCGAACCGGAACGGGTCGCCGCTTGGCGGGTGCAGGCTCACCCCCCAACTGCTATCAGCAAACGGGGCCTACCGCCACTCGCATCCCGACCGGGGTACGCGCGACGGCGGGGCGGATGGTCGTCCATCCACCCCGCCGTCGGACGTCGTGTCAGTAGTGGCCGTTGTTCTGGAAGTAGGTCCAGGCGCCACAGGGCGACTTGTACTTGCCCTTGATGTAGCCCAACCCCCAGATGATCTGGGTGGCCGGGTTCGTCTTCCAGTCGTCCGCGACCGAGCCCATCTTGCTGCCCGGCAGCGACTGCGGAATGCCGTACGCGCCGGAGGAGCCGTTGCTGGCCTTGTGGTTCCAGCCGCTCTCCTTGGTCCAGAGCTTCTCCAGGCAGGGGAACTCGGAGATGCCGAAGCCCTTTTCGAGCATCAGCGCGCAGCCGATCTTGCGGTTGCCGCTGTACTCCGCGCAGGATGCCGGGATCGGCCCGTCGTACGGCTTGGCGGCCTTCTCCGCCGCGTCCCGCTCGCGCTTGCGCGATGCCGCTGCGGCCTCGGCCCTGCGGGCCCGCTCGGCGGCTTCCTTGGCAGCCTGAGCCGCCCGCAGCTTGGCCTGGTACTCGGCGGCCCGCTGCCGGGCGAACCCGACCTGATGGCTGGCCTGGCGCTCGCGCTGGTAGGCGAAGTCGACGCGGTCGACCTCGACGCTCTCCTGCGCGGTCAGGCCCTGTTGCTGGGTCTCCCGGTCTTCGCCCAGGTAGAAGCCACCGGCGACGCCCACGGAGAGCAACGCGACAGCGGCCGTACGGGCGCCCAACCGGCTCCACAGCCGACTCACGAAGTGGTCCCTTCGTCGGGGGCAAGGACACGGCGCGACCGGGCCACGTCAGCCCTCAGCCGTGCCGTGAGCGCCCCGACCGGTGAGCCGGTCGCGCCGACGTACCGACCGTCACTGATGCCGCCCCGAGGTGGGACGACGATCACCGACGATGCCTGTGGTGCGTGGGCGCTCGTGGGACACCATCGCGCACAGTGAGACACATGGGAAACCGACCGTGCCGTTTGTGACCTGTGCCACACCGAAAACAGGGACGAATAGCTACAAAATCCGCATCACAACGGGATGTCCTCCAACAGGTCGGTCACCATCGCGGCGATCGGCGACCGCTCCGAACGGCTGAGCGTGACGTGGGCGAAGAGCGGATGACCCTTCAATGCCTCGATCACCGCGGTCACGCCGTCATGCCGGCCGACCCGCAGGTTGTCCCGCTGAGCCACGTCGTGGGTGAGCACCACCCGCGACCCCTGCCCGATGCGGGAGAGCACGGTCAGCAGCACCCCGCGCTCCAGCGACTGGGCCTCGTCCACGATCACGAAGGCGTCGTGCAGGCTGCGCCCCCGGATGTGGGTCAGCGGCAGCACCTCGAGGATGCCCCGCGAGGTGACCTCCTCCAGCACGTTCTCGTGCACCACCGCGCCGAGCGTGTCGAAGACCGCCTGCGCCCACGGCGACATCTTCTCCGACTCCGAGCCGGGCAGGTAGCCCAACTCCTGACCGCCGACGGCGTACAGCGGGCGGAACACGATGACCTTCTTGTGCCGGCGACGCTCCATCACCGCCTCCAGGCCGGCGCAGAGCGCCAGTGCCGACTTGCCGGTGCCGGCCCGTCCACCCAGCGAGACGATCCCGATCGTCTCGTCGAGGAGCAGGTCGAGGGCGACGCGCTGCTCGGCGGAGCGGCCGTGCAGCCCGAACGCCTCCCGGTCGCCCCGGACCAGCCGGACCGACTTGTCGGCGAGCACCCGCCCGAGCGCGGAACCACGGGACGAGTGCAGCACCAGCCCGGTGTGGCAGGGCAACCCGGCCGCCTCGTCCACGTCGAGCGTCTCACCGGCGTACAGCGCGGAGATCTGCTCCTCGCCGAGATCCAGCTCGGACATACCCGTCCAGGTGGGGTCACTGGCCTGGCCGTGGCGGTACTCGTCGGCGCGCAGACCCACCGAGGCCGCCTTGACCCGCAGCGGCATGTCCTTGCTGACCAGCGTCACGTCCCGCCCCTCGGCGGCGAGGTTGAGCGCCACCGACAGGATCCGGGCGTCGTTGCTCTCGGTGCGAAAGCCGGGAGGCAGCACGCCGTCGTCGGTGTGGTTCAGCTCCACCCGCAGGGTGCCGCCGACGTCGTTGGCGGGCACCGGCGTGTCCAGCCGACCGTGCAGGATGCGCAGTTCGTCGAGCATCCGCAGTGACTGCCGGGCGAACCAGCCCAGCTCCGGGTGGTGCCGCTTGCCCTCCAACTCGGTGATGACCACCAGCGGCAGCACCACCTCGTGCTCGGCGAAGCGGTGGAACGCCGCCGGGTCGGACAACAGCACGGAGGTGTCCAGAACGAATGCCTGCCCCGCTGGTCGGGGCTCCTTGGGATCGGCCGGCGCGGCGGCCGCCGTACGGCGGCTCCGGGTGGCACGGCGGGTCGTGGCAGTCGCGGCCGGGGTCTGGTCGGCACCGGCGGTGGTACGGCGAGTCGTCACAGGCCTGCTCCGACGGATGGGCACCCGGCCACCCGTGTTCCGCCTCGTCCGGTGCCCGGGGACACGGGGTCGGATGCGGAACCCCGTGCGCGAGGTCGCAGATCCGGGCGGACCGGCTGGCTCGGGAGAACCCCGCGCCATGCCTAGACGCTAGCGGCGGCGGACCGTCCCGGCTAGGGGCGATCGTGGATCTCTGGAGACGGCCATGTGAACAGCGCCGAACGGACGAGCCGGCGCGGGGACGTCCCACGACGCGGCGAGCCGGCCGGGATGCATGCCCCCTGCGCGCATCCCGGCCGGCGGGGCCACCGTCACCGGTCTGACGTGGCCCCGACGGTGCGTGTCCGTCGCGGACGACGCACCGCGTTTCCGCGCGCCGGTCGGCGGGACGCTCGCAGCGGCCCGCCGGCCGGCTCAGCCGGTCCGTCGAACCAGCGTGCCGGTCGGGTGCCGCCCGGTGATCGGGGCGGCCGGCGCGGTGAACGACGAACCGGTGTAGGTGGTGCCGGGGCGGGCCGCCGTTTCGGGGCGTACCACCGTGCCGGCGGAGCGGACGGCCGCGGGCGAGGAGACCGACAGCGCGCTGGCGATCGCCGCCTGGGCGTCGCGGCGACGGCGGTTCCAGGCGCCCCGGTCGCCGTCGAAGTAGCCCTGGCGGTAGCCGAAGCGGTAGCCGATCCGGTAGCTGAGCTGTCCGTGCAGGCGACCGGCGGCGTAGCTGGTGGCACCGAGCACCAGGACGAGGAAGACCACGAGGAACGGGCTCATCGGGCGGCCCCGCCCCGGCCCGGACGCCTGCTCATCGCTCCTCCGGCTCGACAGTGGTGGAATCGGCGGTGGGGTCGGCGGTGGGGTCGGCGACCAGCAGCCGATCCAGGTCGTCGGTGCTGACCTCCTCGACCAGCTCGACGCTGATCCGGCAGCCGTCGAGCACGACCTCGGCGACCGAGGAGCGGCGGATCTCCCCGCCGGCGTCGTAGACCCGGACGCTCAGCTCGGGGCAGCCGAGGTGGGTACGCCAGGCGTTCCACTCGGTGCGGTCGCCAACGCTCAGCGACAAATATCGGCAGCCTTGGGCGAGGTAGAGGCGCCACGGGGCACTCAACCCCGCGGCCACCCCCTCGGCGATCAGCCCGAAGGCCTGGGCTCGGGTGGCGAGCTCGGTCACCACACCCCCTCGGCACCGGGGGCGTGACGCATGTGAGCACCAATCGTCTCATGCACGTGACACACCGTAGATTGTCCCATGAGCGTGACAGTATCAGCTTTTCGTCCGCTTACATTCACCACGACGGGCATCTATTCTGCCCGGGTGACACCCCTCGAAAGTGATTCTGGATCGTTTACCGCGAATCCGAGAGTTCCGTCACGTCCGCGTGACAGCAGCGTGGCTGGGCAAACACCTGCGGACGCCTGGTCGTACCGTCACGGGGTGACCGAGACGGCCAACGCGCGAAAAATCGCCTTCGCCACCTTCGTTCGGCGCGCCCTCGACGAGGCGCGGGCGACGCGTGCCTGGAGCGGCACCGAGGTGTCACGACGTACCGGCGTCTCGCGGCAGACGATCAACCGGTGGGTTCGTGGCGACTGGGCCAGCGACCCCGAGGCCGAACGCGTGGTCGCGTTCTGCGAGGGCCTCGGGCTGAATCCCGCCGCCGCCTTCGCCGCGCTCGGCTGGGACCGCACCGCGAGCGGTCCACGCGCAGGCCAGCCAGCCCCTCCGATGGACCCGGACGTGGAGGCCCTGCTGCGCCGCCTGGTCGACCCGAACGTGTCGGACGCGGAGAAGTTCCACATCCGCGAAACCATTAGATACCTCGCATACCGCCCAACGCTGCCGGTCGATGTCCGAAAAAGAGGTAATCAGGCCGGGTAGTTCCTCAGATGGCGAAAGAACGCCTGGTCAGGTTCATTCGTTTCGCTCCGGGGCAGGATCGGGCACGCTAGCGTCCCTATTCGTACTGCTTGGGCTCGTCATCGGCGGGGGGACGGGACAAGGCCGAACCTAGCCCTGCGGGACAGAAGGAGGGGTCTGTCCATGACCCTGAAGTGGTGGGCAGTCGTGGTCGCCACGGTGTCGTTGACACTGTGGGCGACTGGCAACGTGGTGACCCTCGCGGTCAACGGTGGGCAGCTGCCGCTGCTCGTCAACCTGCTCGCGCTCACCAGCGCCGGCACGGCGGTCATCCTGGCCGTCGTCGCGGAGCTGCACGAGCGGCTCAACGACCGGATCAGCGCACTCACCGAGTTCCTGGTGGCACGCCTCACCGAGATAGAGACCCACACCGGGGATCGCAACACCGGCTTCGTGGAGGGCTACCTGCTGAGCCACGGCCAGGAGGCGGCGGTGGTGCCGTTCGGCCGCCGAGGACGAGGGGCCGCCGAACGCTGACGAGCGCCGCCGAGTGGGTCCGCTCGGCCAGGAATGAGCCCCCAACGCCGGGGTACGCTGACGCGCGTGCCGCCGTTGAATCTGGGCAACCACCAGCCGAGGACCCCGCTGAACGCCGACCAGGCGTGGCAGATAACTGCCGGCCGGGCCGCCGGAACCGTGCTCTTCTTCGACTTCGACGGCACACTCGCGCCCGTCGACGACGACCCGACGGCGGTTCGGCCCGCGCCCAACGCGCTCGCCGCCATCGAGGCGCTGGCGCCGGTGGTGCAGCGGATCGCGATCGTCTCCGCGCGACCCGTCGAGTTCCTGCGCGACCGCCTCGGCGAGCTGAGCGGCGTTGACCTCTACGGCCTCTACGGCCTGGAGCACAGCCACTCCGGCGGCGAGACCGTCACCGAGCCCACCGCCCTGCCGTGGGTGCCCACCATGTCCGAGCTGGCCGACCTGGCTCGGGAGGAGCTGCCGCCCGGCGCCCTCGTGGAGTACAAGCGGCTCTCGGTCGCGCTGCACTGGCGTACGGCCCCGCAGCTCGGCACGACGGTGCAGCAGTGGGGTCAGGCGCAGGCCGACCGGCTGGGGCTGCGGGTCCAGGCCGGCCGGATGGTGCTGGAACTCAAGCCACCCGTCGACCGGGACAAGGGCATGGTGATCGGCGAGGTGGTCCAGGGCGCCACCGGGGCGTGGTACTTCGGCGACGACGTCTCCGACATCAAGGCGTTCGCCGCGGTCCGTGCCCGCGCCGAGGCGGACCCGGACTTCTTCGGCGTCTGCGTGGCCGTCGCCAACCCGGAGACGGGCCAGGAGGTGGCCGACGCCGCCGACCTGACCATCGAGTCCCCGGATGCGCTTGGCGACTTCCTGACCCGGGCCCTGAGCCGGCTGCCCTAGGCGCCGTAGCGGCGCTGGCGGGTGGCGTACGAGCGCAGCGCGCGCAGGAAGTCGATGTGCCGGAAATCCGGCCAGTTCAGCTCGCAGAAGTAGAACTCCGAGTGCGCGGACTGCCACAGCATGAACCCGGACAGCCGCTGCTCCCCGCTCGTGCGGATGACCAGGTCGGGGTCGGGCTGACCACGGGTGTAGAGGTGCTCGGCGATGTGCTCGACGTCCAGCACCTCGGCCAGTTCCTCGATGGTGCCGCCGGAGGCGGCGTGCTCGAGCAGCAGCGAACGGACGGCATCGGTGATCTCCCGCCGGCCGCCGTACCCGACGGCGATGTTGACCTCCGCGCCGCCGCTGCGGTCCCGCGTACGCTCCTCGGCCCCCTTGAGGGCCGCGGCGGTCTGGGCGGGCAGCAGGTCCAGCGCGCCGACGATACGCAGCCGCCAGGGATTGCCCTCCTCCGACAGCTCCACCACCAGGTCCTCGATGATCTGGAGCAGCGGATCCAGCTCGCTGGCCGGGCGGCGCAGGTTGTCGGTGGCGAGCAGATAGAGGGTGACGTGCCCGACACCGGCCTGGTCACACCACCCGAGTACGTGCTTGATCTTCGCCGCGCCGACCCGGTGCCCGTCGTTCGGGTCGACGTAGCCCATCTCCCGGGCCCACCGGCGGTTGCCGTCGCACATCACTCCGACGTGTCGGGGCACCGGCTTGCCCGCGAGCTTTGCCGTGAGCCGGCGCTCGTACACGGAGTAGATAAGGTTCCGCAGCGTCATCACCTAGCAGCGTAGCGACCCTCCCGCCGGATCACCCCTTCGGAGGGCGATCCCCGCCGGACAGTTCGATGCCGATCATGCCCAGCGTACGGGCGGTGAGCCGCCCGTCGCCGAGCCCCAACTCGACAACATCGTCGAAGACCCGGTCGTCCCGACGGGCAGCCCGCACGGCCGCGTCGACCACCCGACGCCGCCGCGCCAACCAGGCGGCCACCGAGCTGTGGCGCAGGTGGGTGCCGAGGCGACGACGCAGACCCGCGGCGTAGCGGCTGGCCGCCGCCTCGGGCTCGCTGGCCGCCGCGGCCCCGGCCAGCGCACCGGAGAGCAGCGCGTAGAAGATGCCCTCCCCGGTGAACGGATTGATCAGCGACAGGGCGTCCCCGGCGAGCAGGGTGCGGTCCCGACCCGGCGTCGGCCGGTGCGTGGACAGCGGCAGGTGGTGGGCGCGCAACGCGGTCACCGTCGACAGGTCGGTGCCGGGCAGCAACGCGGCCAGGCGGTCCAGCAGGTACGTCCGGCTCAGCGGCTCGCCACGCAGCACCTCCCCGTACCCGACGTTCGCCCGACCGTCACCGATCGGAAACGACCAGGCGTACGCCGGCCAGCGCGCCTTCGAGGTGACGATGAGCTGCTCGGGTGGGCCGGGCAGCGCGGGGGCGTACCCACGGATGGCCAGCGCGAGGTGCCGGTCGGGGTTGACCGGATGACCGAGGGCCCTGCGCACCACCGACCCGGCCCCGTCCGCGCCCACCACCACCCGGCCGGACAGCTCCCCGTCGAGCACCACCCGATCGCCGCGCGGCTGGACCCGCCGGACGCTGTGTCGGCGCAGTTGCGCGCCCGCGGCCACCGCGGCAGCCACCAGTCGCGCGTCGAAGACCTCCCGGGGCACGGTGTACGCCGGCCGGGGCAGCGCCCGAGCCACCGCCTGGCCGCCCGGCGCGACCATCCGCAGCGCGGGCAACGGGGCGTACCCGGCCACCGCGTCGGTCACGCCCAGCTCGGTGAGCACGTCCACCGAGTGCGCCGCGATCCCGTCGCCGCACGCCTTGTCCCGAGGGAAGTCGGCACGGTCCAGCAGCAACACGCTGGCACCCGCCCGGCAGGCCGTCAGCGCGGCGGCCGCTCCGGCCGGACCCGCACCCACCACCACCACGTCGAACTCGTCGCTCACCGCGCACCTCCCGTCCCGCCCGCTGTGACCACCGCCACGCAATCTTCCCCCACCCAACCCCGCCCCGCCCCACGCCCCACCCCACGCCCACGCCCACGCCCACGCCCACGCCCACGCCCACGCCCACGCCCACGCGATCTTGCACTTTGTGTCGACGCTTCGCACCTTTAAGGACGTTTCGTCGCAACAGAAACTGCAAGATCGCCGCGCGACGAGGGCGGGGGTGGGGGTGGGGGTGGGGCGCGGGGGTGGGGCGCGGGGGTGGGGGTGGGGGTGGGTGGGGTTCTCAGGCCGGGACGGTGGCGTCGGGGGCGCGGGAGGCTCGGCGTAGGCCGTAGAGGGCCAGGGCGGCGGCGACCAGCAGGGGTGCGCCGTCGCGGATCAGGCCGTCCAGGCCCAGCAGCCACCAGCACAGCGGCAGGTCCACGGCGAGGACGCCCAACGTGACGACGACCAGCAGGCCACGTGCCCAGTCCTTGCCGCGCATCAGGAACGCGGTGCAGAACAGCACGGCGTAGCTGGCCGCGATGCCGGCACCGAACCAGAACAGCACGGCCGGTACGGCGGAGAGCCGATCGTCCAGGATGGCGCCTCCGGCCACCAACGCCGGCACCAGCATCAGCGGGCTGTAGGTGAACGCGGCCACCCGGCTGGTCAACAACCACGCGCTCGCCTGCGGCCGACGCGGCGGGGTCTCCCGCCACGAGATTCCAGCCCTGTCGATGACCAGGCGGGGCCGATGCCGCACGAGATGCCCGGCGAGCGCAGACGAGCGGTAGAGCAGCCAGACCACCGCCACGCAGAGCGCGCTGAGCACGGCGAAGCCGAGCAGGCCTGGCAGCGGCGGCACCCCCTGTCGAGGGACGATGAGCCGGCCGACGGCGAAGATCGTGGTGACCGCGAGGATCAGCCCGAACGGGCGGGCCACCGTCCGGCCACGGCGCACATGCCCGATCAGCAGCAGGAAGCCGAACGAGCGCAGCATCGCCCAGCCGGTGCGTACCGCCAGACCGAAGCCCTGCTCCGGGGCGTACCACCAGTTGAGCAGCTCGACCACGACGGTGGCCGCCGCCGTCGTCGCGAGCAGGAAGGTGAGCGCCCGGACGGCGGACGGCCGCCGGACCTCGGTCTCGGCGGCCGTCCTCATGGGATCCGTTGTTGCCCGCGACGGGCGATGTTCACACCTGGCGCTGGGGCTGCGCCGCGTCGAGTCGGGCACGCAGCGCGTCCAGCTCGGCCCAGAGCACGCCGGGCAGCTTGTCACCGAACTTCTCGAACCACTCGGTGATCATCGGCAGCTCGTTACGCCACTCGTCCGGGTCGACCTTCAGCGCGATCCGGACGTCCTCCGGGGTCATGTCCAGTCCCTCGACGTCCAGCGCGTCCTGCGCCGGGACCATGCCCACCGGGGTCTCGACCGCGTCCGCGGTGCCCTCGATCCGCTCCACGACCCACTTGAGCACCCGGGAGTTCTCCCCGAAGCCCGGCCACAGGAACGAGCCGTCCGGGTCCTTGCGGAACCAGTTGACGTAGTAGATCTTCGGCAGCTTGGCCTCGTCGCCGTCGGCGCCCTTGCCCATCTCGATCCAGTGCCGGAAGTAGTCGCCCGCGTGGTAGCCGATGAACGGCAGCATCGCCATCGGATCGCGGCGGACCACGCCGACCGCGCCGGACGCGGCGGCCGTCGTCTCCGATGAGAGCGTCGCACCCATGTAGACGCCGTGCACCCAGTCGCGGGCCTCGGTGACCAGCGGGACGGTGTCCTTGCGCCGGCCGCCGAAGAGGATCGCGTCGATCGGCACGCCGTTCGGGTCGAAGTACTCGTCGGCGAGGATCGGGCACTGGGTGATCGGGGTGCAGAACCGGCTGTTCGCGTGGGAGGAGAGGCTGTCGCTCTCCGGCGTCCAGTCGTTGCCCTTCCAGTCGATCAGGTGCGCCGGGGGCTCGCCCATGCCCTCCCACCAGACGTCGCCGTCGTCGGTGAGGCCCACGTTGGTGAAGACCGAGTTGCCCCGGTCCAGCGTGCGCATGGCGTTGGCGTTGGTCTTCCAGTCGGTGCCGGGCGCGACGCCGAAGAGGCCGTACTCCGGGTTGACCGCGTAGAGCCGGCCGTCCGGGCCGAACCGCATCCAGGCGATGTCGTCGCCGATGGTCTCGACCTTCCAGCCCGGGATGGTCGGCTCGACCATGGCCAGGTTGGTCTTGCCGCAGGCGGACGGGAAGGCGCCGGCGATGTGGTGGACCTTGCCCTCCGGCGAGGTGATCTTAAGGATGAGCATGTGCTCGGCGAGCCAGCCCTCGTCCCGGCCCATCACGCTGGCGATACGCAGCGAGTAGCACTTCTTGCCGAGCAGCGAGTTGCCGCCGTAACCGGAGCCGTACGACCAGATCTCGCGGGACTCCGGGAAGTGCGAGATGTACTTGGTCTCGTTGCAGGGCCACGGCACGTCCTGCTGGCCCGGGGCGAGCGGGGCGCCGATCGAGTGCAGCGCGTGCACGAAGTCCGCGTCGTCGCCCATCGCCTCGAGGATCGCCGCGCCCATCCGGGTCATGATGCGCATCGAGGCCACCACGTACGGGCTGTCGGTGATCTCGACACCGAACATCGGGCTCTCGGCCTCGACCGGGCCCATCACGAACGGGATGACGTACATGGTGCGACCGCGCATCGAGCCGCGGTACAGCTCGGTCATCGTCCGCTTCATCTCGGCCGGCGCCATCCAGTTGTTGGTGGGGCCGGCGTCCGCCTCGTCGACGGAGCAGATGTAGGTGCGTTCCTCGACCCGGGCGACGTCGGACGGGTCGGTGCGCGCGTAGAACGAGTTCGGCTTCTTCTCCGGGTTCAACCGGATGAGGGTGCCGGCCTCGACCAGCTCATCGGTGAGGCGACGCCACTCCTCGTCGGACCCGTCCACCCACACGACCCGGTCGGGGGTGGTCAGTTCCGCGACCTCACGGACCCAGGCAAGCAGTTTCGGATGGGACGTCGGGGCCTGATCGATACCCCGCACTACAGCCGGAGCAACCATGACACATCTCCTTGTGGTCGACGCTGACCGATCTATGGGATGCACGAGTCTCAGCGACGCGAAGCGCCGCCGTCGTGGAAACCTGGGATTGGGCTCAGCGTAAACCGGGCAGCCTTCCGAGTCAGTGGGACTGGTTGTGAAGAACTGCACAAGCTACGGCCACGCTGCGGCATCGCGATCTGATACCCGCTTTCCTGCGCAGTTTCACGCAAATCTTGTTGTGCACCCCGGTCGACGCGCGTTGCGGTTGGGCCGTCAACCCACCCCGCCGACCGGTTCGCGGATTCCCGTTCCGAGGCGCGTCAGTCCTCCCACCTGGTTACGCTGCGTTCAACTGCGGCGCACCGGCTGAAAGGGCCCACATCGGCGACGATGTCCCCCTCGCCGTTGCTCCCCCGCCGACACCTCGACAGCCGGTAGGCTCGCTCCGTGGCCGCCACGATGACCGGGGAGCAACCGGGTCCCCGGCAGACCCGACCGGGTCTGGTCCGTGGACTGCTCGACCGTTTCGGTCACCTCGTGCACGAGCTGAGCAAGTTCGCCACCGTGGGCGGGATCGCCTTCCTCGTCGACTTCGCGCTCTTCAACTACCTGACCACCGCGCGCGGCATGGAGCAGGTGACGGCCAAGACGATCTCGACGGTGATCGCCGCGACCTTCGCCTTCCTGGGCAACCGTTTCTGGACCTGGCGGCACCGCCAGCGCAGCAACCCGGCCCGGGAGTACGCGCTGTTCTTCTTCTTCAACGCTGTCGGCCTGGGGATCGCGGTGGCCTGCCTCGCGATCAGCCGGTACGGGCTCGGCAGCATCTGGCCGTCCGTGTTCCAGACGCAACTGGCCGACAACATCGCCAGCTTCGTCGTGGGCGCTGGCCTCGGCACGCTGTTCCGATTCTGGTCCTACCGGCGGTTCGTCTTCGTCGAAGCGGGAACTCCGATCGCGCCGCAGGTGGAGCACGACCAGGATCACGGGGCGTGACCTGCCGCTTACCTTGTCCGGCCGGTGATCGCCGGCTTCACCGACTGCCCTAAGGTGTTTCGCATGCGTCTTGTCCGTCTGCTGCCTGAGCGCTGGCAGAAGTTCATCCACGAGGCGCTCAAATTCGGCATCGTCGGCGGCGTGAACACCGTCATCAATTACGCGGTGTTCAATGTCCTTGCACTTACCGTTTTCGTCAACGGTCAGTTGAAGGCGAACGTGATCGCGACCCTCGTCGCGACGATCACGTCGTATCTGATGAATCGTCACTGGACGTACCGGGATCGCCCGAAATCGGCGATGCGTCGGGAGTACGTCCTGTTCTTCCTGTTCAACGGAATCGGCCTGCTCATCGAGCTGGGGGCCGTCGCGGCGGCGAAGTACGGGCTCGGCGTACACGGCCTGCTGGCGCTGAACGTGGCGAAGACCGCCGGTGTCCTGCTGGGCACGCTGTTCCGGTTCTGGTCGTACCGCACCTTCGTCTTCCAGCCCGTCACCCCGGCCGAGGACGCCGCGAAGACCAAGCCCACCTGGCACGACATCCCGCGCGACGAGTGGGACACCATGGCCGAGATGGACCCGGTCGCCGAGCTTGCCGAATCGGTCTCCGAGTTGGAAGAGGCGCAGTCCGCCGAGCGTCCCGACCCGACACCCGGCCCGACCGGCGCCGCTCCGACCCAGGGGCGGCCGTTGACCGCCGGCCTTCCGGCCGACCTGGACGCGGAACTCGCCGCGGAGCTGCACGCCGGCACTCGTCGCGCACCCCGCCGGTGACGCCACCCGCCCTCCGCTCCGGCACCGGAGCGCCCGCCGAGCTGTTCTTCGAGGACCTCGTCCCGGGCCTCACCGTCGACCTCGGGACGGTGGCCGTGGACGGCGACGAGATGCGGGCGTTCGCCCGGCGCTTCGACCCGCAGTGGTACCACGTCGACCCGGAGCTGGCCGAGGCCAGCCGGCACGGTGGCGTCATCGCCAGCGGCTTCTACACGGTCAGCCTGTTCATGCGGGCGTACGTCGACCACCTGCTGTCCCGCGCGGCGGCCGACGCCTCCCCCGGTCTGGAGGAGCTGCGGTGGCTCGCCCCGGTACGCGCCGGGGACCGTCTCGCCGTGCGGGTCGACGTCATCGGCGCCCGTCCGTCGTCCGCTCGCCCGGGGCTCGGCACCGTCATCCTCACCGGCACCATGCTCCGCCTCGGCCCGGACAACCGGCCCGAGCAGGAGGTGCTGCGTACGCGCTTCCGCGGTTGGTTCGCGCTGCGCCCGGTCGAGACGGACACCGAGCCGGAACCGTCGTCGGCAGAGCCGACGGACGCCGCGCCGCCATCGGCCGAGCCGGCCGGAACCGAGCCTGCCGTGACCGAGCCGGCAGAGGCGGGACCGCAGCAGGCCGGACCGCAGCAGGCCGGACCGCCCCACGCCGGGCCGCCCCACGCCGGCCCGGTGCAGGCGCGACCATCCGAGCAGACGACCCAGGCCGAGCAGCACGCCTGACCACCCCGGCCCAGACGCGGGCCGGGGCGATCAGTGCCGATCCGATCAGCTCGTGGTGTCGCGCAGCGGCTTGCCCTCGCGCATGTCGGCGAGGATGTCGCGCATCTCCCCGTCGCCGAGCGAGTGCTTGTCGTGCTGCGCCTCGACCAGCTCGTAGAGGGTGGTCTGCACCCGGCCGACCCCCGGTACGTCCTTGAGCACCGACTGACCGCGCTCACCGGCGGACTCGATGGTGAGGGTGCCGCAGCCGAGCATCCGCTCGAAGAAGTGCTGGTTCATCGAGTGGTCGTTGATCCGGGTCAGCGGAAGGTCCCGCCGGTCCCGGGAGAAGACACCCTGCTGCAACAGCACGCGCTCGTTGGTGAACAGGTAATGGGTGGTACGCCAGACCAGGAACGGCCACAGACCGAGCCAGAGCACCGCGACCAGGCCGATCACGCCGATCACGGCCAGCGCGATCGAACCGCCGGAACTCTCGGGTAGCAGCAGCACGCCGACCACCACCGCGGCGATGGCGACGACCAGCACCAGAATCGGCCGGACAAGGGCCTTCCAGTGCGGGTGCAGGTGCAGCACGACGTGCTCGTCCTTCGTGAGCACGTCTTCGGGGAACGCCACGACAACCTCCAACGCCTTTTCTTTGACGCGCCGACGGTAAACCCCGAAAGCCAGTCAGCGACATCCGCCACGCGGCCCCACCCCAGCTTCCGCGATCTTGCACTTTCGGTCGCCGTTACGCGCCCTTGAGCCCGATACGCCACGACAGAAAGTGCAAGATCGCCGCGGAGGGGGGCTAGCGCACGTGCAGGACGTCTCCGGCGGATATGGTTCGGGTTTCCAGCGGGGTGGTTAGTTGGAGTTGGCCGTCGCTGTCGATGCTTGTTGCGGTGCCGGTTCGGGTCTCGCCGTTGGGCAGCAGGACGCGTACCTCGCGGCCGATCGTGGCGCAGGAGGCCAGGTAGGCGGCGCGTAGCCCACTCGCCTCGGCGTCTCCGCCGGCGGTGCGCCAACGGTCGTACCAGTCGGCGAGCGCCCGCAGCAACGCCCGCAGCAGTGGGTCCCGGTCGGTGGCCGCCGCGCCGGCCAGTTGCAGCGACGTGGCCGGCAGCCCGGTCGGGTTCACCGGCAGCTCGTCGGCGCGCAGGGTCACGTTGAGACCGATGCCGAGGACGATGGCCGGCGGTTGTGCCGCAGAGCGCCCCGGCACCGCCTCGGCCAGCACGCCGGCACACTTCGCATCCCCGATGAGCAGATCGTTGGGCCACTTCAGGGTCGCGTCCAGCTCGGACAGCCGGGCCACCGACTCGACAAGCGCGACGCCGGCGAGAAGGGGCAGCCAGCCGTACCCCGTCGGTGGAACGGCCGCCCAGTCGCGGTCCGGCGCGGCCTCGCCGGGGCGCAGCAGGACGCTGGTGGCGATGCCGGCGCGCGGCGGCGACTGCCAGACCCGGCCGCGACGGCCGCGCCCGGCGGTCTGCCGCTCCGCGACCACGACCAGACCCTCCGGCTCGCCCGCGGCGGCGGCCTCGGACACGTCCGCGTTGGTGGAGCCGGTCTCGGCGTACAGCTCCAGACGCGTCCAGGGACCGTTCGGCGCGACCAGCGCGCGCCGCAGCCGGGCCGCCGACAGCGGTGGTCGGTCCAGATCGGTGTACGGGGAACCCGGCATACCGTCAGCCTACGGCGGCGACCGGTACGGGCGTTGAGGCGTACTGCACAGCCGCACGGACCTGAACCATCGTTATATTCCCTGGGTGACTACCGAGACCGGGACCAACATCCACAGCACTGCCGGCAAGCTGGCGGACCTGGAGCGCCGGGTCGACGAGGCGGTGCACGCCGGGTCGGCGCGTGCGGTCGAGAAGCAGCACGCGCGGGGCAAGAAGACCGCCCGCGAGCGCATCGAGATGCTGCTCGACGAGGGCTCCTTCGTCGAGCTGGACGAGCTGGCCCGACACCGGTCCACGGCCTTCGGCCTGGAGCGCAACCGCCCGTACGGCGACGGCGTGGTGACCGGCTACGGCACTGTCGACGGCCGGCAGGTCTGCGTCTTCGCCCAGGACTTCACGGTCTTCGGCGGTTCGCTCGGTGAGGTCTTCGGCGAGAAGATCGTCAAGGTGATGGACCTCGCCATGAAGATCGGTTGCCCGGTGGTCGGCATCAACGACTCCGGCGGGGCCCGCATCCAGGAGGGCGTGGTGTCGCTCGGCCTGTACGGGGAGATCTTCTTCCGCAACGTCCGGGCGTCCGGGGTGATCCCGCAGATCTCGCTGGTGATGGGGCCCTGCGCGGGCGGCGCGGTCTACTCCCCGGCGGTCACCGACTTCACCGTCATGGTCGACCAGACCTCCCACATGTTCATCACCGGACCCGACGTGATCAAGACCGTCACCGGCGAGGACGTCGGGATGGAGGAGCTGGGCGGGGCCCGTACGCACAACACCCGCAGCGGCAACGCGCACTACCTCGCCAGCGACGAGGACGACGCGGTCGACTACGTCAAGGCACTGCTGTCGTACCTGCCGTCGAACAACCTCGACGAGCCGGTCGTCTTCGAGGCCCCGGCGGACCTGGAGATCACCGACGAGGACCGTGCGCTGGACACGCTCATCCCGGACTCGGCCAACCAGCCGTACGACATCCACACCGTCATCGAGCACGTCCTCGACGACGGGGAGTTCCTGGAGGTCCAGCCGCTCTACGCGCAGAACATCGTCGTCGGCTACGGCCGGGTCGAGGGTCGGCCGGTCGGTGTGGTCGCCAACCAGCCGATGCACTTCGCCGGCACCCTGGACATCGCCGCCTCCGAGAAGGCCGCCCGGTTCGTGCGCACCTGCGACGCGTTCAACATTCCGGTGCTGACCTTCGTCGACGTGCCCGGGTTCCTGCCCGGCACCGGCCAGGAGTGGGACGGCATCATCCGCCGGGGCGCGAAGCTCATCTACGCGTACGCCGAGGCGACCGTCCCGAAGGTCACCGTGATCACCCGGAAGGCGTACGGCGGGGCGTACGACGTGATGGGCTCCAAGCACCTCGGCGCGGACCTGAACTTCGCCTGGCCGACCGCACAGATCGCCGTGATGGGCGCGCAGGGCGCGGTGAACATCCTCTACCGCTCGGAGCTGGCCGGTTCCGATGATCCGGCGGCGGTCCGGGCCGAGAAGATCGCCGAGTACGAGGACACGCTGGCCAACCCGTACGTGGCGGCCGAGCGCGGGTACGTCGACTCGGTGATCGCCCCGCACGAGACGCGCACCCAGATCGTCCGGGCACTACGCGTCCTGCGGACCAAGCGCGAGACCCTGCCGCCCAAGAAGCACGGCAACATCCCGCTCTGACCGCTCGCTCGCTTCTCGCGCACGCTCGCTTCTCGCGCACGCTCGCTGTTTTCGCGCAACTTCGGGGAAAGTGCTGCTTCCCTGCCCTGGGAGGCAGCAACATCCCCGAAGTTGTGCGGACAGTCAGCAGGCCGGGTTGGCAGCGGGACACAGTCGCCGGGCAGCGACTCGACCCAGCGCCTCGAGGTCCGCGTCGTGCAGGCCCAGGTCCGGATTGGGCTCCAGCACGGTGAGCAGGTCGCCGACCCGGACCATGACTGTCATCCCGACCGGGCTGGAGCGCTGGAGTGTCCTTTCGGTGGTGGCCGGACCAGCGGGAGCGAACGGTACGTACCGCACCAGGATCGACTCGTCACCGGCGAAGTTGCTCGCCGCCGTCTCCCAGGCGTGCCTGCTCTCGTTCGGCGTCGTCGCACCCGCCACCAGGGTGCGCTCGGCGAAATACCACTCGGGGCAGGCCTCGAGCAGCGCCCTCAGGTGGGTGAAGAGTCGCGTGCTCACCAGCGGATCGACCCGGTAGACGTCCTGGCTGAGTTCGACCCGCGCCGGCGCGCCACCGTCCTTCGTCGACGACAACAGGGTCTGCGACCGCGAGTAACGGGAGTACGCGGGCACCGCCGGTACGCCACGGTCGTCGCCGCACCTCTGCAACGTCGGATCCAACCGGACGACCTCCCCGAGACCGGCATCGCCGAGCTGCACGGGGTTCTTCACCGGCACCTCGGTGACCGCCAGCAGGGAGTCCAGGGGAATGTCCGCCCGAGCGGGGCCCTGCGTCGAGACGGGCAGGGCGGCATCGGGCGCAGCGGAGGTGCCTCCCGTCAGGGCGTATGCCGGGCCTGTCACCGCCGCGAGCACCGCGACGGTCGCCAGCGCGACGGTACGACGACTGCGGCGACGGGCACGGGCCCGGATCTCCTGCGGCTCCGGCCACTGCACGTCGCTCAGGTCGCGGTGGACCTGTTCGACGAATGCCAGGTCGTCATGCATCGGTGGCCTCCTCCAGCTCAGAGACGGCGAGCAGACCGGCGAGCGCGGTACGCCCACGGGAGAGGCGGGCCTTGACCGTGCCGACGGGGGCGGCGGTCTCCCGCGCCACCTCGGCGACCGGCATGCCCATCAGGTAGTACAGGGCGATGGCGGTGCGTTGCTCCTCGGGCAGTCGGCGCAGCGCGGCGACCACCTCGACCGTGTCGGTGCCCGGCCCGGGAACGGTCTCGGTCGCGCCGTGCCGCAGGTACGCGCGGGCACGGCTGCGCAGGCTGCGCCACCGGCTGACGGCGACACGGCTGGCGACCACCCGTACCCACGCCTCCGGGTCGTCGTAGGCGCTGATCGTCGACCAGCGCTGCCAGGCCCGGATGTACGCCTCCTGCACGGCATCCTGCGCCTCGACCCGGTCGCCGGTGAGGGCGTAGACGAAACCGAGCAGCCGTTGTCGGCTCCCCCGGTAGAACTCGTCGAACCCGTCGACGTCCGGCACCCCGCTACCTCCCCGTGTCGGTCGCAGGGAACACGCGCCGGGCGGGGCGCTCGGTTGCCCCGGTCAGGCGATCATCTTCTCCAGCTCGGCGAGTGGGAACGCGCCGGCCCCGATCCGCTCCCGCGTGGCCCGCCGTACCGCCCGCTGCACGGCCACGTTGGCCGGCGTCGGTACGCCGTGCAGCCGGCCGAGCAGCGCGATCTCCCCGTTGAGGTGGTCGACCTCGGTCGAGCCCGTGCCTCGGGCGAGGCTCTGCCAGGTGGAGCCGCCGGACCGGTTCGCGCCGCCGACCGCGCGCTGCTGCACGAGGTCACCACGTTCGGCCCGTTCCTCCTCGGGGGACGTGTGCGGGATGCGGGCGGTGGCGAGCGCGGCGATGCCCTCGGCGCGTACCCGCTCGATGAGGGCATCCGGGATGTCATCCCCGAGCAGCGCCTGAAGCCCGTTGCCGAGGTTGCTGAGCAGCTTGCCGTACTTCCAGCGCAGCACGTCCTCGCGTACCGGCGCGACGAAACCGGCGGCGGTCAGGTCAGCGGCGATCGCCCGGTCGGTGTCGTCGGCGCCGCCCGGATAGCGGCCGATGTGGAGCATCCCGGGGTGCGGGTGTCCGTTCGCCACCACCACGCCCGGCTCCAGATGGGTGGCCGGCAGCCAGACGCAGATCGGGTGCACGTCCGCGAAGAGCCGCAGGGCGGCCCGCTCGTTCGCCACCCCGTTCTGCGCGGTGACCAGCGGCAGCCGCTCGCCGGCCGTCCCGCCGCCGGCGACGGGAGCGTCCACCCACGTCGCCAGCGCGTCCTCGGTGTCCTGCGACTTGACGGTGAGCACCAGCACCGTGTCCGGCGACAGCGGCCGGTCACCTGGGCCGTCGACGGCGGCGAGCCGGGCGGTCACGTCGCCGTCCGGCTGCCGCAGCGTCAGGCCACGCTCCCGGATCGCGTCCAGGTGCGCCCCACGGGCCACCAGTGTCACGTCCCGGTCGGCCTGCGCCAGCCGTACACCGATGGTCCCGCCGACCGCGCCCGCCCCGATGATCACGTATCGCATGGGCTCATTCTGCCCCGATGGGATCAGAGCGTCAGGCCGGCGTCGGTGAGGATCGGGCCGGCGAGCAGCAGGGCGCCGACGACGAGGGCGACCAGGTTGACCAGGGCGAAGAAGACCACCCAGAAGAACGCCGGAAACGGGGTCAGCCCGGCGAGCTGGTCGGCGTCGGAGGCGGGCATCCGACCACGCGAGCGCAGGCGTTGCAGCTCCACCACCGGCCGCACCCCGCCCAGCAGCAGGAACCACACCCCGGTGTACGCGAACGCGGCCTGCACCTGCGGCGTCGCGTACCAGGAGACGGCGAACACCAGCGCTCCGGTGACCAGGAGCGACACCACGCCGAACGCGTTGCGGATCATGACCAGCATGGCGAGCAGCATTGCCACCGCGACCCAGAGCAGCAGGGTGATGCGGTTACCGCCGAGCAGCCAGGCGCCGGCCAACCCGATCAGCGGCGGGGCGACGTAGCCGGCGAGCAGGGTGAGGATCATTCCCGGCCCGGAGGGTCGACCGGCGGAGAGCGTCAGTCCCGACGTGTCCGAGTGCAGCCGGATTCCGCGCAGCTTGCGGCCGGTGAGCAGGGCGACGAGGGCGTGCCCGCCCTCGTGGGCGATGGTGATGGCATTGCGGGCGATGCGCCACGGCAGCCGGGTGGACACCACCACCAGCGCGACGGCGGCGGTGATCAGCACCAGCAGTGGGGGCGGGTCCGGCTGCGCGCCGAACAGCGTGTCCCACATCTCGCCCAGTCCGTCGATCGACATCATGGGGCGCGAGCCTACCGGCGGCGTTCCGTGTCGCGCCCGAGGCACCGGCCCGTATCCTGGGAGACTGATCGGGTGGCGAGTCGAGCGGGAGGTGAACGCGGGTGAGCGCAGCGCCCCTGGAGCCGCACATCGGCCTGTGGACCGAGGCCGACTACTTCGCCTTGGGCGAGACGCCTGACCGCATCGAGCTGCTCGACGGGAGCCTGATCGTGAGCCCTGCCCCGAGCCGTTGGCACCAGCGGGTGTCGCGTCTACTGGCGAACAGCATCGAGGCAGCGGCAGATCCAGACGGGCTTTCGGTCTACGAGGCCATCAACGTCCGGCTCGGCATCGACCGGGTCGTCATCCCGGATCTCGTCGTGACCGACATCGACGGCGACGGCATCTTTCTCGACGCAGACCGGGTATCTCTCGTTGGCGAGATCGTCTCGCCCGGCAACGCTGCCGCCGATCGCCTCATCAAGATGCAGCTCTACGCCATCGCGCGCATCCCCTGGTACCTGCTGGTCGAGCAGGACGGTGACGGTCACTCGCTGCGCCTGTACCGGCTCGACGGCGAGCACTACGTCGAGGACCAGGTCGCCAAGGCCGGCGAGACGTTGAGCGTGGTCGAGCCCTTTCGCTGGCAGCTCGATCCGGCCGCGTTGCGCTGATCGTCCGCCAGCTGACGGTAGGACGACAGACGCCCATCGATGAAACTTTCTTCTAAGACTCTTGCGATCTAGGGCAGTTACCTCCAAAGATGGGCGTCAATAGACAGGCGTCCCTGGAGGCACTCATGGCCCGTACCCGATCATCGCTGCGCCGCGCGCTCGCGGCCGGCCTCACCGTCCTCGCCACCGCGGCGGCGACCCTGGTCGCGACCGCCGGTCCGGCGGCAGCGGCCACCACCGCCGGTGTCGACGTGTCCCACTACCAGGGCAGCATCAACTGGACCAGCGTCCGGAACGCGGGCATCGAGTTCGCCTTCATCAAGGCGACCGAGGGCACCAGCGTCAAGGACTCCGCCTTCAACACGAACTACGTCAACGCCTACAACGCCGGAGTGATCCGCGGGGCGTACCACTTCGCCCGGCCGAACATCTCCGCCGGCTCGACCCAGGCCAACTACCTGGCGTCCAACGGTGGCGCGTGGTCGGCGGACAGCCGCACCCTGCCGGCGGCGCTGGACATCGAGGCGAACCCGTACAGCGGCGGCTACTGCTACGGCCTCAGCACCACCGGCATGCGCAACTGGGTGCAGGACTTCCTGAACACCTACCGCTCGCGCACCGGCCGGTACGCGGTCATCTACACCACCACGAGCTGGTGGAACCAGTGCACCGGCAGCTGGACCGGCCCGTGGGCCAACCACCCGCTCTGGCTGGCCCGCTGGTCGAGCACCCCGGGTGCCCTGCCGGCCGGCGCGTCGGTGTGGAGCTTCTGGCAGTACACCAGCAGCGGCGCCGTCTCCGGGATCAGCGGCAACGTGGACCGCAACTACTGGAACGGGGACCGGAGCCGCCTCGTGGCGCTGGCCAACAACACCTGATCGGGCCGTTGGCGGCAGCGGGATCGACTATCACCTCACGGTGCACAATCGGTCCGGCTGCCGCCACACCACCGGTTTCGGTTCAGGCCCGCCGTCGGCTCAGGGCGGGCACCAACACCGGAGCTTCTTCGCGGACGACTGAGTCCCGCCGAACGAGCCGCCGGACACCCACCGCACCAACGGTGATGGCGACGACGCCGAACAGCGCGACGAGTACCGGAAGCCCAACGCTGATCAGCAGCAGTGCCACATCGCCTAGTGCGACGAGCATCCACAGTGCCAGCCGGGGCCGGGCGTTCCTGTATCGGTAACCCATGTCGCACCTCCCTCCGTCGTTGGAGATCAGATACCCCGAACGACGCAAGAACATGCGAGAGAGGTTCGCGCAGGTGTGGAACGCGGGTCAGTTGACCCGGTCGGGCTTGAAGCCCTTGACGATCTGGTCGAAGTTGGCGAGGTTGGCCTGCCAGTCCTTCTCCGCGATCTCCCACCGGATGGCGTAGCCCCGGTTGCTGGCCGTTACGAAGCCCCGGTTGCGCACGTGGATGCGGGCGTTGTCCCGGGTCTCCAACCACTCCCAGTCGGCGCAGGTCCGATACCAGTCGCAGGCCTTGATGCTGCCCACCAACTGGTAGTTGCTGACCAGATTCCGACGGTACGGCTCCTTTTCCTTCCAGTCGGCGACTGCGTCCTTCAGCGGGCTGGAGGTCCACTGGACGAGCATCTTGCCGGGCCCGCCGGACTGGTCGAAGACGACCGTGTCCGAGCTGGTCTGACGGCCGCTCCAGCCGGGTGGGAGCGGGATGGAGAAGGTCGGCCCCTTGTGCAGCGTCCAGCCCGCCGGCAGCGCGTTCGGGTCCACGGACGGCGTGGCCGATGGAGTCGGGCTAGGAGCGGCGCTGGTCGGCGGGGGTGCCGCCGGGGCGGTCGTCGGCGCGGCCCCGGTAGTCGCGGCGGCAGTCGTCGGGTCGGCCTGCTGGGTGCCGTCGTCGTCGCCCTTGGTCAGCATCGGCACGATCACCACGAGGCCGACCAGCAGCAGGGCCACCAGTGCACCGATCAGCACGTTCCGGCGGGTGTTGTTCGGCTTCGTACCGTCGAACTGCGGAACCGCCGCGCGCCCCGCCGGGCCCACCGGCGGCATCACCGACGTGGGCGTCGAGGGTTTGCGCTGCTCCGGCGCCACCGGCGGACCGTCCACGGCCGTCGGCTCGTCGTCAGCGTCCGTCGTACCGTCGCCGCTGGCACCGCCCCCGGCGGACACCACGGCGGTCGGGTCGGCCTCCGGCGTGGCCGGTCGGTCGATGGTCGCGGTCGGCTCGGCCGGCACCGTGGCCGTCGGCTCGGCGTCCACACGGCCCGGCACGACCTCCGTCGGCGTCGCGTCGGCCACCGCCGGCCCGGCCGCGGCTGCGGCTACCGGCGGCGGGGTACGCGGAGCAGGCGGCGACACCGGGCGGTCGGTTACCTCCTCGGCCGGGCGGGGCGCCGGCACGAGCGGCGGGCGCGGCTCACGCGGACCGTTCGGCCCCGGCCGGCGTACGCCGTCGAGCAGTGAGATCCCCCGCGTCCGCTTGCCACCGGCGCGGCGCAGCAGGCGTTCCGCCACCTCGGCGGTGATGCGTTCCTTCGGGTCCTTCTGCAGCAGCCCGGTGAGGACCGCCTTGAGTGGGCCGGCGTTCTTCGGGGGTGGCATCGGTTCGGTGGCCAGCGCGGCCAGCGTGGCGATCGCGGACGGCCGCGCGTACGGCGACTTGCCCTCCACCGCCGCGTACAGCGTCGCGCCCAGCGACCACAGGTCGGCCTCCGGCCCGGCGGTGCCCTCCCGGGCCCGTTCCGGCGAGATGTACGCGGGCGAACCGAGCACCATGCCGGTACGGGTGACATTCGGGTCACCGGGAATCGTGGCGAGACCGAAATCGGTCAACACCACCCGACCGTCCTCGCCCAGCAGCACGTTGCCCGGCTTGACGTCGCGGTGCATGACGCCCGCCTTGTGGGCCGCGTTCAACGCGCCGAGCACGCCCAGGCCGATCTCGATCGTCTGGGCCACCGACACCGGCCCGTCCTCGGCGAGGGTGTCCTGCAACGACCTCGACGCCACGTACTCCATGACGATCCACGGGTCGCCGTCGGTCCGCAGAACATCGAAGATGCGCACCACGTTCACGTGGTTGAGTCGGGCGATGGCCCGAGCCTCACGCAGCGAACGTTCCCGCATCTCGCGGCGTTCCTCGTCGGTGAGGCCGGGCGGCGGCACCAACTCCTTGATGGCGACGTCCCGGTGCAACACCTCGTCGCGCGCCTTCCACACCCGACCCATGCCGCCCTGGCCGAGCGGCGACAGAAGCCGGTATCGGTCAGCGACGAGTTGGGGAAGCGCGTTCGACATCGGTGAGACGGTACCCGGACCCGCCGACGCTCACACCGCCGGCACGCCACTGTGCGTGTGACGTGACTTCTGGCCGCGTACCCTGGCGGCATGTCTGCCGAAGAGCCGCTGTTCCGGGTCGTCCGCGGCGTGCCGACCGCCGACGAACTGGCCGCCTTGGTAGGGGCGGTCCTCGTCCGGTCCCGCCCGGCCGCGGCAGCCGCACCGGCCACCGTGTCCGCGTGGGCGCGCAGCGGCCGACCGGCGCGCCACGACACCTGGCGCGCCTCCGGCCTCCCCCGCTGACCACGGCTCGCCCCTCTGCGGGGCTGCCAGGATCGCCGTGCAGCCGTTAACCTCACTCAGGGAGATGGTGCAGTGACGGACAGGGAGGACCGATGATCCCGGAAGAGGACCACCCGGCGCCCTGGCTCAACAGCTACGGCGGCATCGAGGCCGACATCCGTCAGCTCCGCGAGTTCGCCGACCGGCTCGCCGCCGAGGTCGAGAGCAACTACGCGCCCCACCTGTCGTACATCGCCGACGACATGTCCGCGAAGGTCCCCAACCCGTGCGACGCGTTCGTCGAGCTGGTCACCTTCCTGCACGCCCACCACGAGACCCAGCAGGCCACCACCGACATGGTGTACGCCTTCCGCGGTGCCACCGGCCACCTGGCCGCCGTCGCCGACCGGGTCGCCACCCAGTACGCCGACAGCGACGCCTTCTCCGCCGCCCGCGCCGTGGACGTCCAACGGGCCCTCGCCGACCCGGGGACCGTCCTACCCGGAGGCCGCACGCCGACACTCAGCGACCCCACCGGCCCCGACAGCGAAAGGCCGGTGGTCCTGCCATGATCGAGCGTGGTGGCGGCCGCACCTCCGGCCAGACCGACTGGCACCTGATGGACCTCAACAGCATGTGGGCGTGCCTCCAGGACCACGACACCACCAACCACTGGAAACAGGTCGCCGGCTGGCGCAAGGTCTGCGACCTGGCCCAGATCCACCTCGGCCGACTCCAGGAATACCGCCGAGGGCTGGCCGAAGCGTGGCCCCCCGAGACCAGCGCCGCCTCCGGCACGTACCTCTCCCAACTCGACGACCTGATCGCCAAGGTGCGCCACACCCACGACGCCGCCGCCGCCAACTACACCGCGCTGTCCGCCGCCACCCAGGCCATCGGCACCACCAGGGCCGAGCTACGCAAGCTCCACGAGGAGTACGCGGTCAAGCTCAAACAGAAGCAGGCGTACGAGGCGACAGCCGCCGACCCGAAGGCCATCATGGGCAACCGGGTCGTCGACGCACCGGTGACGGACGGCGAGCTGGAACGTTTGAACGTGCAGGCACGGGCGATGATGTTCAACCTCAGTGGCGAACTCCAACAAGCCCAAGCCACCCTTCAAAAACCTCCACCTCCACCGCGGCGAATTGGCCATCAGCCAAACGACCCTGATGCGTACAGCCCCAGTTCGCCAGGCCCAGTTATTCCTCCAGTCGTCGCCGTACCGATGACACCGGCTACTACCGCAACCGCGGTGGCGAGCAAGACCCCGCCCTCAGGTCTCATGCCTGTTCAAAGTTCAACAGGGGTGGGGCCTGTACTAGGCGGAACAGGTTCGTTGTTAACGCCAGGCATAGCGAACCCAGCGCCTCCCGGCCTCGGAGCTTCGCAATCAGCGCCACCCACAGCGTCGCCGAGCCTGTTACCTGGTATATCCACTACACCCACCGGTGGCCTAATCTCTCGGACACCTACGAATATCAGGCCCCCGACGGGAGCCGAGAGCCCTACCCCACGACCGATACCGCCGACTGCCAGCCGCTCCATGCCACCAGGAGGCCTAATTGGGGGCGTGCCAGGGAGCAGTGTGAACCAACCTGGTCCAATACAGAATTCACCTCGACGCGTCAACCCAGTCGGCGGTGTCATCGGAGGCGGTGGAGCCGGTACAGCGCCGAGCGGAGGTGCAGGTTCCCGACCCGGATCAGGGCGTGGCCTGTTGCCTACGGCAGGCATACCCACGGGCGGCGCGCCCGGATTAACCAGCCATCACGGCATCAAGTCCAACGCCACTCGATGGACTGATCGAGGGCCAGCAGGCCACAACGTGGTTTCCTGGGACCCTGATCACCCTTGGGAAACAGATAAGGGCGTCGCGCCGGTAGTTCTGCCCCCTGAAGACGAAGGGCCGATCAACCCGGGGCCAGCCATCGGCATCAATCGATAATGTCGATTTTTGCGAGGATCACGGCAACGGCACTGACCTTACCAATCATCTTCCCCCAACCGCTATCGACAACGTTGGCACGGCCCGCGCAGAGCGCTCCCCAACCCGCCGGCTCGGAAAGAATTCGAGCGGATCAGTGGCATCTAGACTTTCTGAAGGTTCCCCGAGCGCATCTAATCAGCAAAGGCGACGGCGTAGTGGTTGCGATACCTGACACCGGCGTTGATCCTCATCCTGATCTCATCGGGAATTTGCTGATCGGAACCGATACCACTCCCGGCGGTTCGGGGGATGGACGAACAGACTTGAACAGCCATGGCACAAGCATGGCTGGACTAATCGCGGCGCATGGCGGAACTACAAAAACGGGCGCGCTTGGCATCGCCCCCCGATCCAAGATTCTTCCGATAAGGTCCTCCACTTCAGACAATTCCGGCGAAGCAGACGACCTTGCCGAAGCTATCGAGTTCGCAGTATCAGAGGGAGTGCAAGTAATAAGCATTTCGAGCGGTGGGGCCTCAACACCACGACTCGTTCGCGCAGTAGAAGCCGCCATTTCAGCGAATATCGTTATCGTTGCAGCGGCGGGGAACAAGCCCAATGACCACCCCTCATATCCAGCGACCGAAGAGGGAGTAATTGCCGTCGGCGGTGTTGATCGCGCCGGGCAACATGCCTCTGTGTCAGTGGCTGGGCCGGAGGTCGATGTGGTCGCGCCTGCGGTCGACATTTACAGCACCAGCTATGGCGGGAAGTATTCGAAGGGCACGGGAACGTCGAGTGCCACCGCGATCGTGGCCGGGGCAGCGGCGTTGATCAGGTCGAAGTATCCGTACCTGCCGGCGCAGGAGGTGGCCCATCGGCTCAAGGCCACGGCCATTGACAAGGGGCCGCCGGGACGGGACGACGAGTACGGGGATGGCGTGATCGATCTTGTGGCGGCGCTGACGGCAGACGTACCCCCGTTGGGGTTTGAATCGGTGAGCGCGCCCGCCGGCGGTGGGTCGACCACGGCGACCGGTGTTCGGCCGGGCGAGGATGACGGCGCATCCGCTCGCGGCCTTGCCACCCTCGGAGTGATCATTGCCATCGGTGCCGGATGGGCTTTCGTGGCGCGTCGTCGGCGGCGCGGTGATGATCCGCCGCCCAAAATCAGCCGGTAGTCGGATTCGGCGCCTCGATCGACTCGGTTTCCTTGAAGTCGGGGCATTCCACGCCATTGGACGCCCCGGTTTGCAGGAAGTCGAGTGGATCATGGCGGAGGGCGGGTTGATCGACTCCGTATCGGCGATGTGGGGGTATCGGGGCGGGTTGATCGCGCGATATCGGCGATGTGGTGTGGATCAAGGGCTGGGACGGGCGGCGGACGCGGCGTTGAGGGCCGGGGACCAGTGTGGTGATGGGCGGGGGCGGTAACGTCGGGCTGGTGTCTGACACTCTGCCGCTCCGCCTCGTACTCGCCTCTGCCAGCCCTGCTCGCCGGAAATTGCTCCAGGCTGCCGGCATCGAGCCGGACGTGCTGGTCAGCGGGGTGGACGAATCCGTGGTGGTGACCGATCGCGCCGAAGATCTGTGCTTGGAGCTGGCTCGGCTCAAGGCACAAGCGGTGCTTGGCCGGCTGCATCCGGCCGCCACGACGAAAGCCGCCGGCACCGGCAGCACCACGCCGAACCGCCCAGCCAACGACACCGGCCCAGCCAACGACACCGGCGCAAGCTCAGCCACCGACGCCAACCCAGCCACCGGCAGCGCCGGCGAGGACACCACTGCCGGGACCGGTCAGCGGACTCTGATCATCGGCTGTGACTCGGTGCTCGCGTTCGACGGGGAGATTCTCGGCAAGCCGGCCGATCCGGCGGACGCCACCCGTCGTTGGTTGCGGATGCGGGGGCGCAGTGGCGTCCTGCACAGCGGACACTGCCTGATCGACCTGGTCAGCGGGCAGCGGGCGGAGGCGGTCGCGTCGACGGTCGTCCACTTTGCGGACATCAGCGACGACGAGATCGCCGCGTACGTCGCCACGGGTGAGCCGTTGGCGGTCGCGGGCGCGTTCACCATCGACGGGTTGGGCGGGTCGTTCGTGGAGCGGATCGAGGGTGACCCGGGTGCAGTGGTCGGGTTGTCGATGCCGTTGCTGCGTCGGCTGTTGGCGGAACTGGGCCTGGAGATCACGGACCTGTGGACAAAGGTCGCGCCGGGCGGCCAATCGGTCGAGCCGCTCGGTAACGTCCATTCATGACCACCAAGTCGATCCCACTCACCGACGAGCTGCACGCGTACCTGGTCGCACACGGCGCACCGCCGGACGAGATCATCCAGGATCTGGCCGAGGAGACCCGGTCGGTGCTGCCGGAGCACGCCACCATGCAGGTGGCACCGGAGCAGGCCGCGTTCCTGACGTTCCTGACCCGGCTGCTCGACGTACGGCAGGCTGTCGAGGTTGGCACGTTCACCGGCCTGTCGGCACTGGCCATCGCGCGGGGGTTGCCCGACGATGGGCGGCTGACCTGCTTCGACATTTCCGAGGAGTACACCGGGATCGCCAGGCGTTACTGGGCCCGCGCCGGAGTGCAGGACCGCATCGACCTGCGCATCGGCCCGGCCGGCGAAACGCTGCGCGAGCTGCCGCAGGAGCGCCACCTGGACTTCGCGTTCATCGACGCCGACAAGACCGGGTACCCGGTCTACTGGGCCGAGCTGGTGCCGCGGATGCGGCCGGGCGGGGTGATCGCCGTCGACAACGTGCTGCGCGGCGGGCGGGTCATCGCGCCGCAGGACGTCAACGACCGGGCCATCGCCGCGTTCAACGACGAGGTGCTGGCCGACGTGCGGGTCGACCCGGTGATGCTGCCGATCGCGGACGGCCTCACCCTCGCCCGGGTGCGCTGAACCCCGACAACCCGGCATCGGGGTGCCCCTACGAGAAGGGGCACCCCGATCCACGGCGAAGGGCAAGCGTCAGCGGACGCTGCGGGCGAACTGGCGGGCGGCCCAGAAGACGCCCAGCGCCGCGAGGACCGCGGTGATGGTCAGGCCCTGCCAGACCTTGTCGCTGCCCAGGTCACCGGCGAACAGCGCCCGGGTGCCGTCGACCGCCCAGGAGAACGGGTTCCAGTCGGCGATGCCCTGCAACCAGCCCGGTGCGAAGGTCAGCGGCAGCAGGATGCCGGAGAGCAGCAGCACCGGCTGCGCCACGGTGTTCATCAGGGGGGCCAGTGCGTCCTCGCTCTTGACCTTGAGCGCGACGCCGTAGGACACGGCCGAGGTCATGAGCGCGATGAGGGCGAGCATCAGGTACGCCAGCAGCAGGTCACCGATGTAGACCCGCAGGTCGAACAGGAGCGCCAGCAGGGTGATGATGACGGCCTGCACGATGAGCGACACCACGTCGCGCAGCGAGCGACCGAGCAGCAGGGCGAGCCGGCTGATCGGGGTGACCCGGGAGCGTTCGATGACGCCGGCACGCAGTTCGGCGATCAGGCCGAAGCCCTGGAACAGGCCGCCGAAGATGGCCAGCAGCACCAGCAGGCCCGGTACGAAGATCTTGTAGGCGGCGGCCTGGGTGGGCGCGTTCAGGGCCGGCTTGAGCAGTGGGGCGAAGAGCAGCAGGTACATCACCGGCTGGAACACGCCGACGAAGACCCAGACCGGGTTGCGCAGCAGAAGTTGGATCTGCCGCTGGAAGATCAGCCACGTGTCGCGGGCGAATTTCATGAGTCGTCTCTCCGGGGTCAGGACTCGCGCAGCGAGCGGCCGGTCTTGGTCAGGAAGACGTCGTCCAGGCTGGGCCGGTGCAGCTCGATCGAGCGCAGCTCCAGACCGGCGTGGTCGAGGCGGCGCAGCACCTGGGGGATGGCGGTGGCGCCCTCGTCGACGTAGAGGCGCAGGCCGCCCTCGTCGGCGGTCTCCAGCTTGTTGACGTACGGCTCGCCGTCGAGCGCCTTGGTGGCCTGCGGGGTGTCGGCGAGGTCGAGGCCGACGAGCACCACGTCGCCGGAGATCTCCCGCTTGAGCTCGGCCGGCGTGCCCTCGGCGACGACCTCGCCGTTGTCCATGATCGCGATGCGGTCGCAGAGGGCGTCGGCCTCGTCCAGGTAGTGCGTGGTGATGAAGACGGTCATCCCGTCGTTGCGCAGTCGCCGGATCTCGTCCCACATGTGGGCGCGGCTCTGCGGGTCGAGGCCGGTGGTCGGCTCGTCCAGGAAGACGATCTTCGGCTCGTGGATGATGCCGAGCGCGATCTCGACCCGCCGACGCTGGCCGCCGGAGTACGTCTTGCACTTGCGGTCGGCGTACTCCGTGAGCTGGAAGGCCTCCAGCGCGCGGACGGCGCGCCGCTGTGCGTCGGCCTTGCCGATGCCGTACATCCGGGCGTGCAGGACCAACTCCTCGCGGGCGGTCGACTCGTCCCAGGTGCTGCCGCCCTGCGGCACGTACCCGATCCGGCGGCGGACCTCCGCCGGGTCCTTGCGCAGGTCGGCGCCGGCGATGGTGGCTTCGCCACCGTCGGGCTCGATCAGCGTGGCGAGCATCCGCAGCGTGGTGGTCTTGCCGGCGCCGTTGGGGCCGAGGAAGCCGAAGATCTCGCCCTCGGCGACCTCGAGGTTGACGCCGCGCACGGCGTCCACCGTCTTCGTCTCTCGACCCGCGCGGGAGCGGAACGACTTCCGCAGCCCCCTGGTCTCGATCATTTCTGCTCCTGGTCGGTCGGGCCGGCCGAGCCGGCCGTCGAGTGTCGATCCGGCCGGTCGGGCCGGCCGTCGAGTGGGACGACGCCGGACGGCGCACTCCCCCGCTGTGCCGACAGCAGGCTAACGCGATATAGCGTCTGTAGTCAACGTTGATTATTTCGCGTCACGGTCGAACCGTTCCTCGCCCTCCCGTGGGCCCGACCAACCCTCGGCGTTCGCCAGCTCAGCAGGCAGGTACGACACTCCGGACTCGATCCGCTCCGCGATGCGCTCACACCAGTTCAGCTCCGCCTCCGCCTTCGCCGACCACAGCTCGAACATCCAACTGACGTGCACCGGCTTGGTGTTGCGCACCCAGTCCGACTGGAGCGAGGCGCGCATCGACTCCATGCCGGCGCGCAGCAGGTTGGCCCGGTTGCGCAGCGCCGCCGCCGCCTCGGAGCGGGGCATGGCGGGCAGGAAGGAGAAGGCCGCCGTGAAGGGGTCGACCGGCTCGGTGAAGTTCCACCAGAAGTTGCGCAGCAGGGTCTCGAACTCGTCGTCCCCCTTCGGGGTGACCTCGTAGGTCGTACGCGCCGGACGGGCGCCGACCTGCTCCGTCGCGACGGCCCGCAGCAGCCCTTCCTCGGTGAGTTTGCGCAGCGCGTGGTAGATCGAGCCGGGCTGCACGTTCGCCCACTTGTCGGCGCTCCAGCTCAGCAGCTCGCGGCGCACGTCGTAGCCGTGCACGGGCTGCATCCACCGCACCAGTCCGAGGATCATCATCCGAGTCGCAGACACCAGCCAAGCGTAATAGCCAAGTTTGACTAAGCTCAGTGCGTCATCCCACACTGAGCGATCGTTAGGGGCCGCCAGGGGTGGCCGATACACTCCCCGTCAGTAACCTGCCGGGAGGAGCCACGAAGGTGCGCAAGGTACTGATCGCCAACCGCGGCGAGATCGCCGTCCGGGTCATCCGCGCCTGTCGTGACGCCGGCCTGGGCAGCGTCGCCGTGTACGCGGACTCGGACCGCGACGCCCTGCACGCCACGCTCGCCGACGAGGCGTACGCGCTCGGCGGGGACAGCGCGACCGACACGTACCTGCGCATCGACAAGCTGCTCGACATCGCCGCCCGGGCCGACGCCGACGCCGTACACCCGGGTTATGGCTTCCTCAGTGAGAACGCCGACTTCGCCCAGGCGGTCATCGACGCCGGGCTGACCTGGATCGGCCCCACCCCGCAGGCGATCCGCGACCTGGGCGACAAGGTCACCGCCCGGCACATCGCCCAGCGCGCCGGCGCGCCGCTGGTCCCCGGCACTCCCGATCCGGTGGGCAGCCCGGACGAGGTGATGGCGTTCGCCGTCGACCACGGCCTGCCGGTCGCCATCAAGGCCGCCTTCGGCGGCGGCGGGCGTGGCCTCAAGGTCGCCCGCACGATGGAGGAGATCCCCCAGCTCTTCGAGTCGGCCACCCGCGAGGCCGTCGCGGCGTTCGGTCGTGGCGAGTGCTTCGTGGAGCGCTACCTGGACCAGCCGCGCCACGTCGAGGCGCAGGTCCTCGCCGACCAGCACGGCAACGTGATCGTGGTGGGCACCCGGGACTGCTCGTTGCAGCGCCGGCACCAGAAGCTCGTGGAGGAGGCCCCCGCGCCGTTCCTCACCGACGCGCAGCGCGCGCAGATCCACGACAGCGCCAAGGCGATCTGCCGTGAGGCCGGTTACCACGGCGCCGGCACGGTGGAGTACCTGGTCGGCAAGGACGGCACGATCTCCTTCCTGGAGGTCAACACGCGACTCCAGGTCGAGCACCCGGTCACCGAGGAAACCGCCGGCATCGACCTGGTCCGCGAGCAGTTCCGGATCGCCGACGGCGAGAAGCTGCGGATCACCGAGGACCCGACGCCGCGCGGGCACGCCATCGAGTTCCGGATCAACGGCGAGGACCCGGGCCGCAACTTCCTCCCCGCGCCCGGCACCGTCACCACGCTGCGCCTGCCCACCGGGCCCGGCGTCCGCGTGGACACCGGCATCTCGGCCGGCGACGTGATCGGCGGCAACTTCGACTCGCTGCTGGCCAAGGTGATCATCATCGGTGAGACGCGGACCGAGGCGCTGGAACGCGCCCGCCGCGCCCTCGACGAGATGGTCGTCGACGGGATGGCCACCGCGCTGCCGTTCCACCGGCTCGTCGTGCGGGACGAGGCGTTCACCGCCGAACCGTTCACCGTGCACACCCGGTGGATCGAGACCGAGTTCCAGAACACCGTGCCGCCGTTCGCCGCCGCCGCCGGCGCCGCCGACGCGCCGGCCGAACGCGACACCGTCGTGGTCGAGGTCGGCGGCAAGCGCATCGAGGTCAGCCTCCCCGCCGGCTTCGGCGGGAGTACGACCACAGCCGCACCCGCCTCCCGTAAGGCGACCCGGCGTGGCGGCGGCGTCAAGGCCGGCGCACCGGTCGGTGGCGACGCGCTCACCTCCCCGATGCAGGGCACCATCGTCAAGATCGCGGTGGCCGACGGCGACACCGTTGCCGAGGGTGACCTGGTGGTGGTGCTCGAGGCGATGAAGATGGAGCAGCCCCTGCACGCCCACAAGGCCGGTACGGTCAGCGGGCTCGCCGCCGAGGTCGGCGCCGTGATCACCGCCGGGGCCGCCATCTGCACCATCGCCTGAGGGGTGGGCTGACTCGGCGGCGGACCCGTCAGGTGGTCTGCGGCAGCGGTGCAGGCGCGCTTCGGACGGCGTATCGATGGAGCGTGACGCCCTCGTCGAAGCACGCCTGCTCGAGCAGGTCCAGCTCCAGCGGCTCGTCGTGGCCGTCGAACAGGGGGCGGCCGGCACCGAGGATGACGGGGTGCGTGAAGAGCATCAACTCGTCGAGCAGCCCCGCGCGCAAGAGCGCCGTAGCCAGTGTGGCGCCGCCGACACCGATGTCACCGTCGGTCCGCCGCCGTAGCTCCGCGAGCTGACCGATGGCATCGTCGCCGCCGATGATCACGGTGTTGTACTCGGCGCTGGTGCGCGTGCGGGAGACCAGCACCTTGGGCTTCGAGGTCCAGATCTCGCCGTACTCGCGCAGGTAGTCGGGCAACGACTCGTCGTCGCGCGCTGCCGGCCAGAAGCCCTCCATCGTCTCGTGGATCGTGCGTCCCTGGACCATGAGCGACAGCGACCGCGCCCGCGCGTTGAACTCGCGGTGCAGTGACTCTCCGATGCGCATCCAGGTGCCGCCGCCCTGCTCGCCGTGAACACGCTCGATCAACAGATCGGTGGACACGTTCATCCAGTACACGAATCGTCCCGGCACGGGCTCTCCCTCAGTGATAGCGATATGCAACTGCTCCGCCCTACCCTAGGATGAGGTGATAGCAAGATGCAATCACTTGCCGGGAGGGCTCGATGGAGTCGGCGCCACGCTCGGGTTGCCCGATCAACCAGGCGGTGGAGGTCCTGGGCGATCCGTGGGCGATGCTCGTACTTCGGGACATCATGTTCGGCAATCGACGGCACTTCCGCGAGCTGCTCACCGGCAGCGAGGAGGGCATCGCGCCGAACATCCTCAGCAGCCGTCTGCGGCGCCTCACCGACGCGGGCCTGCTCACCCGTGCGGATGCCCGCCGGGGGCAGCGGGCGGCCTACTCGCTGACCGAGGCGGGCATCCAGACACTGCCGGTCATGGCGGCGTTCGGCACGTGGGGGCTTGCCCAGCGCGGCGGCGACCGTCGCCTGCGGGTGCGCGCCGAACTGCTCCGCGACGGCGGCCCCGAACTGCTCGCCCGCTTCATGGACGACCTCCGCGAGCTGCACCTCGGCGTCCCCCGCCCGGACCCGCACGCCCGACGAGCTGTCGACGAGCTTCGCGCGGCCTACGAGAGCGCCACCCGCGACTGACCTGATCGACGGGACCGCCCACGTCGCCACGGACCGCTGCCCACGGCCGTGCCGGCGCACGCGACGGCTCGTGACCCACCGCGCAGGACCGGGTGGTGGGGTGGTTTGGACCACCAGCGGCGGCAGGAGTGGGCGCGAGCAGGAATGATGTTCAGGTGCGCTTCCTTCACGGCGCGGTTCCCGCGCACGACCTGACCTACACCGACGTCTTCATGGCGCCGGCCCGCTCCGACCTCGGCTCCCGCCTCGACGTGGACCTGTCCACCGGCGACGGCACCGGCACCACCATCCCGCTGGTGGTGTCGAACATGACGGCGGTCGCCGGGCGGCGGATGGCCGAGACGGTGGCCCGGCGGGGCGCGATCACAGTGATCCCGCAGGACATCCCGATCGAGGTCGTCGCGAACGTCGTCGCCTGGGTCAAGCAGCGGCACCTGATCTACGACACGCCCATCACCCTGGGCCCGACCGAGACCGTCGGCGACGCGATCCACCTGCTGCCGAAGCGGTCGCACGGCGCGGTGATCGTGGTCGACGACGCCGGCCGGCCGATGGGCGTGGTCACCGAGGCGGACACGCTGGGCGTGGACAGGTTCGCCCAGCTCCGGCATGTGATGTCCACCGAGCTGCACACCGTCCCGGCGGACGCGGACCCGCGTACCGGGTTCGACAGGCTCTCCGCCGGCCGACGTCGGCTCGCCCCGGTGGTGGACGCCGACGGCCGGCTCGTCGGCGTACTGACCCGGCAGGGCGCGCTGCGGGCCACCCTCTACACGCCGGCCGTGGACGATCGGGGTCGGCTACGCATCGCGGCTGCGGTCGGCATCAACGGGGACGTCACCGGCAAGGCCGCCGCGCTGCTCGAGGCGGGTGTGGACACGCTGGTCGTGGACACCGCGCACGGGCACCAGGAGCGGATGATCTCGGCGTTGCGGGCGGTCCGCAAGCTCGACCCGGGCGTACCGGTGGCGGCCGGCAACGTGGTCACCGCCGAGGGCGTACGCGACCTGGTCGAGGCCGGCGCGGACATCATCAAGGTCGGTGTCGGTCCGGGCGCGATGTGCACCACGCGGATGATGACCGGCGTCGGCCGGCCGCAGTTCTCCGCCGTCCTCGACTGCTCGACGGCGGCACGGGAGCTGGGGCGGCACGTCTGGGCCGACGGCGGCGTGCGGCACCCCCGCGACGTGGCGCTCGCGCTGGCCGCCGGCGCGTCGAACGTGATGATCGGTTCCTGGTTCGCCGGCACCTACGAGTCCCCCGGTGACCTCTACACGGAGCCGGACGGGCGGCGGTACAAGGAGAGCTTCGGCATGGCCTCGGCGCGGGCGGTCAGCGCGCGTACGGCCGACGACAGCCCGTACGACCGGGCCCGCAAGGCGGTGTTCGAGGAGGGCATCTCCTCGGCCCGGATGCACCTGGACCCGCACCGGCCCGGCGTGGAGGACCTGATCGACGAGATCATCGCAGGAGTACGCAGCGCCTTCACCTACGCCGGCGCCCGCAACCTGACCCAGTTCCACGAGCGGGCGATAGTCGGCGTCCAGAGCGCCGCAGGCTTCACCGAAGGAATGCCCCTCCCCACCAGCTGGTAACCCCCACCCCGCCCCCGCCCCGCCCCGCCCCCGCCCCGCCCGGCCCGCCCCCGCCCCCCGGCCCGCCCGCGTTGATCATGAAGTTATTGCCTCTCGCCTCGGCGTGTCACGGCAATA
>NZ_JBEXIJ010000010.1:0-198677 GCF_040608495.1 Micromonospora sp. NPDC005174 | reverse complement strand
CCGCCCCGGTTGACGCGGTGGAAGTCGGCGATGGTGGGACGGGGGTCAGCCAAGCTGGTCGCGGATTGCACCGGCGTAGTCTGCCAGCCGCTCCCATGCACTTTCGGTTGTCGGATCACGTGAAATGCCCTTTATGTCCCCACAGTAAGTGCAAGATCGCGGGGTCGGGGTCGGGCCGGGGCTGGGGTCGGGCCGGGGCCGGGTCGGGGCCGGGGCTGGGGCCGGGGTCGGGGGCTTGGCCTCGGGCGTGATCGACTCGGTTTCAGGGAAGCCGGGGTGTCTTGCCGTCGAGGACACGCCGAGTTCACCGAACCCGAGTGGATCAGCGCGTCAGGGCGCTCTTCTGAACTGGGGTGGATCACTTAGCGTCAGCAGGCGGAGCGGGGCGGAGCGGGGCGGGGTCAGGGTTGGTGGGGTGCGGCGAGGACGTCGGCCAGGACGCGGGTGTGGGTGGAGAACGCCAACTGGACCGGGTCGGTGAGGACCAGCCACTCGGTCGCCTCCTCGGTGGGCGCGGACGGGGGCAGGTCCTCGGCGGCACGCTCGGGCAGCACTCCGAAGATCATCATGGTGCCGCCCTGCGGCGCGCCCCGGACGGCGAGGAGCCGGGCGTCGGCGGCGTCCGCTACCAGCCCGGTCTCCTCCCACAGCTCACGCACGAGCGCGTCGGACCACTCCTCGCCGTACTCGATGAAACCGCCTGGCAGCGCGAGTAGCCCGCGGGCCGGTTCGATGGCCCGGCGGACCACCACCACCCCCAGGCCCTCGGCCGTGCGGACCGGTAGCACCGCCACCGCGACGGGCAGGGGGTTGCGCCAGACGGTCTCGCCGCAGACCGCGCAGACCCGCGGCCATCCGGCCGTGGCCGGATAGGCGGCGCCGCAGTAGGAGCAGTGCGAGTACGGCGTACCGGTCATGCCGCAGCACGTTACCCGTGCCCGGTCGGTCCGCCGCTTTCCGCTCAGGCTTCGGGCACGCCCGTGTAGAAGGCGGTGGTGCGCTCGGCGGCGGCCTTGGCCTCGTCGGGGTCGGTGCCGGCGGCGACGCTCGCCTCGCCCCAGAGTTGGCTGCTCAGCTCCATGGCCCGTCGTCCCTCGGTGGAGACGATCCACTCGGCGCTGTCTTCCGGTCGGACGCCGACGCCGTCGCTCGACAGGTGCGTGGCGAGGCCGAGCAGGCCCAGGTCCCAGCCGACGCCGACGGCGCCCGGCCCGAACTGTGCCCATCGGTCCTGGTCGACGTGTGCGATGTGGTCCAGGTCGAGGCGCGCCCGGTCGTCGCCGACCGGCGTGACCCGCACGTCGATCCAGCTCACCTCGCCGCCCATCTCCCAGGTGGCGGTGAAGCGGTGCGGGGGTTCGCAGGTCTCGATGGTGCCGCCGGCGTTGCCCTCGAGCTGGTACGTGCCGTGCAGCCGCAGGTCGCCGCTGATCGGCAGGAACCAGCGGGGGATGCGCTCGGCGTTGGTGCAGGCGTCCCACAGGTCCTCGGCGGTCGCCTGGTATGTCTGGCTGATCGTGGTCACCCGGGCCTCGCCGGCGGCCAGGGTGCGGCTGCCGACCTGCCGTTGGACGGCGTTGATCTGCTCGGTCGCGTCGAACATCAGGTGTTCCTCTCGTCGGGTGGGTCGGCGGGCCCGCGCAGGCGACGCTCACGTCGGCCCCGGGCCAGCTCGGTGGCGAGCGCGGCCAGGGGCGGCGCCCAGAAGCGGCGGAAGTGCTCCAACCAGCCGTCGACCTCGCGTAACGGGCGCGGGTCGACCGCGTACAGCCGCCGGGTGCCTTCCGGACGCACGGTGGCGAAGCCGTTGTCCCGCAACACCTTCAGGTGCTGGGACACGGCGGGCTGGGAGATGCCGAACTCGTCGCGGATGACCGTGCTGACCGCGCCGGCGGTCTGCTCACCGTCGGCGAGCAGCTCCAGGATGCGGCGCCGGACCGGATCGCCCAGCACGTCGAAGGCGTGCACGGCGACAGTTATATCAGCATGGCCTTATTTAAGCCAGGCCTGACACTCCGACCAGCTTGTCCAACCGGATCGGCAGCTCGCGAATGCGGACGCCGGTGGCGTGGTGGACCGCGTTGGCGACCGCCGCCGCGGTGCCGACGATGCCGATCTCACCGATGCCCTTCACGCCGGCCGGGTTGAGCTCGTCGTCCCGCTCGTCGAGCCAGTACGCCTCGATGGACTCGACGTCGGCGCAGCCGGTGATGTGGTACGTCGCCAGGTCGTGGTTGACCCAGTCGCCGTAGCGCTCGTCGAGCACACCCTCCTCGTGCAGCGCCATCGACAACCCCATCGTCATGCCGCCGATCAGCTGGCTGCGCGCCGTCGTCGGGTTCACCACCCGGCCGGCGGCGAACACGCCGAGCAGCCGGTTCAGGCGTACCTCGCCGGTGTCCGCGTCCACCCGCACCTCGACGAACTGCGCCCCGTACGCGTACCGGGGCCGCGCCGGCTGCCCGGCCACCTCCTCGGAGGTGTCCGCCCCGGCGGTGACCTCGGTGTCCGTCGGCGCGCCGTCGCGCAGCTTTCCGCGCAACGCCTCGCAGGCGCGGATCACGGCCCAGCTCCAGCTCGCCGTGCCCATCGACCCGCCGGCCACCGGCGCTTCCGGCAGGTCGCTGTCGCCGATGCGGATCTCCACCCGCTCCGGCGGTACGCCGAGCGCGTCGGCGGCCACCTGCCACATCGCCGTCCGACCGCCGTTGCCGATGTCGGTGGCGTTGATTCGGAGAAGGAAGGTGCCGTCCGGCCGGGCGGTGACCGTCGCCGAGGAGGGCCGGGCCCGGGCCGGGTAGGCCGACGCGGCCACGCCGGTGCCGATCAGCCACCGCCCGTCGCGTCGCGCCCGGGGCGTGGGATCGCGTCCGGTCCAGCCGAACCGCTGCGCCCCCTCGCGCAGGCAGGCCACCAGGTTGCGGCTGGTGAACGCCTCCCCCTGGTCGGGGTCGACCCGGGGGTCGTTGCGGATACGCAGCTCCACCGGGTCGATGCCGGCGGCGATGGCCAGCTCGTCCATCGCCGACTCCAGGCCGTACGCGCCGGGGCACTCGCCGGGGGCGCGCATCCAGAACGGTGTGGGCACGTCGAGGCGGGCCAGCCGGTGGGTGGTACGTCGGTGCGGCGCCGCGTACATGCTGCGGGTGTAGACGGCGGTCTGTTCGGCGAACTCCCGGATGGTCGAGGTCTGGCTGATCGCGTCGTGGCAGACGGCGGTGAGCCGCCCGTCGGCGTCGCACGCGAGACGGACCCGTTGGATGGTGGGGGTGCGGTAGCCGATCGGCCCGAACAGCTGCTGGCGGGTGAGGGCCAGCTTGACCGGACGGTCCACGTGCCGGGCCGCGAGCGCGGTGAGGACCACCGCAGCCTTGGTGAACCCCTTGCTGCCGAAGCCGCCGCCGACGTGTTCGGCGACGACCCGGACCGACTCCCGGGGCAGCTCGAACAGCTCGGCGAGGGTGGCCTGCACGGACGCGGTGCCCTGGTTGGAGTCGTGCACCAGCAGCCGTCCGTCGTCCCACCGTGCCGTCGTGGCGTGCGGCTCCATCGGACTGTTGTGGTAGGCCGGCGTCCGGTAGGTGGCGTCCACCCGCACCGGGGCGGCCGCGTACCCGGCGTCGAAGTCGCCCTCCGCGGTGTCCGTCGGGTAGTGGGGATTCACGTGGTCCGGCCGGTACAGGCCCGGGTGGTCGGCGGTGAGCACGGTCGTGTGCGGTCCGGCGTCGTATTCCATCCGCACCAGTTGGGCGCCCTCCCGGGCCGCCTCCAGGCTGGTGGCGACCACCACGGCGACGAACTGCCCCCGGTAGTGCACCATGGGATCCTGCAACAGCCGCAGCTCCGCCGCCGGGCCCGGCGCCATCCGGGGCGCGTTGCCGTGGTGCAACACGGCCAGTACGCCGGGCGACGCCAGCGCCTCGTCCGCGTCGACGCGCGTGATCCGGCCCCGGACGACGTCCGCCGGCACCACCCAGCCGTACGTGACGCCGTCGGTCGGGTACTCGACGGCGTACCGTGCCGTGCCGGTCACCTTCTCCCGGCCCTCCAGCCGGGGGTACGCCCGGCCGACCGCGCCGGCGCTCACGAGGATGCCAACTCGGTGAGCACCCGGACCGTGATCGCCCGGGTCAGGGGCAGCTTGAAGCCGTTGTGCCGCAGGGGCCGCGCCTCGGCCAGTTCGGCGTCGGCGGCCCGCGCCGCCAGCTCCGGACTGAACGGGCGACCGCGCAGCTCCTGCTCGGCCCGGTGCGCCCGCCACGGCCGGTGGGCCACCGCCCCGTACGCCAGGCGTACGTCGCGGACCACGTCGCCGTCGAGGTCGAGGACCGCGGCGACCGAGCCGGCGGCGAAGGCGAACGACGCCCGGTCACGCACCTTGAGGTACGCCGAGCGGCGCGCGGCCGGCAGCGCCGGCAGCCGTACGGCGGTGATCAGCGCGCCGCGCGGCAGGGTGGTCTCCCGTTCCGGCTGCGTGCCGGGGGAGCGGTAGAACGCGGCGAGGGGGATGTCCCGGGGGCCCTCGGTCTCGTGCACCTCCACCACGGCGTCCAGCGCGGCGAGGGCGACAGCCAGGTCCGACGGGTGGGTGGCGACGCACTGCTCGGACCAGTCCAGGACGGCCAGGTCGCGGTTCTGTCCGTGCAGGGCGGCGCAGCCGCTGCCCGGGTCGCGCTTGTTGCACGCCTTGCCGGTGTCCTGGAAGTACACGCAGCGGGTGCGCTGCAACAGGTTGCCGCCGGTGGTGGCCATGTTGCGTAGCTGGCCGGACGCGGCGGCGAGCAGGGCGCGGGCCAGCACGGGGTAGTCGCGGCGGACCGCCGGGTGGGCGGCGAGGTCGCTGTTTCGTACGGTCGCGCCGATCCGCAGCCCACCGTCGGGTAGCTCCTCGACGGCGTCCAGGGGTAGCCGGGTCACGTCCACCAGCAGGTCGGGTCGCTGCACCCCGAGCTTCATGAGGTCCACCAGGTTGGTGCCGCCGCCCAGGTATGCCGCGTGCGGCTCGCCGGTCAGCACGGCGACGGCGTCGGCCACGTCGGCCGGTCGGTGGTAGCGGAACGGCCTCACGACGTCGTCGCCGTCTCGCGGATCGCCGAGACGATGTGCGGGTACGCGGCGCAGCGGCAGAGGTTACCGGCCATCCGCTCCCGGATCTCGGCGTCGGTCAGCTCCGGCGGCGAGTCCAGGTCGTCGGTGACCGCGCTGGGCCAGCCTCTGGCGACCTCGTCGAGCATGCCCCGGGCGGAGCAGAGCTGCCCGGGGGTGCAGTAGCCGCACTGGAACGCGTCGTGCGCGACGAACGCGGCCTGCAACGGCGACAGGTCGTCCGCCTCGGCGAGCCCTTCGACGGTCCGGACGGACCGACCGTCCAGGGTGACCGTGAGGACCAGGCAACTCTTGGCGCGACGGTCGTCCAGCAGCACCGTGCAGGAGCCGCACTGGCCGTGGTCGCAGCCCTTCTTGGCGCCGATCAGGCCCAGCTGCTCGCGCAGCGCGTCGAGCAGGGTCGTGCGGTTGTCCAGCGTCAGTTCCCGCCGGTCGCCATTGACCTCGAACACCACCCGGGTCGAGTGACGCTCGTCGATCGTCGTCGCGTTCTCTGGTTCGCCCCGCACGGGCCCAGACTAGCGGCAGCCGTACATAAGCGGGCGAATTACGCAGACAGCCCACCTTGGTGCGGCCCCCGGGTGCCGCCGGTCGCGGCACCCGGGGTTCGTGCCTCAGGCCACCGGCGCGGCGGCGTCGGCGCTACGGGCGAGGTGCCGGTGGGTGCGGATCAGGTCCGCGTACCGCAGGCCACTCGCCTTCACCGTCCGCCGCTGGGTGGCGTAGTCGACGTGCACCAGGCCGAAGCGCTTGTCGTAGCCGTACGCCCACTCGAAGTTGTCCAGCAGCGACCACACGAAGTAGCCGTCCAGCGGCACACCCCGCGCCACCGCCGACGCGCACGCCGCCAGGTGCTGCTCCAGGTGGTCGGTGCGCTCCTTGTCCTGCACCGTGCCGTCGGCGGTGACCTCGTCGTGCCACGCCGAACCGCTCTCGGTGACGATGATCCGGGCCGGCCGGTACTCCTCGTGCACGTCGACGAGCAGCCGCTCCAGACCCGCCGGGTGCACCTCCCAGCCCATCGCCGTCTCCACCGAGCCGGGCACCGGCACCTGCTTCACGTACGGCGCCGGACCGGTCGGGTCGTCGACCACCAACTGCCGGAAGTAGTAGTTCACTCCGAGGAAGTCGGTGGGCGTGGCGATCACCGCCAGGTCGTCACCGCGTACCGGCGGCTCGACCTCGTACGTCTCGACCATGTCGGTGGGGTAACCGCGCCCGTGGATCGGGTCGAGCCACCACCGGTTGACGTGCCCGTCGGCCCGCCGTGCCGCAGCGACGTCCTCGGGCCGGTCGGTCGCCGGCTCGATCGGGCTGAGGTTCACGACGAGCCCAACCGAGGCGGGCCGGGCGGCGTTCGCCCGGATCGCCTGGGTGGCGAGGCCGTGCCCGAGCAGCACGTGGTGCGAGGCGTGCACCGCGCGGGTCAGGTCCCGCTCGCCGGGGGCCATGTTCCCGTCCAGGTGCCCGATCCAGCACACGCAGAGCGGCTCGTTGACCGTGCACCAGTCGGCCACCCGGTCACCGAGGCGACCGGCGACCACCGCCGCGTACTCGGCGAACGCCTCGGCCGTGGCACGCTCCGGCCAGCCACCGGCGTCCTGTAGGGCCTGCGGCAGATCCCAGTGGTAGAGCGTGACGAACGGCCGGATTCCGTCGGCGAGCAACGTGTCGACGAGCCGGTCGTAGAAGTCCAGCCCGGCGGGGTTGACCCGGCCGACGCCCGCGGGCATCACCCGGGGCCAGGCCACCGAGAACCGGTACGCGTCCACGCCGAGCTGCCGCAGCAGCCCCATGTCCTCCGGCCACCGGTGGTAGTGGTCGCAGGCCACCGCCCCGGTGTCGCCGTTGTCGACGTTGCCCGGGATCGCCGAGAAGGTGTCCCAGATGGACGGCTCCCGGCCGTCGACGTCGACGGCCCCCTCGATCTGGTACGCCGCCGTGGCGACGCCCCAGAGGAAGTCGGGTGGCAGCTTGGACAGGTCCGGCACGGGAAGGCTCTCCTCTGGGTTGGGGTGACTCACTTGACGGCGCCGGCGGTGAGACCGGCGACGAAGTAGCGCTGCAGGGCCAGGAAGCCGGCGACGACGGGGATGCTGACCACCAGCGACGCGGCCATGATCTGGTTCCAGTAGACGTTGAACTGGGTCGAGTAGCCCTGGAGGCCGACAGCCAGGGTGCGGCTGCCCTCGTCGGTCATCACCGAGGCGAACAGCACCTCACCCCAGGCGGTCATGAACGCGTACACGGTCACCGCGACCACGCCGGGCACGGCGGCCGGCAGGATGACCTGGAACAGGGTGCGTAGCGGCCCGGCGCCGTCGACCTGCGCCGCCTCGTCCAGCCCACGCGGGATCGAGTCGAAGTAGCCGACCAGCATCCAGATCGAGAACGGCAGCGAGAAGGTCAGGTACGTGATGATCAGGCCGGTACGGCTGGCGTACAGCTCGATGCCGGTGGCGTTGCCCAGGTTGACGTAGATGAGGAACAGCGGCAGCAGGAACAGGATGCCGGGGAACATCTGCGTGGACAGCACCGTCACGGTGAAGACACCGCGGCCGTGGAACCGGTACCGGCTGACCGCGAACGCCGCGAAGATGGCGATCGCGACCGAGCAGACCGCCGCGACGCTCGACACCACGAGGCTGTTCACCAGGTAGCGGGCCAGCGGCACGGTGCTCCACATGTCGACGAACGGTTGCAGGGTGGGCCGGCTGGGCCACCAGGTGAACCCGTTCTGCACGTCCCGCAGCGGCTTCGCCGCGGACGTGACCATCACGTAGAGCGGGATGACGACGAAGAGGGTGAGCAGGGTCAGCACGATGCGTCGGCCCCAGCGCTCACCGGCGGTCTCACGCATGGTCGTCCCTCCGGCGGTTGGTGATCAGCAGGTACGCGGCCGAGACGACCATCAGGAACAGCAGCAGCGCCACCGACATCGCCGAGCCCGACCCGAAGTCCCAGGTCTTGAAGGAGCTGCGGTAGATGTGGATGGAGATCAGGTCCGCCTGCGCGGGCGCCGAGCCGCCGAAGAGCACGAACGGGGTGTTGAAGTCGTTGAACGTCCACAGGAACAGCACCAGCAGCAGCACCAGGTTCACCGGCCGCAGCATCGGCAGGGTGACCGAGCGCAGCCGACGCCAGAACCCGGCGCCGTCGATCGCGGCGGCCTCGTACAGCTCACCGGGCACGTTCTGCAGGCCGGCCATCAGGCACAGGAACGCGAACGGCCAGTTGCGCCAGACCGACACCACCAGCAGCGACCAGAAGCTGTTGTCGCCGATCAGCCAGAACGGCCGCTCGTTCAGCAGGCCGAGCTGGTCGACGAGCACGTGGTTGACCAGACCGGTGTCGCGCTGGAGCAGGAAACTCCACGTGATAACGGCGGCGTAGACCGGCAGCGCGTACGGGGTGAGGAACAGCGCCCGCAGGATGGCCCGCCCCCGGAACGGCTTCTGCAGCACGACGGCCGCCGCGATGCCGAGCAGCCAGGCGAACCCGACCGAGAGCAGGCTGTAGGCAAGCGTCACCCAGAACGAGTGCAGCAACTCCTTGCCGGCGGCGGAGTTCAGGTCGAGCGTGGCGCGGTAGTTCTCCAGACCGACGAAGGGCGCGGTGGACCAGTCGCGGATGTGGAACTGGGTCAGCTCCAACAGGCTCATCCAGACCCCGACCACCATCGGGATCACGTGGATGGCGAGTTCCAGCACGATGGCCGGCGCGAGCAGCAGGTACGGCAGGAGGGAACGGCGGGGGCCGCGCGGCCGGCGGGCGGCCCCCCGGGCGGGTGACCCGGCCCGGGGTACGCGACGGTCGGCGTCCGGCGCGGTGGTGCTGGTTGCCATCGGGGTCCTCTCGGAGGCGGTGGCCGTGGTCAGGCGACGAGCCCGACCACGGCCACCGGCGCTGCGTGGGTCAGCGCATCTTCTGCTGCGCGTCGGTCAGCTTCGCCTTCACCGATGCCTCGGTGACCGGCTTGCCGCTCGCGGCGTCGGCGAACAGCTCCTTCATCGCGGTGCCGACCAGGGTCTCGAAGGTGCTCTCCTCGGGCACCTGCGGCAGCGGGGCCGCGGTGGTGACCAGGGTCTCCTGGATGCTCTTCTGCTCCGGAGCGCTGAACGCCGGGTCGGAGCCGGCGGTCTTCACAGCCGGCAGCGAGCCGTACGTCTTGTTGAGGATCGTCTGCTCCTCGTCGCTGGTCATGAACTTGACGAAGCTCAGCGCGCCGTCCTTGTTCTTCGTGTGCTTGAAGACGGCCATGTTGATGCCGGCCACCATGCTGTTGACCTTCTTGCCGCCGGCCGGCGGGCTGGCCAGGAACGGCACCGGGGCCACGCCGTACGCGTCGGCGGCCATGTTCTGGGTCTTCAGGTTCGAGCCGGCGGACTGCCAGAGCAGCATGCCGGCCTTGCCGTTGGCGAAGTCCGAGACCGACTGGTTCTGCGCGTACTCGGCGTTGCTCGGGTTGGTGATCTTGTCAGCGGCCATGAAGTCGATGTAGCGCTTGATGGCCGAGACGTTCTGCGGGGTGTCGAAGGTCGGCTTGCCGGCCGAGTCGAACCACTCGCCGCCGTACTGCTGGCTGAAGGTGAACGCGTGGTGGGCGTTCTCGGACGGGTTGGCGCCCTCGATGGCCAGGCCCCACTTGCCGCCGGTGCTGAGCTTCTTGCCGTACTCGACGACCTGCTCCCAGGTCGTCGGCGGGGCGGTGATGCCCGCGTCGGCGAACATCTTCTTGTTGTAGTACAGGCTGTACGCCATGCTGTAGAGCGGCACGGCGGCCGGCGGCTTGCCCGGGGCCCCGGCGGCGGCGAGCGCGGCGGGCACGATCCGGTCCTTGCCGCCCACGGCCTGCAGGGCGGCGTCGTCGAACTCGACGAGCGCACCGGTGGCCTGCAGTGACGCCGACCAGGTGTTGCCGATGTTCACCACGTCCGGGCCCTTGCCCGAGGTGGCGGCGGCGAGCAGTCGGTTGAGCAGGTCCGACCAGGGGACCACCTCGACGTTGACCTTGATGCCGGTCTGCTTCTCGAACTTGTCCAGCTCGGGCTGGAGGGTGGCCTTGTCGGCCTCCAGGCTGGCGCCCTGGTTGCTGGCCCAGTAGGTGAGGGTCTTGGGCGATGAGGCGGAGTCGTCGCCGGAGCCGCCGCAGGCGGTCAGCGATGCGGCAGCCAGGACGGCGGCAGCGAATATCCCGAGGTGTCGTTTCGACACGGTGAGCCCTTCCGGTGCGTGGTGGGGGTCCGCCGGCCGTCGTCGTCGATAGGGGTGAGGCGACGGCGGCCGGCTGCGGACGGGGTTTCTCCGGACGCGCCGTCGGAGGTCCTTCGGCGTTTCCCGGGAGTTACATCACGGCTTAATGAATGTCGTCATTAAAGTGGTTGGCTGGTGGGTCGTCAAGCACGGTGCGGTTACAGTCGCCACCTACGGCCGACGGGAACGAGGTAACGAGTGGAGCTGGCGCGTGCCACCAACCGGAGCGTCCGGCTGCGCAACCGGTCCGCCCTGTTGACGAAGCTCTTCCTCGATGCCCCGCTCACCCGGCAGGACCTCGTGCGCAGCACCGGCCTGAGCCAGCCGGCCGTGAGCAACGTGGTGGCCGACCTGATCGACGAGGGCATCGTCGTCGAGGCCGGTGCCGCCGAGTCCGACGGCGGCCGTCCCAGCATGCTGCTGCAAGTCGCCGCCCGCTACGCCTTCGTGATCGGCGTGGACGTCGGCGAGACCCGGGTGCGGGTCGAGTTGTTCGACTTCGCGATGACCCTGCTCGCCAGCGTCGAGTACCCGCTCGACCCGGCGCGTACCGAGCCGGACGTGGTGGCCGGGCACGTGCTGACCGGCATCGAGGTGGTCACCGGCCGGGCCGGGGTGGCCACCGCCGACGTGCTCGGCGTCGGCATCGGCGTCTCCGGCGTGGTCCAGCAGGGCGACGAGGCCGTCGTGCACGCCCAGGCCCTCGGCTGGGACCGGGTACCGCTGGAACGCCTCATAGGCGCGGGCACCGACCTGCCGCTGCACATCGACAACGGCGCGAAGACCCTCGGTCAGGCCGAGATGTGGTTCGGCGCCGGTCGCGGGGCCCGGCACGCCGTCTTCGCGCTGGTCGGCTCGGGTGTGGGCGCGGCCGTGGTGACCAACGGCGCCACCTATCGGGGCGCGTCCAGCAGCGCGGGGGAGTGGGGGCACACCACCCTGGTGTACGGCGGTCGGGCCTGCCGGTGCGGCGCGCGCGGCTGCCTGGAGGCGTACGTGGGCGCGGAGGCGATCATCGACCGCTACCGGGAGGCGCGCCGGGGCCACGCCGTTCCCGGCGAGGACGAGGAGTCCCAGCTCGCCGCGCTGGTCGCCGCCGCCGACACCTCGCCCACCGCCCGACGGGTGCTGGACGACACCGCCGGTTACCTGGGCGCCGGGGTGGCCAACCTGATCAACCTGTTCAACCCGGAGCGGGTCGTGCTCGGCGGGTGGGCGGCGATGGCGCTGGGCGATCTGCTGCCGGCCGTCCGCGAGGCCGCCGGCCGGCAGGCGCTGCGCCAGCCGTACGAGCAGGCGTCGATCGAACTGTGCCGGCTGGGCGTGGACGCGGTGGCCCTGGGAGCGGCCACCCTCCCGATAGCCCGCTTCCTCACCACCGGCGGCGTCCCCCGCGCCTAACCCCCACCCCGCTCCCTCGTGGGGTGATCAAGAAGTTTGCGTCATTCCCGGGGCGGTTTCTGACGCGAATCTCTTGATCACCGGGGGTGGTCGGGCCGTGCGGGACGGTGCCGAGGGGTGGGGAATTACACAAAACCTCATCCTCGGGATAAATAACGAAGTTATAGATCGATGTCTTGACGCCGCCGCAATCTCGCCGCAACACTCCTACGAGAGCGCTCTCATCCCCGCGGCGTCGCATCGGCGGCACCACCCACGGCACCACGGGCGAACCCGACCCCCACCCGCACGGCGTCCGTAACGCCCTATCGACAGGCGATGTCATGACATCTCGTGCTACATCCGTACGCCCGCGTCCCCGGCGGCGGACCGTCCGGCACCTCCTCACCGGAGTCGCCGTGGCCCTGGTGGCGGCCCTGACACCAGCCGTGGCCACCGCCCCGGCGCAGGCCGCACCCACCCTGCTGTCGCAGGGCCGCCCGGCGACCGCCTCGTCCACCGAGAACGCCGGCACCCCCGCGTCCGCCGCCGTCGACGGCAACACCGGCACCCGCTGGGCCAGCGCCTTCAGCGACCCGCAGTGGCTCCAGGTCGACCTCGGCACGCGGGCCACCATCAGCCAGGTCAACCTGCTCTGGGAGGGGGCCTACGGCCGCGCCTTCCAGATCCAGACCTCCGACGACGCCGCCACCTGGACGACGATCTACTCCACCACCACCGGCGCGGGCGGCACGCAGAACCTCACCGTCACCGGTGCCGGCCGGTACGTGCGGATGTACGGCACCGCCCGGGGCTCCGCCTACGGCTACTCGCTCTGGGAGTTCCAGGTCTACGGCGAGACCGGCGGTGACACCTCCACCTGCGGCAGCGCCAACGTGGCGCAGGGCAGCCCGGTGACCGCCTCGTCCACGGAGAACGCCGGCACCCCCGCGTCCGCCGCAGTCGACGGCAACACCGGCACCCGCTGGGCCAGCGCCGCCAGCGACCCGCAGTGGCTGCGCGTCGACCTGGGCAGCACCCGCACGATCTGCCGGGTGACGCTGACCTGGGAGGCCGCGTACGCCCGGGCCTTCCAGCTCCAGACCTCCGCCGACGGGTCCACCTGGACCACGATCTACTCGACCACCACCGCCACCGGAGGCACGCAGAACCTCACCGTCACCGGCAGCGGACGCTACCTGCGCGTCTACGGCACCGCCCGGGGCACCGCCTACGGCTACTCGCTGTGGGAGCTGGCGGTCAACACGACCGGCGGCGGCACCACCGAGCCCCCGGTCGGCACCACCGACCCGTACAACCCCAACCTGGGCGCGAACACGTACGTCTTCGACCCGAGCACCCCGACGTCGACGATCCAGAGTCGACTGAACACCATCTTCACCCAGCAGGAGACGAACCAGTTCGGCGCGCAGCGCTACGCCGTGCTGTTCAAGCCGGGCACCTACACCGCCGACGTCAACCTCGGCTTCTTCACCCAGGTCGCCGGCCTCGGCATGAGCCCCGACGACGTCAACCTCAACGGACACGTCCGGGCCGAGGCGACCTGGTTCGGCGGCAACGCCACCCAGAACTTCTGGCGGGCCGCGGAGAACCTCTCGGTGACCCTGCCCTCCGGAGTGAGCGTGGAGCGCTGGGCGGTGTCGCAGGCCGCGCCGTATCGGCGGATGCACCTGCGCGGCGCGCAGAACCAGATCCAGCTCTGGAACGGCGGCGACGGCTGGTCCAGTGGCGGCCTGCTGGCCGACACCCGCATCGACGGCCTGGTCGTCTCCGGTTCGCAGCAGCAGTGGTACTCCCGCAACAGCGAGTTCGGCAACGGCTGGACCGGTTCGGTGTGGAACATGGTCTTCCAGGGCGTGAACGGCGCCCCGCCGCCGAGCTTCCCCAACCCGTCGCACACCGTCATCGCGCAGACCCCCCAGGTCCGCGAGAAGCCGTTCCTGTACGTGACGGGCAGCGGCGAGTACCGGGTCTTCGTGCCCGCCGTGCGGACCAACTCCACCGGCACCAGCTGGTACAACAAGACCCCGGCCGGCTCGTCGATCTCGCTGTCGCAGTTCTTCGTCGTCCAGCCCGGCACCAGCGCGGCCACCATCAACGCCGCCCTCGCCCAGGGCAAGCACCTGCTGTTCACCCCGGGCGTGCACCACGTCACCGAGCCGATCCAGGTCAACCGGGCCGACACGGTAGTCCTCGGCCTCGGCCTGGCCACCATCCAGGCCGACAACGGCAGCGTCGGGATGCGCGTCGCCGACGTGGACGGCGTCAAGGTCGCCGGCATCATGTTCGAGGCCGGCACCACCAACTCGCCGGTGCTCATGGAGGTCGGCCCGTCCGGCTCGTCGGCGAGCCACGCCGGCAACCCGACCTCGCTGCACGACGTGTTCTTCCGCATCGGCGGACCGCTCGTCGGCAAGGCCACCAACACGCTGACCGTCAACAGTGACAACGTGATCGGTGACCACATGTGGCTGTGGCGGGCGGACCACGCCGCCCAGGGTGTGCCCACCGGGTGGACGCTGAACACCGCCGACACCGGGCTCACCGTCAACGGCGACGACGTCACCATGTACGGCCTCTTCGTCGAGCACTACCAGAAGTACCAGACCATCTGGAACGGCAACGGTGGGCGGACGTACTTCTACCAGAACGAACTGCCGTACGACGTGCCCAACCAGGCGGCCTGGATGAACGGGTCGACCCGGGGCTACGCCGCCTACAAGGTGGCCGACTCGGTGACCAGCCACCAGGCGTTCGGGCTGGGCAGCTACAGCTACTTCAACGTCAACCCCGCAGTGGTCGAGGAGCACTCCTTCGAGGTGCCCGTCAACTCGAACGTGCGCTTCACCAACATGGTCACCGTCTCGCTCGGTGGCGTCGGCACCATCAACCGGGTGATCAACAACGCCGGTGGCACCGCGAACGCGGCAAACCAGACGGTGTACCTGACGAACTACCCCTGACCGGGACGCCCGCGCCGATCCGGTCGACTCATCTGACCGGGCCGGCGCGGGTCGTGCCCAGGGCCGAGGCCGGCCCGGTCCCGCCGAAGACCGGGCCGGCCACGGTCGTTCCTCCGCGTACGCAAGCCCGCCGCGCACCCGGAAGCGTCGGGCATACGACTCTTCGCGCGCTCACCCGATGATCGCGGTCCGGGTGGGCTGGCATCGACGGTCCTATACTGTGCCTACCGGTCGTGGAACCCGTGAGCGGAGGCGGGCGTGCCACTTTTCTTCCTGAGCTACGCCCAAGAGGACAACCGCAACGGTCAGATTCAGCAGTTCTTCGGCGACCTCAGCGAGGCGGTGGCCGGTCTGGCCGCCACCCGGTGGGACGAGGCGGGGTTCATCGACGGGCAGATCCCGCTCGGCAGCTCCTGGACGGACTCGCTGTCCGACGCGCTGTCCACCAGCGCCTGTCTGATCGCGCTCACCTCGCCCCGATACGTCGTCAGCGACTACTGCGGTCGCGAGTTCCGGGTCTTCGCCGACCGCGTCGACGAGCACGAGCGGCAGTTCCACGTCCGTCCACCCGCGATCGTGCCGGTGCAGTGGATCCCCTGTGACCGGCTGCCCAAGGCCGTCGCCCGCTTCCAGTACCGCAAATTCCCGACCGGCACCGCGTACGACCAGGACGGTCTGCTCACCCTCAAGCAGCGCAAACGGCACGAGGACGATTACGCGGACTTCGTCGATACGCTCGCCCGGCACATCGTGCAGACCGCTCGGGATCACCAGCTCTACCGCCCGGCGCAGCGTCCGGTGCTGTCCAAGGTGACGAGTGCCTTCGACCTGCCGCCGCGGCCACAGGCGCACCAGGGGCCGGACGCCTCGAAGGCGGTGGAGCGGGCCACCAGCGCCCGACACGTGCACATCGTCCTCGTCGCCGGCAGCTCCGCCGAGCTGGCCGGCAGCCGCCCCGGCGCCGAGGACCGCTACGGCGCGTTCTCGCGCGACTGGCGACCGTACCGGCCCGAAGTGGAAGCGCCGATCGGCAGCTGGGCCGGGGACATCGCCACCACCAAGAGCTACGGCTGGACGGTGGAGGACGCCGAGGACCTGGCGGCCGTGCGGGAGTGGGCGCGGACGCACAACCAGATCGTCGTCCTGGTGATCGACGTCTGGTCCGCCGACCTGCCGCGCTACCGGGTGAGCCTGATCCGCCACGACCGCGACAAGGATTCGCCTCGAGCGCCCGTCCTGGTGCCGTGGACGGCGGCCGACGAGGCAGCTGCCGGCGGCAATCGCAAGATGTGGGACACCCTGGCCCGGGTGCTCCCGTCCCACGTGCTGCACAGCACCCGCGACGTCTGGCGCACCGAGATCGCGACCTCCGCTCGTTTTCAGGAGGAGCTCGAGGAGGCGCTCGTCGTCGAGCAGGTCCGGATCTACCGCATGGGCACCGTCTACCAGGAGCCGCCCACGGACGGCCCCGGTACCCGCCCGATCCTCGAAGGTCCCTAGGGGAGGCACGTCATGGCGCTGAACGAGACGGCACGTGGCCAGATCGTGACCTTCTACTCGTACAAGGGTGGTACCGGGCGCACGATGGCGCTGGCCAACGTGGCCTGGATCCTGGCCAGCCAGGGCCTCCAGGTGCTGGTCGTCGACTGGGACCTGGAGTCTCCCGGTCTGCACCGCTACTTCCACCCGTTCCTGCGTGACAAGGAACTGCGCGCCACCCCTGGGGTCATCGAGATGATCTGGGATTACTCGATCGCCACGATGCAGCGCAACCGTGACGAGGACTCCCAGGAACTGCTCACCGGCCACGCCAAGATCCAACGCCGAGCGGTCTCACTGAACTGGGACTTCAGCCACGGCGGCGTGATCGACTTCGTGGCCGCCGGGCAGCAGGACTCGGCGTACTCCCGGTTGGTGAGCACCTTCGAGTGGGCCAACTTCTACGAGCGCCAGGGCGGCGCGTCGTTCATCGACGCCGTCCGGGAGCAGATGCGTGCCGAGTACGACGTCGTGTTGATCGACAGCCGCACCGGCCTGAGCGACGTGGCCGGCATCTGCACCGTGCAACTGCCCGACCTGGTGGTCAACTGCTTCACCATGTCCACCCAGAGCATCCGAGGCGCGGCGGCGGTGGCCCGCTCGATCCGCAGCCAGCGCCCGGACGACCCGCCGCTGCTGCTGCCGGTGCCGATGCGCGTGGAGGACGCCGAGCTGCGCAAACTGGAGACCGGTCGGGATCTGGTGCGCGCCGAGTTCGCCCCGTTCCTCGACCACCTCTCGGACGCGGCGGTCGCCCGCTACTGGAACACCATCGAGGTCCCGTACCGCACGTTCTACGCCTTCGAGGAGATCCTCGCCGCGTTCGGTGACCGGCCGGAGCAGATCGGCACCCTGCTGGCCGCGTACGAGCAGCTCGCCTCGGTGATCACCGATGGGCGGGTCAAACGGCTGCACCCGATCGGCGAGGCGGACCGGCGTCGTTCGCTGACGGAGTTCGAACGCAGCCGGCTCACCGCCGAGCAGGCGGTGCTGCTCAGCTACGCCTCCGCCGACCGGCTCTGGGCCGAGTGGATCAGCGACCAGTTGGAGGACGTCGGGCTGCGGGTGGATCGCCGCGCGCTCGACGTGCCGGTCGCCGCCGGCGGACGGGCCGAGTTCGACCGGGCCGTCAGCGGTGCCAGCCGGGTGCTGGCGGTGCTCACCCGGCACTACGCGAGCACGCCCCTCGCCGGCGAGGTGTGGAAGAGCGCCACCGGTCGGGACCAGCTCGGCAGCGGGGGAGTGCTCGTGCCGCTGCGCGTCGACGAGTCGCGGCTGACCGTCCCCTACAGCGACCACAGCCCGGTGGACCTCAGCGACGTCGACCCGTCCACCGCGCGGACCCGGCTCCTGGAAGCCGCCGGAGCGACGGTCACGGCCGGCGGTCGCGCGGTCGGCCGGTTCCCCGGCCAGTTCCCGACGATCTCCAACGTCCGCCAGCACGGCACCCCGTTCGTCGGCCGCGCCGAGCAACTCGAGGCGCTGCGCGACCGGCTCACCGCCGCACCGGACGCGCCCATCCAGGTCGTGCACGGCCTCGGCGGCGTCGGCAAGACCCAGCTCGCCGCCGAGTACGCGCTGCGCTTCGGCCGCGACTACGACGTGGTCTGGTGGATCCCGGCCGACAGCGACGACCGCATCCGTGGTGGCCTCAGCGACCTCGGCCAGGCGATGGGACTGGGCACGGGCGGCGGCGCCGAGGCGGCCCGCCGGGTACTCGACACGCTGCGCCGCGCCGGGCCCGACCAGCGCTGGCTGATCATCCTGGACAACGTCGACAAGCCCACCCACACCACCCGGGCGCTGCTGCCGCAGGGGCCCGGCCACGTCCTGCTCACGACCCGGGACCAGAGCTGGAGCGAGTACGCCACCGCGACCGAGCTGACCGTCTTCGACCGTGCCGAGAGCGTCCAACTGCTGCGCGACCGGGTTCGCGGTCTCAGCGAGACCGAGGCCGCGCAGGTGGCCGAGAAGCTCGGCGACCTGCCGCTCGCGGTCGAGCAGGGCGCGGCGTACCTGCGGGCCAGCGCCATGCAGGTCGAGAAGTACCTGCACTCGCTGGACACCCCCGGCCTGCTGCGAATCCTCGACGGCCGGCAGTCCGCCGGCTACTCCAAGGCACTCGCCGCCACCTGGCTGTTCACCCTCGGCCAGCTCCGCGAGGAGAAGCCGGCCGCCGCCCGGCTGCTGGAGCTGTGCTCGTTCTACGCGCCGGAGCCGATTCCCGTCGCCATGCTCACCGGCGACCGCTTCGCCAGCTTCATGGCACCGATCGACCCGACGCTCACCGACCCGATCCTGCAGGGCCTGGTCACCGCCGAGCTGGGCCGCTACGGCCTGGCCCAGGTCGACGCGGAGAACAACACGGTGCGGATCCACCGGTTGGTCCAGTTGGTCATCCAGGACCAGCTCAGCGATCCCGACGAGGCGCGACGGGAAGCCCAACTGCTGCTCGCCGCCGCCAACCCCCGCGATCCCGACAAGCCGGTCAACTGGCCCGAGTACGCCGAGCTGTGGCCACACGTACGTCCCAGCGGCCTGCACCTGTCCACCATGGACGAGGCGCGGCAACTCGTCGTGGACATCGTGCGCTACCTCTACCGACGCGGCGACTACGACACCAGTCGTGCGCTTGCCGAGGAGTCGCTGGCCGGGTGGCGCGACACCGACGACGACGATCCCACCCGCCTGCGGATGCGCTTCCACCTGGCGAACGTGCTGCGCGCGCAGAGCAACTTCGACCGGGCGTACGAGATCGACCGGGACGTCTACGACCGGCAGCGGCGGATCTTCGGCGAGGAGCACCTGTACACCCTGATGACGGCTCGCAGTGTCGGCGCGGACCTGCGCGCCCAGGGGCTCTACCACGATGCCGAGGCGCAGGACCGGCGCACTCTGGAGCTGAGCGTACGCAGCTTCGGCGATGACAGCGGCCGGACGCTGACCGCGGAGAACAACCTCGCCGTGTCGCTGCGCCTGGTCGGTGACTTCCGTGGCGCGGCCGCGCTCGACCAGCACATCCACGAGCGGCGGCGGGACCGCTTCGGTGAGGAGGACCCGTCCACCCTGGCGTCGGCCAGCAACTACGGGCGCGGTCTGCGCGACACCGGCGAGCTGTGGCGGTCGCACAGCGTCCTGCAACGTACGTACGTCAGCCAGCAGCGGGTCAACGGACCGGACCATCCGGAGACCCTGCGGACGGCGAAGGAGTTGGCGCTCACGCTGCGCCAGCTCGGTCGTTTCGCCGACGCGCACCGGCTGATCGAGCGGACGGTGGTCCGTTACCAGCGCACGCTCGGCGCCGAGCACGCCGACACCCTCTCCGCCGAGATGGCCCTCGCCACCACCTGGTCGGCGGTGGGCGACAACCAGACCGCCCTGCGGGTGGCGCGCCGCCTGCGCGACGGCTACACCGTGGTGCTCGGGGAGTCGCACGCCATCACCCTGGCGTGCCTCAACAACCTCGGTGTGCTGCTGCGCAAGCAGGGCGACCACACCCAGGCCCGGGAGCTGTCCCAGCGGGTACGCGACCAGTTGCTGACCAACCTCGGTGAGCGGCACCCGCACACCCTGCTGGCCACCCTCAACCTGGCCAACGACCTCTTCGCCCTCGGCGACGGGGACAACGCGTTGCTGCTGGACACCACGGCATACGTGGAGCTGACCCGTGCGTTGGGCGCCGAGCACCCTGACACGCTCTCCGCGTCGGTCAACCTCGCGCTGAGCCGCCAGGCCACCGAGAGCGAGGCGGACGCCGGCCGGGCGCTCTACGACGAGGCGTTCGGTCAGCTGGTGCAACTCTTCGGCGGCGACAATCCCCGGGTGGTGCAGGCCCGACAGCGGGAACGCTCCAACGCCTACATCGAGCCGGCGCTCCTGTAGACCGGTCTCGCGGTCTCGCGGTCTCGCGGTCTCGCGGTCTCGCGGTCTCGCGGTCTCGCGGTCTCGCGGTCTCGCGGTCTCGCGGCTACGCCGCGTCGCGCAGGCAAGCCCCGACGGCTTCGCGGCCCCACCCTGGCCACCTCGCACGCGTCCTTTGCTCTGCTTCACTCCAGGCAACACCTGGTGGCCGCGAGTGTTGCGCCCGTTGAAGCAGAGCAAAGGACGCAACTCACCCCCTGCCGTCGCGTCCGGAGACGCCTCGCCCGTGCGCGTCGCGTCCGGGGTCGGCTGGCCTGTGGCGTCGCCTCCGGAAGAGGCGAGCGGCGTCACTGTCCGCAGTCGACCGATCAGGCGGGCTGTGCCAGCCAGGCCGCGAGCGTGAGCGGATCGGCGTCGGGAAGGGTCTGGCTGAGCGCCTGCACCAGCTCGGGCCGGTGGGTCAGCACCCCGGCCGCAGCCGGTTGCCCGGTGTGGTGGGCGGTCAGGGCGAGGCCCACCCAGGCGTCGACGTCAGCGGGGTCGGCTGCGAGACGTCGGCGGTAACCGGCCAGCGCGTCCTCGGAGTTGCCCGCCGCGTACGCCTGGTCACTCGGGCTCGACCCGGACGGCCCGCCGCCCCCGAGGAGCCGGTGGCGCACGGCGGCCTCGGGACCGCTGTCCAGCGTGAGCGCGGGACGGGCCGTGGCCGGGAGGACCGTCGACGCCGAGCGCCCGACCTCCGGTGGCACGCCGTGTCGCCACGCGTGCGCCAGGCGGGCCACCTCGTGCGGGTCGGGCAGCAGGTTGGTCAGGCCCCAGCGCACCGCGCTGGCATCGGCCACGTCCCGCACGGCGGCCTCGACCGGGCCGTCGACCGGGTCGCGCCAGCCGCGCAGCTCGCGCTCCATGTCGGCCACGAACGAACGGCCGGTCTCGGTCAGCTCGGCGGCGTCGGCGAGCTGCCGGACCGCGCGGGTGGTCTGCTCCCGCCAGTACGCGTACTCGAACGCGGCCGCGGTGCCCTCGTGCCGTCGGCGACGCCACACCTCGGCCACACCCAGGTGGGCGTACGCGCCCTGGAGCAGCGCGCCGACCGGGCGTGGGTCCAGCCGCCACGGCGCCCGGTAGCGCGCCGGCCCGCCCGTCCGGTAGAGCGGCACCAGGTCGAGCAGCGCGCCGAGTTTGGTGTGCTGCACCTCGTGTACGAGCAACAGCGCGAGGGTCTGTGCGTCGGCCGGCACGGAGAGCGCGATGGCCCCCAGCGCGTCCCTGCTGGTGGCGCTCACCGGGTTGCCCGAGGGCGGCGGCCGCAGCGGCACGAGCGAGCGCAGCAGACCGGCCAGCGCGTCGGCGTGCGCCGGCAGGTGTTCGCGCAGCCACTGGCCTGCCCCGGCGGCGAGACGGTCCAGCTGGGCGGCCCCCGCGTCGTCCAGGCGGGGCGCGGACGGACGGTGGTAGCAGTTGCGCCACGGGTCCTGGTCGTCGACAAGCACGCCGGCCGCGTCAAACGGCACGGTCCTGCGCGCCGGCTGCCAGTCGATCCCGCCGTCGCCCGCGTCCAGCAGCCGACCGTCGCGCGCGTCGACCCGTACCCCGTCGTCGTCCTCGCCGCCGTCGATTCGCAGCGTGCCGGCCTCGCCGCGCAGCCGCACCGCGTCGTCGGCGCGCAGTCCCGTCGCCGCGCCGACGGTGGGCAGCGCGAGCACACCGTCGGCCGGGCGGGGCAGCGTCAGCGTGAACGTCAGGCCGGCGCGGCCCGCCGCGGCCGCGGCGAGCGTCGCCAGGTAGGTGGGGCCGGCCGCGCCGTCGAGCGCGGCGCGGGTCCAGCCGGTCACCGGCGGATGGGCCAGCGCCTCGGCCACGGTCGCCGGTGCGGCGTGTTCGGCACGGGTGAGCAGTTCCAGACTCTGCCGGGCGAGCGGCTCGGCCCGGCAGGCGCGGGTCGCGGCGACGGTCAGCAGTCGACGGCGGCCGAGCTGTCCGCCCCGCAACACGGCGATGGTGTCGGCGTCGCCGTGGCCGGCGGCCAGTCCGGCGAGCTGCGTCGCCGTCAGAGGGGCCGTCACGGGTGCGCCGCCGGTACGCTCCGACGGCGCAGCGCCTCCAGGTCGGCGGTCACCGTCTCCTGGACGTGCCGGATCAGCCGGAACAGGTCGGCACAGTAGACCGACGGGTGGGCGAACCCGGCGCCGTCGCGGAAGCGGTGCGCGTACAGGCCGCCGCCGCAGACGTCGACGACCGGGCAGGAACGGCAGGCCGGGGCCAGTGCCGCGATCCCGGTGGGACGTCCGGCCAGCGACGGGTGCCGCAGCGCGTCGTCGAAGCTGTGTCGGAAGACGTCGTACCCGGTCCGCATCGCCGACGCCGTGGTGGTCTTGAGTGTGTCGGTCCCCTCGATGGTGCCGTCGGTCTCGATCGTCATCACATCGGGCTCGGCGACGCCCAGGGCCTGTGTGCCGCTGCGCCCGCCCAGCAGCAGCGCGATCAGCGACTCGAACAGCCGGATGCCGGTCCGTCGGGGCGTTTCGGCGTACCAGCGGTCGAAGACGGCGATCAGCCAGTCCGCGTACGGGGTGGCGGGGTCGTCGGGGTGACGCCCGGGCGGGGGAGCGCTCCAGTTTCCGTGCGGCAGCAGGAGGTCCAGCCGGGGCGGGTCGAACTCCCGCAGGCCCTCGTAGACGGCGATCGGGTCGTTGGCCAGGTCGACGGTGCAGAGCAGGCCGGCGTAGCGGGCGCGGTGTTCGGGCCGCGCCAGCAGGCGCAGGGCGGCGGCCACCTCGGCGAAGCTGCCGCGCCCGTCGGCGTGGCGTCGGTGGCGGTCGTTGGCCGTGCGGTCGCCGTCCAGGCTCACGCCGACGTCGATGCCGTGCGTGTGACACAGGTCGAGCGCCGCCTCGTCGAGCAGCAGCCCGTTGGTCTGCATCGCCACGTCGAGTGCGGCGCCGGCGGGTAGCGCGGCGCGCAGCGTGCGTACCGTCCGGTCCAGCACGGAGAGCCCGGCGAGCAGCGGCTCACCGCCGTGCAGCACCACCCGGACACGGTCGGTGCCGTGCCGGGCCATGTGGGCGGCGAGCCGGTCGGCGACCCGGCGCACGGTGCCGGGGGCCATGATCCGGGGCCGGGCCCGCCAGTCCTGGTCCGCGTGCCGGTAGACGTAGCAGTAGTCGCAGGCCAGGTTGCACCGCGAGTGGACCTTCAGCACCACCTGGCGGACCCGGGGCGCGGCCACGGCAGGGCGGTGTCGGGTGGCCGACGGCGGTGCGTCGGCCGGCACGGTCAGAAGCTCGACTCGAACGCCGACACGTCGCCGGGCCGCCCCGGCTCGCCCTCGGCGGCCAGCGTGCCCAGCACGTGGGCCAGGACGCCGTCACCCGCTCCGGCCAACAGGTCTGCCAGGGGTACGTCGCCGAGCTGCACCAGAGCGGTGCCGACAGTGCCGGGGATGGGTGGCTGGTCGTGGTCAGCCACCGTGGACCGTCCTTCGGTCGAAGACCGGCACCTGAGTCACCGCTGCGCTCACTCCGCCTTTCTACACCATCGCACCCGACCCGCGAGGGCGCGACACCGTACCCCGTACGCGCTGGCCACCGTGCCGTTACCTGGCGTACGACCGGGACCGCCCGGCGGCCCGGCGTCGACGGGCCGATACGTGTCCGGTCGGCCTGTCGATGTGGGCGGCCGTCGTTCGTATGGAGGATGAGGGGTCGGCATCGTGCCGACCACCGCCGCGAGGAGGAACGATGGCGCTTTACCTGCTGAGCATGCACCAGCCCGAGGGTGGGTCACCGGAGCCGGAGTTCCTGGCCCGGGTGATGCGCGACGTCGGCGAGCTGCGTGACGAGCTGACCGCGGCCGGGTCGTGGGTGTTCGGTCAGGGCCTGCACGGGCCGCAGACCGCGACCGTGCTACGCCCCCGCGACGGCGACGTCCTCGTCACCGACGGGCCGTTCGCGGAGGGCAAGGAGTACCTGGGCGGTGTCACCATCATCGACGTGCCGGACCTGGACGCCGCCCTGCACTGGGGTCGCCGCTACGCGCTGGCCACCACCCTGCCGATCGAGGTCCGCCCCTTCCGGGCCGCCGCCGGGGACTGACCGTGCCCGACGTGGAGGCGGTGTTCCGCGCCGAGTACGGCCGTGCGGTCGCCGTGCTGGTGCGACTCCTCGGCGACATCGACCTCGCCGAGGAGTCCGTGCAGGACGCCTTCACGATCGCGCTCCGGCGCTGGCCGGCCAGCGGTCCGCCACCCAGCCCGGCCGGTTGGATCATCACCACGGCTCGCAACCAGGCCATCGACCGGCTGCGTCGGGAGGCGACCCGCAGCGATCGACACGCCCAGGCGGCCCTGCTGTACGCCCCCGACCCGCCCGCCGAGGAGGGGCCTGTGCGCGACGACCGGCTACGTCTGATCTTCACCTGCTGCCATCCGGCTCTCGCCCCGGCCACCCGGATCGCGCTCACCCTGCGTCTGCTCGGTGGCCTGCGTACCGCCGAGATCGCCCGGGCCTTCCTGGTGCCCGAGGCGACGATGGCGCAGCGGCTGGTCCGGGCCAAGTCGAAGATCCGCGACGCCCGCATTCCGTACCGGGTACCGGGCGACGCCGACCTGCCCGACCGGCTGCACGCCGTACTCACTGTGTTGTATTTGATCTTCAATGAGGGGTACACGGCAAGCGCCGGCCCGCACCTGGCCCGCGCCGAACTGTGCGTCGAGGCGATCCGGCTGGCCCGGCTGCTCGTCGACCTGATGCCGGACGAGCCGGAGGCGCTGGGCCTTCTCGCGCTGATGCTGCTCACCGAATCCCGCCGTGCGGCCCGCACCACCGCCGACGGTGACCTGGTGCCGCTGCCGGAGCAGGACCGGGGTCGGTGGGACGCCGCCCTGATCGCCGAGGGGCAGACGCTGGTGCGCCGCTGCCTGCGGCGCGACCGGCCGGGGCCGTACCAGATCCAGGCCGCGATCGCCGCCGTGCACAGCGCCGCACCGCGCGCCGCCGACACCGACTGGGGGCAGATCCTCACGTTGTACGACCAGCTCACAGTCGTCGCCCCCGGTCCGGTGGTGGCGTTGAACCGGGCCGTCGCGCTCGCCGAGGTCGCCGGCGCGGCCGTGGCGCTGGCCGAGGTGGACCGGCTCGACCTGCCCGGCTACCACGTACGGCACGCGGTCCGCGCTGACCTGCTGGTCCGGCTCGGCCGCGACGCCGAGGCCGTCGAGGCGTACCGGATGGCCGTCGCGTTGACGGACAACGCGGCCGAACGGGCCTTCCTCACCGCCCGTGCGGTCGCGCTGGCGACGGGTTGAGCGCGCGTTTGCCGGTGGCTCCGGCGGGGAAACCGAGCCGCCCGTCGGCCGGGTGCCCGACCGTGGCCACGACAGTGGATGGAGGCTGCCATGGTGTACCGTCCGACGACCGTCGACACCCGGCCCGACCTCGGCATCCTCACTCTCGGCGTCGAGGAGGAGTTCCTGCTGCTCGACCCGGACAGCGGCCGGAACGTGCCGGTGGCCGACGAGGTGCGGGCCGCGCTGCGTGGCCGAGCACGCGACCAGAGCCGCCAGGAGTTCCGACACAGCATGGTGGAGATGGTCACCCCGGTCTGCGCGGACCTCGGCGAACTGCGTAGCCAGTTGGTGGCGCTGCGGCGCTCGGCGGTCGAGGCCGCCGCCGCGGCCGGGGCCCGGCTCGTGGCGGTCGGCGCGACGCCGGTGGCCGAGCCGCACCGGACGGTGCCCGACGAGCCGCGCTACCACGCCATGTCGCGCCGGTACGGCCCGGTGGCGCACGACCCGGCGGTCTGCGGCTGTCACGTGCACGTCGGGCTGCCGGACCGGGAACTGGCCGTGCAGGTCTGCAACCACCTGCGGGTGTGGCTGCCGGTGGTGCAGGCCATCACCAGCAACTCGCCGCTGCACGACGGGTACGACACCGGTCACGCGAGCTGGCGGTCGATGCAGTTGGAGCGCTGGCCCAGCATCGGTCCCACCCCGTACTTCGACTCGGTCGCCGACTACGACCGCACCGTCGACGAGCTGATCGCCGCCGGCATCATGCTCGACGCGGCGATGGTCTACTGGTACGCCCGGCCGTCGTCGGCGTACCCGACGGTCGAGGTGCGCGTCGGCGACGTGTGCCCGACCGTGGACGATGCCGTGCTGGTCGCCGCCCTGGTCCGCAGCCTGGTCGCGACCCTCGCCGACGACGTACGCGCCGGTGTTCCGGCCCCGGGAGTACGCGACTGTCTCGTCGCGGCGGCGCACTGGCGGGCGGCCCACGACGGCCTCGACGGCGCGTTGGTCGACCTGCGCTCCGGCGGGGCCCGCCCGGCCTGGGACCTGGTCGACGACCTGATGGCGACGATCGCCCCGGCGTTGCTGCGCCACGGCGACCTCGGTCACGTCCTGGCCGAACTGGCCCGACTGCGGCGTGACGGCACCGGCGCGACACGGCAACGTCGGGTGCTCGACGACACGGGCGACCTGCGCGCCGTCATCGACGACCTCGCCGCGCAGACCGCCGCCGGGTGACGGTCCGTCCAGGTCGACGCGCGCCGACCGGGCCCGCCTCGCTGGCTCAGCGGATGTCGTGGGTCTGCAGCCACAGCTCCAGCAGACCCAGCTGCCACAGCTTGTTGCTGCCGGCCGCCGCCTCGGCCCGGTCCGGCTCGGCGAGCAGGTGCGCCACGTACTCGGGGCGGAACAGACCGCGCTCGCGCGCCGCCGGGGCCTGCAACGACTCGGCGACCAGCTCGCGTACCGGCCCGTCCACGTTGCGCAGCGCCGGCACCGGGAAGTAGCCCTTCGGCCGGTCGACCACCTCGGTCGGCAGCACCTCCCGGGCCACCTCCTTGAGGACGCCCTTGCCGCCCTGGGCCACCTTGTGCTCCGGGGGGCAGTGCGCGGCGAGGGTGACCAGGTCCTGGTCGAGGAACGGCGTGCGCACCTCCAGCCCCCACGCCATGCTCATGCTGTCCACCCGTTTGACCGGGTCGTCCGGCAGCATCAGGTGGGTGTCCAGGCGCAGCACCGCGTCCAGCGCGGTCTGCGCCCCGGGCGCGCCGAGGTGTCCGACGAGCAGGTCGCGGCTGGCGTCGTGGTCCAGCGCGTACGCCGGGCCGACGATGGCGCGCAGCTCGTCGTGGTCCCGGTCGAAGAACGCCGCGGCGAACGTCTCGGCGGCACCGTGCCGGGGCGCGTCGACGAGCGGCTGGTGGTAGCCGTAGCCGGCGAACACCTCGTCGGCGCCCTGCCCGGACTGGGCCACCTTGACATGCTTCGCCACCTGTTCGGAGAGCAGGTGGAAGGCGACGACGTCGTGGCTGCCCATCGGCTCGGTCATGGCCCGCACGGCATTGTGGACGGCGGGCGAGAGGTCGTCGTCGGCGAGCCGGATCCGCTGGTGGTCGGTGTCGTACCTGCGGGCCACCAGGTCGGAGTAGTGGAATTCGTCGCCGGACTCGTCGCCGCGGCTGTCGAAGCCGATGCTGAACGTGCGCAGGTGCTCCTGGCCCGCCTCGGCGAGCAGCGCGACGATGAGGCTGGAGTCCAGGCCACCGGAGAGCAGCACACCGACCGGCACGTCGGCGACGAGCCGTCGGCGTACGGCGGTGCGCAGCGCGTCGGAGATGGCGGCCCGCCAGTCGGCGGTGTCCATCCCGGTGTCGGCGGGTTCCCGCACGTAGTCGGGCTGCCAGTAGACCTGCTCCCGGCTGCGCCCGTCGGCCTCGATCACCCGCAGGGTGGCCGGCGGCAGCTTGCGGACGCCGCGCAGCACGGTCCTGGGCGCCGGCACGATCGAGTGCCAGGACAGGTAGTGGTGCAGCGCCACCGGATCGATGTCGGTGTCGACGTCGCCCGCGCGCAGCAGCGCGGGCAGGGTGGAGGCGAACCGGAGCCGCCCGGGAGTCTCGGCGAGGTAGAGCGGCTTGATGCCGAGCCGGTCACGGGCCAGGACGAGCCGCCGCCGGACCCGGTCGACCAGGCCGATCGCGAACATGCCGACGAGGTGGTCGACGAAGCGTTCACCCCAGTGCGCGTACGCCACCAGGATCACCTCGGTGTCGCTTGTGGAGTGGAAGGCGTACCCGGCGTTGCGCAGCTCCTCGCGCAGCTCGGGATAGTTGTAGACGCAGCCGTTGAACACCAGCGCCAGGCCCAGGTCGTCGCGGACCATCGGCTGACCGCCGGCGTCGGACAGGTCGATGATGGTCAACCGGCGGTGTCCCAGGGTTACCCAGTCGCCGGTCAGCAGGCCCTCGTCGTCCGGGCCGCGCGAGCGCATCGCCTCGGTCATCCGGGTCACCGCCGCCGCGTCGGGCGGCCGGCCGTCGAAGCGCGCCTCCCCGCTGATCCCGCACATCAGCCGGGCCGGTGCTGGCTCAGGGCGGACATGGCCCCTCCTGTCAGGTCACCCCGACTGGTGGTGGCGGGGCCCGCGGTGGAAACGGGGCCGCTGGCTACCCGGGCGGGGTGACGGCAAACGCGCAGGCGCTTCCGCGTCCGGTGTGCCCACGCGTCCGATTCAGGCGCGCAGGGTGCGCAGGATGCGGGCCAGCTCGGCCCGGTCGGCGTCGGGGAGGTGGCCGAAGAAACGGTCCGCCTCGGCGCGACGGGCGGCTCGGATGGCGGCGCTGACCCGGGTGCCCTCGGCGGTCAACGCGACCAGGGTCGCCCGGCGGTCGGCCGGGTCGGGCCGCCGCTCGACGAGCCCCCGGGCCTGGAGGTCGTCGACGACCTCGGTGGCCGAGCGGGGCGCGATGCGCAGGTGCTCGGCGAGGGTGCCGGGGCGTACCTCGCCGTGGCGGCCGAGCACGCCGAGCGCCCGGGACTGGCTGGGGGTGACGTCCCACGGGGCCAGTGACTCCCGGGTCTGCTGGCGCAGACGGGACGCGACCGCCCAGAACGTCTCGGCCAGGTTCTCCTCGCCGGTGTCGGTCGTGTCCTCGGTCACCGGAATACGGTAGCAGCCAATGCTGTTGTTCCCTCATGTTGAGGTAACCTCAGCATATTCACTTCGGAAGGATCTCACTCTTGGAACCCACCCCGATGGGCCGCGACCGCGGCCACCGCACGGTCAGCGCCGAGGAGAAGGAGCAGGCCCGCCAGGTGTCCCTGCGCCGCATCGGCCGCCTGTTCACCCCCCACCGCTCCGCGCTGGCCATCGTCACCGCGATCATCGTGCTCTCCTCGATCGTCGCGATGGCCAGCCCGTTCCTGCTGCGTACCGTGATCGACCGGGCCCTCCCGCAGGGTGACGTGACCCTGCTGGTCTGGCTGGTTCTCGGCATGGTCGCCGTCGCCGCCGTCACCGCCGCGCTCGGCGTCGTGCAGACCTGGATCTCCACCCAGGTCGGGCAGCGGGTCATGCACCGGCTGCGCACCGACGTGTTCAGCCACCTCCAACGGCAGTCGCTCGGCTTCTTCACCCGCACCCGCACCGGCGAGGTGCAGTCGCGCATCACCAACGACATCGGCGGCATGCAGTCGGTGGTCACCTCCACCGCCACCGCCGTCGCGGCCAACCTCACCACAGTGGTGGCCACCGCCGTCGCCATGATCGCGCTCTCCTGGCAGCTCTCCCTGGTCTCGCTCGTGGTGCTGCCCCCGGCCGTCTGGCTGACCCGCCGGGTCGCCCGCATGCGCCGTGAGATCACCGCCCAGCGCCAGGGCGAACTCGCCGACCTCAACGTCACCGTCGAGGAGGGGTTGTCGGTCAGCGGCGTCCAACTCGCCAAGACCCTGGGCACCGGCCCCGCCCTGATCGAGCGCTTCGCCGCCTCCTCGGCTCGCCTCGTCGACCTGGAGCTGCGCAGCGAGCTGGCCGGTCGCTGGCGGATGGCGTCGATGAGCATCATCTTCGCCGCCGTACCGGCCGTCATCTACCTCGCCGCCGGCCTGCCCGGCACCGCCGGCACGCTGAGCATCGGCACCCTGGTCGCCTTTACCGCCCTGCAGGGTGGCCTGTTCCGGCCGTTGATGGGCCTGCTCAACGTGGGTGTGTCGCTGACCGCGTCGCTGGCGCTGTTCGCCCGGATCTTCGAATACCTCGACCTCCCCGTCGACGTCGCCGACCCCGCCGAGCCGGTCCGCATCGACCCCACCCGGGTCCGCGGTCACCTGCGCCTGGACGACGTCACCTTCGGCTACCCGGGCAGCGACACCGCCGCCCTCGCCGGCATCACCCTCGACGTGCCCGCCGGCACCAGCCTCGCCCTGGTCGGCGAGACCGGCTCCGGCAAGAGCACCCTCGCCGGGCTGGTCAGCCGCCTGCACGACCCGACCGCCGGCCGCGTCACCATCGACGGCGTCGACCTGCGCGACCTGCGCCTGGCCGACCTGGCCGCGATCGTCGGCGTGGTCAGCCAGGAGACGTACCTGCTGCACACCACCGTCCGGGAGAACCTGCGCTACGCCCGGCCGGACGCCACCGACGCCGAGATCGAAGCCGCCGCCCGCGCCGCGCAGATCCACGACCTCATCGCCGCGCTCCCCGACGGGTACGACACGATGGTCGGCTCCCGTGGGCACCGGTTCTCCGGCGGTGAGAAGCAGCGGCTCGCCATCGCCCGTACGCTGCTGCGCGATCCGCGCATCCTGGTCCTCGACGAGGCCACCAGCGCGCTGGACACCGAGACCGAACGCGCCGTGCAGCGGGCGTTCGACGTCCTCGCCCAGGGGCGTACGACGATCACCATCGCCCACCGCCTGTCCACGGTTCGCGACGCCGACCAGATCGCGGTGCTCGACCACGGCCGCATCGTCGAAACGGGCAACCACGACAGCCTGCTCACCAGCAACGGCCGCTACGCGACCCTGGCCGCCTGAGCTCGGACCCTCAGGCGGGTAGCACCGGCAGGCCCGGGTCGTGCATGCGCCGGTGGGTCGGGCAGACCCACAGGAACTCCCCGGTGGGCGTGAGTACCCGGCTCAGCCCGCCGAAGGCGCGGACAGCGTCCAACTGCATGAGCAGCACCTTGAACGAGCGCAGGGCGGCGCCCTCGGCCACGGACAGGGTGTGCCGCGACTCGGGCGGCGCGGCCAGCGCGTCTTCGACGAGCGCCGTGGGCAACGAGTCGATCAGGCTCTTCATCAGGTCCAACTCCCGCTGCGCGTGTTCCAGGTTCGGCGCGACGTAGCCGGCCACCGAGGCCGCCACCGGATACACCAAGCGCAGGGTCTTGAACACCAGGTTCAGGTACGGTCCGACCTTCCGCAGCCAGTCCCGCGGCTCGGTCACCTCGTAACTCGCCCCGTCCCAGGTGTGCCACTCGCCGGGCTGCTCACACCAGAGGGTGATCCGGATCGGCCGCTGCCCGAACGAGAGACGACGCCAGCCGACGGACGCGATCGTGGCGACGGTGAACAACCGTGGGCAGTCGTTCACCTCCGTGCCCACGGCCCGCACCAACCGACGGAGCTGGTGTGCCGTGTCTGCGGCGAACGACGCGGCCTCCGCCACGTGGTCCCCGATCACACCGACCTCCTTGCTGAGGCCGCTGAGGCGCCGCTCCAACTGCTGCAGCTCCGCGCCGAAGGGCTGTGGCACCACGAAGCCGGTCAGCAGGCCGGCGACGTCGTGATCCTGGTGGCACGTCAGGCAGGGAAGTACGACGTGCGGCCGGCCCGCCCCGGCCCCCAGGGTGGCCTCGAACAGGCCGAGGGGCTGGGCCGAACCAGGACGAGTCGACCGCTCCCGGAACTTGATCAGCCCGTCGAGCGGGAAGCGCCCGGTGCAGGCGACGCCGTCGTTGCCACGGGTCGGGCACGGCACGAACTGCGTGAAGGGCAGGCCCGGCCAGCGCGTCGTGAGAAGACGTTCCAGGCTGTCCCGCAGCACGTTGAAGAAGAGGTCGGGTGACGGCGCGCGGACCTCGATCGTCAAGCGGTGGTCAGCCTGCAACTCCACAAGCGCCTCGGATCGGTACGCCGCGATCGGATGGCGCAGGAACAGGCCTCGCCGCCAATGCTGACCCGTCGACGCGTCGTGATGGCGGACGGTGATCCACGAGATCAGGCCCGGCGGCGCGCTCTCACCGAGTTCACAAATGAGCCGCAGCACCCGGATGCCGTCCGGCAGCGGCCGTGTCGCCTCCCACGGCGGCTGCGCGCGTTCGTACGGGACCAACTGGGCGATCAGGCTCCGGTCCCGGTCGCTCAGCCGGTAGGAGACGTCGAACTTCTCCATCAGTCGCAGGAAGAACGGGTGGTGGACGGGGTTGTACGACAGCCCGTCGTCCCGCTGACGCCAGATGCGCCGCAGCTCGTGGTGGTCGAGGATGCCGCTACTGGCCCGGACGCCGTGGTCCTCCAGCACGTGGCTGATCGCCTTGGTCAACCACTCGGGGTTGAGGATCACGATGTCGCGCAGGCCGTCGTCGTCACCGTAGTAGATGACCTGGCCCAGGTCGTGGAGCAACTCGGCCAGGTGGACGACCTCGTCGTCGCGGACCTGGTGCCGACGGCAGATCGCGGCGAAGTCCTCGAAGGGCATCTGCGGCTGAGCGCCGGCCTGCGCCAGGATCTCGTCCCGCGCGCTGGCCCATCGTCGGCTGAACAACTGGCCCATCTGCGGCAGCCGTGCCGCCTCGCGGCCGATGGCCGCACGCAGCGCTCCTACACCCGTGCTTGTTTCGCTGTCCACCGCGTACTGCCCCGCAATCATGCCCGGGAAGGCTGCACTCAGGCGCGGGAAGTCCAACTCTGGGCGCCGCTCGTCTGAGTGGGTCGCCACGATCATCACCCTGGCCGCCGTTCCCACCCGCAGCCGGATGCGGCGCAGCCAGCCCTCCACCTCGCCCTGCTCCTGCCCCTCCCGGGGGTGCCAGACGAGCAGGTAGATGGCACGCCGGCTGAAGAAGAACTGATGGGTCACCCGGTAGATTTCCTGGCCACCGAAGTCCCAGGTACGCAGTGTCAACATCTTGTCGAGGATCGGGTGCCTCAGGGTCAACTCCCGGATCTGGATGCCGTGCGTCGTCGGACGCCCCTGCACGAACTGCTCGTCGTTGAGCGCCCCCACCAGCGACGTCTTGCCGACGTTCCCCTCGCCCACCAGCAGGATCTTGGCCTCGTACTGCGGAACCCCGTCCGCCAGGCTCTGCAGGTACGCCCCCAGCGCGGTGTCGCCACGGCGCAGCGTCTCAACCAGAGCATGGTCCAGCGGGTTGTTGTCGAGTCGGATCGTCAGCTGACCCCGGAGCAGCAGCGGAGCGAGACTCGTCGGGAGGGTCTTGAGCAGGTTGCCCCGCAGGTCCAGCAGTTGCAGGTCGGGCAGCCCGCCAAGCTCCTCGGGCAGGGCCCTGAGCCGGTTTCCGCCGAGATCCAGCTCGCGGAGCTGCTTCAGCTCGCCGATCTCGGGCGGCAGGTTCGTCAGCCTGTTGCTGGCGAGGTCCAGCTTCCTGAGCTGCCGGAGAGCGCCGATCTCGGGGGGCAGTCGGTGGATCTCGTTGCCGTACAGCGACAGCGCCTCGAGCTCGGTCTGCTCCAGCAGATCGGACGGGACCGAGGAGATGCCCGACCGTCCCAGGTTCGCTACCGTTTTGATCATCGGTTGTCCGTCCTGTGCGACATCGGCGACCGCCCACCACTATGGACGTCGGGCGCCACCGCGAGGTTCGTCGATCAGGTCACGTTTTTGATCGAGTGCGAGACGAAACTGACCCCTCGTCCCGTCGGCAGCACACGTCACGCCTGTGCCGACGATCCCAGGCGGGGGGTGGCAGGGCCCGCCCCGGTACGGCAGCCTCGGCAGCGTGGGCACATTGTTGACGCAACTTCCGGCGCTCCTCGGCGTGCTGGTCGGCACCCTGGGCACGATTCTCGCCACCTCGCTCGCCGACCGCGCACGGTGGCGTCGGAGCCAGAACGTGCGCTGGGACGAGCGACGCCTCGACGCGTACGTCGACTACGCACATGCGCTCAAGGAGAGCTACGCGGTGGCGCTGCGGATGACGGCCCACCTGCGGCCCGGGTCCCACAGCCACCCGATCGACCGGGACGAAGGTCTCGTGCGGCTGGCCGATTCGGACGCGCGGCGCACCGTCGTCTGGGAAAACCTGCTACTACTCGGCGACGAGCCGACGGTGGTGGCCGCCGCGAACTGGCGCGACGCTATCTGGCAGGTGGAGCGGCTCGCCCGAGGGATCGTCGGAGCGCCGACGGGCATCTCGGAGCAACTGGCACGGGTCAACGAGGCCCGGGACGGCTACTACCGGGCGGCCCGAAAGAGCCTTGGTGTCCGGGGTGGCTCGGTGGAGCAGTCCGCGGCGCTGCGTCAGGCGCTCGCCGGCCGGACGACGGTGGCAGCCGACAGCACCCTGCCCGCCAACGACGGTTGAGGAACCGTGGAGCGGATCCTCCCAGTGTCTGTCGGAGGTCGGAGACCGGAGAGCTGGACGAAGATCTCGCGTTTGGCGACCGCATCGTCCCGGCGGTCGAGGACGTAGCCCGTCAACCAGACCCAGCCCTCGTACGTCGGCTGGTCCGACACGGAGACGATGCGAAAGGTGAGGGCGCGCTCCCCGGCGAACTGCACCGAGGCTCGGCCGTCGATGACGAGCAGGTCGCCGGGGGAGGGGCGCGTGATCACCAGTGGCCGGCGTTGTGCTGCTCGTGCGGTGGCCGGCACTCTCGCGCGTGCATGGTCTGCCAGTCACGCAGCGCCCGTCCGAGCCGGTCGTTCTCGCGGCTGAGCAGCCGTACCGTCTCGTTGAGCATGGTCAGTTCGTCGGCGACCCGGGCCTGGAACTCGCGTACCTCATCGAGGTCGACGCCGCGCCGACGCGCGGCGAACTCGCGGGTCCGCACCTCGTACGGCGTCAACCGGGCCGGATAGCCGGCGGGGTGGGGCTGGCCTCCTCGATACACCTGAGCCACGACGATCCTCTCTGCGGGCAGGCGGGATTGCGAAGGGTCCGTTCGATGAGGTCGGGACGGGCACACGCACCCGCCCCGACCGAGGGGATGAGCCGAACTCGTTGCCACGCGAGGACCGGCTCCGATCAACCATATATGCCTAAGTTGCTTCGCCGCAACGCTCAGTTGTCTGGCCTGTGCGTGTCGTGATCAAATTGGCGTGCCACGCGAGGAGTGCCATGCCACAGACACCGGACTACATCCGGATCTCGGAAGAGATCATCGGGGACCTGCGCAGCGGGAAGGTCAAGCCAGGGGACAAGTTGCCCTCGATCGCTGACATGTCCGACCGCTTCGACGTCAGCTCGTCCACCATTCAGATGGTCTACGTCCGGTTGGAGGCGCTGCGGGTCATTCGGCGGCACCAGGGCAAGGGGATCTTCGTGACCGATCCGAAGACCTGGATGCGGGAGCCGTAGGTGGCGTGGGACATCTCGGAACGCGCTGCCTACGCCGGCGGTCTCGCCACACGAGTGGCGTGGTCGATGGATCTCTCCCTCTCGGGTGAACACCCTTACGTTCCTGCTCTGTCCCGTCGCGTACCACGTCGAGGCGCGGTCTGGGGCGCCGTCCACAGGAGTGCGCGCTGTCCACAGGGGCGCCCCTGCGGACGGTGTTCGGTGACGCGCTTCGGCAGCCTGGGGCCATGGATCCGCGACTGCGCGCCCTGGTGCTGCGGGGTGACGGGCTCTGCACCTGGCGGGACGCGGTGCGGGCGGCACCCGCGTGGACGGTGCAGGCCGCGTGACGGGCTGGTCGGCTGGTCCGGGTGCTGCCCGGGGTCTACCTGGACGCAGCCCTCATCCCGAGCACGGGTGCCGACGGGCCGGTCCTGGCCCGCGTCGAGCCCGAACTGGCGCGGCTGGCGACTCTCGCGTACACCGACGGTCGCGGCGCGCTCTGCCGGCTGACCGCGCTCGACGTGTGGGGTCTACGCCGCCAGCCACCCGGCGAGCCGGTGTACGTCGACGTACCGATCGGCTCGGGTCTGCGTGACCGTGCGCCGTTGGTCGTCCGCCACCGCACAGGGTTCGCGGCCGAGCCGCCGCAGGTGGTGGTGCGAGGCGGGTTCCCCGTGACGCGACTCGACCGGACCCTGGTGGACTGTTGGCCGCTGCTGCCACCGGTCGACCGTCCCGGGCCCGTCATCCGTGCGGTCAACGACCGGTCGACCACCCCGCAGCGGCTCGTCGCAGCCCTGGCCGACATGCCCCACCTGACCGACCGTGCGACGCTGCGCGCTCTGGTGGGCCAGCTCGCCGCCGGTTGCCGTAGCCCTCTGGAGACCTGGGGTCACGACCACGTGTTCACGGGTCCAGGCATGCCGGCGTTCATCCGGCAGGCACCGGTGCGAATCGGCGGACGGACCATCTACCTTGACATGTTCGTCGAGACCGAGCGCGTCGATGTCGAGCTGGACGGCGCCACCACCCACGGCGACCCGGCCGAACGCGAGATCGACCTTCGCCGCGACGCCCTGCTGGCAACCAGGGGAATCCTCGTGGTCCGCTTCACCCACCGTCGCCTCCTGGCCGACCCCGACGAGGTGCGCCAGCAGACCCTGGCGATCCTCGCCAGCCGCCGGTCATGATCACTTGATGGTCACCAGTTCTCCGGGACCTCTGGCAACTGGTCGACATCAAGTGATCACGAAGCGTTGCGCTCACGAGGTTGCGCGGTGGTGCAGAAGTTCGCCGATCCAGCGTGCGGCGTCCCGCTGGGCGGCGAGCAGATGCTCGCGGGCATCCGCCATCTCCTGGTCCGCGTCCGCGTCGAGGTGGTCGCCGAGGATCGTCGCCCACCGCCGGCTCAGTTCCTCGGCGTACGTCGCCCTGCGCATCTGCTCGTCGAACTGGTACTCCATCCGCACCATCGCGTCGACGTGTGGCCGGAGCGCCGGCATGATCCGCTCGTCGAGGCGTACGGCCGCGTCGGGTTGGCAGGTCACGAGGACGTCCCCGCGCCGGTAGGACCACTCCGGGTCCTCGGTGAGCGCCCGCTGCAACGCCACCTCCAGGTCGGCCGCCCGGTGCGGTGGCAGGTCCCGTGCGGCATCGGCGGCGAGTCGGGTCAGGCGCTGGATCGCGTTCGGCTGGAAGTACCCCACGTACCAGCTCAACACCTCGGCCCGCAGGCTCACCGGCGACGACCAGGCGAAGGTGGCGCGGACGTAGAAGGAGTAGACGTACCCCTGCGCGGGCACCGCGATCAGCCGGGGAGCGTCGCGCTGCTCGACGAGCGGGCCTGGCGGCGACGGTCCGGCCCCGGCCCCGACGGGCGCCTCGTCCTGCAGGGCGGCCACCAGTCGATCCCAGGTGCGCGCCCACCACCGCCAACCTCGGACGCTCACGTCCCGGGTGATTCCCAGTCCTCGGACGCCCCGTTGCCGCCAGAGATCCGCGGGCTTCGGCCTCTGCTCGGGAGCGTCCGTCATGGCACCCCTTCACGGTCACGGGTTCGCGTGCCGACAGCTGACGTTAACAACCGATGACCGAAATGCCCGACGCCGCGCCGATGTGCCACACAATGTCGGTCGCTCGGGGTTCACCGGGCATTGTGGAGCAGTTGGGCTCGTGGGGGCTGTCGCCGACGGCCGGCGACGGCCAGACTGAGCGCGACCCGAAACTGACGCGGGTCGATGAATCGGATGGTCTGGAGGCAGCCTGTGTCCACCCACGTGTCCCCGTTGGCCACGCTCGGCGCGATCCGCCGGCGTACCACCACCCTCGCCCTGCTCCTCACCATGGTCGCCGCCGCGCTCGTCGGGCCGTCCGTGGTGACCCCACGGCTGACCGACTCCGCCTCGGCGGCGGTCTACAGCTCCTGCACCGTCAGCCGCTGCGCGGACGCCCGCACCGCACGCTCCGGCTGGTCCGCCAAGGGCTTCCCGACCAGCCGCGGCTGGTACTCGTGGAGCGGCGGGCTGTCCAACTTCGCCGGTGGCCGGTTCTACAACTACGAGGGTCAACTGCCCACCAACGCCACCTACTACGAGTACGACGTGTATCCGCGTACCCAGGGCGCCGCCCGCGACGCGTACCGGATCGTGGTGAACCGCAGCACCGGAGTCACCTGGTTCTCGCCCAACCACTACACCGACTTCTACCGGCTCTGACCGACCCGGCGGCCAGCCGGTCCAGGAGGCACGTCGATGAAGGACGACAGGCTCGGCGCGGTGGCGCTGGCCGGGGCGACGGTACGCACCCGGCCCGCGCTCTTCGCCGCGTTGGCCGAGGCGCTGGCACTGCCGGCGTACCTGGGCGGCACCTGGGACAGCCTCGCCGACGTGCTCCGGGACCGGCTGGACGCCGGCCCGCTCACCCTGCTGGTCACCGACGCCGCTCAGCTCCTCGCCGACGAGCCGTCCGACCAGCACGCCCTGCTGATGGCCGTGTTCGACGACCTCGCCACCACCGCCCCACACCCCCTGCGCGTGGTCCTGCACGACGCCCCGCGGTCCTGACACCTCCCGCGCGTGCCCCCGGCACCGAGGGCGACCGACCGGGCCGCGTGGATGCTCAGTTCCCGACAGTCCGACCGACGTCCGCGCGCGGTGACGGTGGTGGTGACGCTCGGGTGACGGCCCTTTCGCGATCCTCGTGCCCAGCCGGGCGGCGTGCCCGGCGTGGGCGGCGGGGAGGCCGAAGCGGTGGACTTCGTCGACGGTGTGCTGGTGCGGCTGGCCGACCCCGGCACCCGCGCCGCGTTCTTCGACGACGCCTCGCTGGCCCACCTGGTCGACGCCGCGTACGACACCGAGGCGATGCCCGTCGCGCCCCCGTACGCGGCGGTCTTCGACGAGCTGACCCTCGGCTTCGCCGCCGCTCCGGTGACCCTCGCCGAGGGGGAGTGGCTGGGCTCCGGCGGCACCACCCGCACCGAGCTGCGCGTACGTCTGCACGGCCTCGGCGGATCGGCGCTGCGCATCGACGCGCTCTGGCGCGGGAGTCTCGTGGTCCGCACGAGCGCGGCGCGGGACCGGGTCGAGGACCTCGACGTGATGGTGCCGGCATTCGACGTCGACCCACAGATCATCGCCGACCTGGGCGCGTTGCCGACCGACCCGGTGCTGCTGGAGACCGAGCGTCGTACCCGACTGGTGGCCCGACTGCGGGCGGGCCTGCACCAGCCAGCGGCCTTCACCGACGCGCACCTGGACCGACTGCTCGCCGGTGTGGGCGCCGCGAACGCGGGTGACCTGGTGGCCCGGATGCGCGGGCAGGCCGCCGGCGCGACGGTGAAACTGCGGTACGCCGCGCCGTCGGCCGCGCCACCCACGCCCCGCCCGCTGCCGTTCGCCGCCGCCGTCCTGATCCGCGACAAGGGCTTCTCCCTCGCCGACCTGCTCGTCGAGACGCGGCTGGTCCGCGCCCGGGCCGAGGAGCTGGGGCTGGACGTGCCCGCACCCGAGGACGTCCGGCGGCGACACCGGGTGGTCGCCGTGTGGGTGGTCCCCGTCGAGACGTTCGACGACGACGGGTGGCCCGGCGGCGACACCGGAACCGCCGCCCAGAAGCGGGCCGCCCGGTTCGCCCGGGCCGGCCAGTGGCTCGCCCGCAGCGGCATCGGGCTCGCCGCCGTGCCGACCTGAGAACTCAGACCAGCAGCAACTTCGTCCGGGAGGACCCGTGGCACCGACAGCAGCATTCCCGTTCATCGAGGTCCGGATCGTGCCGCCACCGGCGCCGCTCGCCCAGCGCTCGCCGGGCGTCATCGCCGTCGTGGGCAAGGCGCCGTCCACGGCCGACGGGGGCTCCGCACCGGCGAACACGCCGGTCCGGATCGAGACCCTGGACGACGCGGTCACCAACTTCGCCCGCCGGCAGGCCGGCAACGTGGTCCGCAACGCCCTCTACAACTCGATCGAACTGGCGTTCCTGCAGGACCCGCGCCCGGCCAAGGTGTACGGGGTCAAGGTCGCCGGTGACGACTACGCCGCCGCGCTCGGCGGTCTCGAGGCCGCCGACGACGTGACGATGGTGTCGCTGGCCAACGAGTCGAGCGTCGGCAACCCCGCCGGAGCCAACCCGCCGACCGGGCTGCACGCGCTCAAGGCGCACGTGGAGACGATGTCCGCGGCCGGTCAGCGGCGGATCGGCTTCGCCATGGTCAACCCGGCCACCGAGAAGAGCCCCACCTACGTCACCGACATCACCGCCGCGGCGAACCCGCTCAAGAGCAGCACCAGCCGGATGCTGATGATCGCCGCCCGGGGCGCGGACGGCGACGCGGCGACCGCCGCGATGGCGGCCGTGGCCGGCCTGCCGGTGCACCACAGCATCGTGCTGAAGAAGATCCGCGGGGTGGCCATCCCGGTGGCCAAGCAGTACAGCCCGGCCGAGATCAAGAGCCTCTCCGAGGCCAACCTCACGCCGATCATCGACCCGACGCTGATCACCGGCGAGAGCCTGCACTTCGCCGACGGACGGCTGTTCACTTCCGACGCGAGCCTGCTGCACGTCGACCTGGTCCGCACCCTCGACCAGATCGAATTCATGCTCCGCGCCGGGCTCATCGGCCTGGTCGGCGACGCCCGCATCACCAAGCCGGGCATGACCCTGCTCAAGACCCAGGTGGACGGCATCCTCGGCCCACTCAAGCGGCAGGCCGTGATCGACGACTACCGCATCGAGATCCCGGTGCTCGACATCCTCACCATCCCCGAGGTCGCCCGTACCGCCACCGACACGTCGATCGTCACCGCAGCCCGGGCCGACCGCACCGTCGACCTCGTCGTCACCGTCACGTACGGCCCGGCCGTGAGCCGCCTGCTGGTCACGCTCGTGGCCAAGTTCTGACCGGAGGAACCAGACCATGGAGTGGAAGACCCGCCTCGCGGTGCAGTACACCAAGGGCACCGAGACGGTGTTGATCAGCCCGATCGACTCGTTCAGCCCGTCCTTCTCGCTCAACGTCGAGGCGCTGCACTCGTGCGAGGTGACCCACATGGGCGTCATCCACGCGCCGGTGTCGATGAACTTCACGATGACCGTCAAGGCGATCGGGGACGTCGCCGGCCGGCTCACCAAGCTGGCCCTCGACGGCGAACTGTTCGACATCGCGCTGCTGGAGCACACCGGCGACGACTGGGCGTTCTCGTCCTTCGTGTTGCAGGACTGCCTGATCACCAGCGCGACACCGACCACCGCCACCATCTCCGGCGCGCCCGCGGCGACCTTCAGCGGCTTCAGCCTGGCCGCCTCGGTCGACCCGAAGACCGGCGACCCGTCCGTCCTGCCGTAACCCCACCAGGATCAACCGGAGGTAGCAGATGGCGACGGGAGCTGGCCGCGCCGCCCGGGTCACCCGTACCGGGCTGGCCCTGGTGCACGCGGGTGAGCTGGTGTTGCCGGCGGCCGGCAGCGAGGCGGAGGCCGAGCAGGTGGCCGAGGACGATCGCGCCGTCATCGCGTACCACTTTCCGGTGGAGATCGAGGTGGTCGCGGCCGGCGGCGCGTTCGACGCCGACGCGCTCGCGGACCTCGCGCTGGCCCGCCTCGCCGAGCACCTGGACGGGCGGTTCTGACGGTGGCCATCTCGGTGCACGTGCCGGTGCGGATCCGGCTGGACGCGCGGTCCGTGACCGAGCGGCCGGAGGCCGTGACCGGCGCGCTCGCCGTGGCCCTGGCCCGCGCCCTGGAACGCTCCCGTCAGGAGGTGGTCGCGCCACGCGGCGGCTACCTGGAGGTACGCACCGAAGCGCCGGAGATCCGGTGGACCGGCGCGGCCCGGGAACGAGTGTCGCCGGACGAGCGGCGGGCCTTCGAGGCGCGGCTGCGGCGACGGGTCACCGAGGTGGTCGACGCCGCGCGCCTCGACCCGGGACTGCCGCCCGGGGTGCCCCTGCCGCTGAGCGAACCGGCCACCGAGCTGTTCGACCCGCAGCGGATGCGGCACCTGCTCGCCGTGTACCGGGTGCCGTCCTACGACGACGGTGGCGACGCCGCCGAGGTGCCGGTGGACGGCCCCGAGCCGCCGCGGGTGACCTACCAGTGGCTGCTGCGCCCGGCCGCCTACCTGGCCGGTCACTTCGGCGAGCTGGCCCGCGAGGCGGTACGCCAGCACGGCGGCCTGCCGTCGGGCACCCCGCAGGGGGTGATCGCCCGGGTCGTCGGCGTGGACGGGCGTCCGGTCTGGGCGATCATGGTGACCACCACTCCACTGTCGGTCCTGACCTTCGAGCAGTTCGGCGAGACGGTGTTCCGGGCCACCCCGCAACCTCACTTCGAGGTCGAGGCGCGGGTGCCCAGCCCGCAGCCCGGCACGGTGCAGCGGCGGCCGGTCGCCGACCGCAGCGCCCTGGTCGCCATGGTGGACGAGGAGTTGAGCGCCGACATCCGGCAGCGGCTGCGGACCGCCTCGCCGCGCGGCGACACCACGAGCGTCGAGGAGTACCAGGCGCAGATCGAGCGGGCCGTCGACGCCGAGGTGACGCGGCGGGTCGACGCGATCCTCGCCTCGGTCGGCGGGGCCACGCCGACCAGCCTGGTGGTGGTCGACATCGGCGGCGTCTCCCTGCTGCTGGTCGGCACCGAGGAGACCGACGCCACGCTGCACTGGACCGGCACGGCCAACCTGCTGCCGATCAGCGTCGAGCAACATCCGGTCGCCCCGCCGGACCCGAACGCGCCGCCCGGCGGAGGTGTCGGCACGGGCACCGGGTCGGGCGCGGGCAGCGGAACCGGCAGCGGAGCGGGTGGCAGCGGGCCCGGCGGCAGCGGAGCGGACGGCACGGGCACGGGCACCGGCCCGGGTGGCGGGGCTGGCGGTACCGGTGACGGCGGCGGGGGCGCCCGTCGGGGTGGGTTCGTCTTCGACCCGAGCAGCCCCAGCGCGCCGCCCGGCACCGAGGGACGCCGGTTCCCCGCCGTCGGCGCGGGGCACTCCACGATGCCCGCCTGCGCGTCGTTCAACGGGGAGCCGGAGCTGGCCGCGCTCGGCCCGGACGGCGACGAGCTGCGTCGGCTCATGGACGACATCGCGTTCCGGCTCCAGATGGGCGAGCCGTGCCGTTACCCCGCCAACTTCTGCCTCCAGGCCGCCGCCGTGCTGCGCGGCCGTGCCGCCGCGATCAGCCTGCTGGTCGGCTCGGCCGAGCGGGAGGCGTTCACCCGTCCCGTCCCCGAGGGCAGCGGACGACTCGGCCCGCTGGACTTCCGGCCCGTCGCCTCGCCCGCCGTGCAGTTCCTGCGCCACCTGGCCGGCGTCGTGCCCCGCCTGGACCACCTCGCCCAGCTCGTCATGCGCCGCTACAGCCAGCCCGAGCACTTCGCGCGTATCCAGGGCGGCTGGATCGACACGTCCGCCTCCTGGGACCTGCACTTCGTGCAGGCGCTCAGCCCGGCCGTCAAGGCCGCGGTGGGAGAGCTGTTCGTCGTCGGCAGCCAGGCCATGCTGGTCCAGCTCCTGCTCAGCTCGCGGACCGGCATCGAGGCGCGGATCGCCAACTTCGACAGGTACGCCCCGATCTTCGAGCGGTTGATCGTCTCCCAGCTCACCGACTACGCCGAATTGCAGGGGCTGCGCGATCGGCTGCGCCGCCACGAGGCCGCCCGGTGGACGCAGGCGCACACCGACCTGGGCGGCGGCACCGTCGCCACGCTGAGCACGCTGAACCCGTCCACCGCCTGGTACGGGGCCGCACGCGCCATCTCCACCGCCTTCCTCGCCACCGAAGCCGCCCTGACCAGCCCCGGCGCGGCCGGTGAGATCGTCGAACGCGACGACGTCACCCGCGTCCGCGACTCGCACGCGGTGCTCTGGACCCTCGCCGAGATCGAACAGGCGCTGGTCATCCAGCGCGGCGAGGCCGAGGGCGTCGACCCGCTGGTCAAGCAGATCACCGACCTGCCCGAGGTGCTGGCCCGCTTCGCCGGCAACCGGTCGGCGATCCGCGACGAGCTGTGGCGGGTGTTGCAGGACATGCGCCGCCACAACACCGAGATGCTCGGCCGGTCCCGCACCGACGCGCGCTTCGCCTTCAGGTCCAGCCGGATCAGCGAACACATCCCGTCGGCGACGATCCCCGGCGGACGTTTCGCGTTGCAGGGCATCCACCTCGTCACCCATCAGCAGCTCGGCGAATTCTTCGGCGGCAACCTCTACTACGCCACCGGCGTCGACAGCCTGTTCAGCACCGAGCTGGGCCGGGAGGCGCTGAGCGCGTTCGCCGTCATGATCGGCATCATCGCGCTGTCGCTGCTCTGCCCACCGCTGGGCTTCGTGGTCGGGGTCGCCGTCGCCGCCGTCGACGTGGTGCACGCCCACCAGCGCGAGCGGCTCTACTCCTCGATGCTCGACCCGGAGCTGGTACTCACCCGCACCGAGGTCGAGGTCGAGCTGTTCGCCGCGTACCTCGGGCTGGCGATGTCGCTCATCCCGGAGGTCGGCACCATCGGCGGCGCGGCCGTGCGCGGCGGCCGGGTCGCCCTGCGCTTCGGCGTCCGCGCTGGGTTGCGTGCCGCCCGGGGGTACGTGGTACGCCGGGTCACCCGGCAGATCGTCGAAGCCGCGTCCCGTGACCTGCTCCAGGGCTTCCTCACCGAGATCCTGCTCAACGAGGTCCTCGAACGTGTCGTGCAGAAGTTGATGGAGCCCATCCTCGCGTACGTGGAGCGCGAGGCGATGCTCAGCGGCGCGGTCGGCGGCCCGGAGGGCGCCCGGTTCATCCTCATGGTGCTCGACTCGCAGCCCAGCGCCGCGTCCGGCCCGCGCGTGCCGGTGGTACGGCCGTGACCGGGCCCCGCCGGTTCCGCGCCGGCCGCTTCCTCGACGCCGCCGCCGTACACGCCGCCGCCGACGCGAACCCGAGACTGCGCCGATTCATGCGCACGATCGCCGAGCACAGCGAGGCCGGCGAGGTGCGCTCCCGACGGTTGCTGGAACACCTCATCCGCCGCATCGTCGACGACGTCGGCGACCTGCACCTCGGCAACGCGCTCAACCGGCTGGAACGCATCGCCGTCCTGCGGGACAACATCGCCGCCATCCTCGACCACGTGCTGGAGGGCGGCACCCTGCCCGAGGGGGTCCGGGTGGAGACCCTCGGCGAGTACTTCGACCAGCTCAGCACCGAGATGCGCGAGCTGAGCCGCCCTCGCGAGGGCATCGTCGGCGACGCGCCGCTGCGGTTGGCCGACGACGCTGGCGCGTACGCCGACTCGCTGTTGCGGGATTTCGACGCCGGCGGTGGCGCGGCCGGCCGGCACGTCGAGCCGGCCGCGATCGTCGGTGACGCGTTCCGGGCCATGCCGGCGGACCGGCAGGCGGCGCTGCGGCGTGCCGCCGAGCTGGAACCGGCCGCGTTGTGGCGTGCGGTGGCCGCCGAGAGCGAGAGCGGCAAGCGGGCCGCCGTCGCGGACCTCCAGACCCGCCTCGGTGGGCGGCTCACCCCCGACGAGGTGGCCCGGCTGCGCACCGCCGTCGACGACCTCGGTCGAGCCCGCTCCCGAGGCCTCCAGATGAGCGATGCCCGGCTCGCCGACGCCCTCGCCCGCATCGGCGATCCGGACCTGCGGGCGGTGGTGGCCGGCGGCGACGTGTGGCTCACCCAGCAGCTCGCCGTGCACAACCCGGAGGCCCTGGCCACGCTGTGGCGACGCTTCCGCGACCGCAACGGACGCGCCGACGACGGCCCCGGCTTCCGCGCCTACCTGCGCCACGACATGGTCACCTACGGCCGGGGCGTCCTCGGCGAGTACAGCGCGGCGTTCTCGTTGAGCAGCATCGAGCTGTTCCTCAAGGGACCGGACGCCAACGTCAAGGTCGCCGGCACCGACCTCGTGGGCATCGGCCACGACGGCTGGGTGTGGCTCGTCGACGACAAGTCGCACCGGGCCGCCAGCGTCAGCGGGGTCAGCGCGCTCACCGACAACCTCGTGGTCAACCTGCGTCGTGACGCCGCCGACTTCCGCGACGCCATCGCTCGCCTCCAGCGCGACGATCCCGGCTTCACGCCGGACCCCCGCATCCTCGACGCGATCTCCCGGATGGAGGACGCCGCCGCCGAGATCGACCGGATCAACCGGCGCGGTTCGGCGTCCACCCGGCCCGCCCGGATCAGCGCCGCCCTGGCGGAGCGCCGGTTGCGACTGCGGGTCACCAGCGCCGCGGGCGAGGTCCGCGAGATCACCCAGGCGCTGCGCGACCTCGGCCTGGCCATCGAACCCACCGGTACGCCGGTGCCGCTGCCACCCACCGGAGGGCGCTGACCATGGCCATCACCAGCAGCTTCATGCGGTACGGCACGGTGCCGTCGGCGATCATCAGTGACGGGGTGCTGCCCATCCCGCTCTGGGCGGTCACCGCGATCTCGCTCGCGCAGACGTACCACCTGCCGCCGATCGGCTCCACCGCGCACAAGGCCATCGTGGCCACCCACGACGACACCATCACGCTCACCGGGGTGCTGGTCGGCGCGGAACGCTACGCCTGGAAGTTCGCCCTCGAGACGATGGCCGAGGCGAGCAAACGCGGCACCGCCCTCGCCGCGTACTCCGGTGGGAAGTTCGGCGGGCTGATCCTGGTCACCTCCATGACCATCCGCACCGACATGCAGGTGCAGTCGCTGACCTTCAACGCCTCGGCCGCTCGCCGCGACGTCCTGGACACCACCATCACCCTCGTCCACGTGCCGCGTCCCAGCCTGCTCGGCAAGCTGCTCGACGTGGCCAGCATCGGAGTCGGCGCGCTCGCCGACGGGTTGGGCAACTGATGCCACCGTTCCCGATCGACCGCTACCTGCTGCCGGAGACACCGATCGAGGTGCCCGACGGGTTCACCGAGGTGCGGCAGAGCCTCACCGCGGGCCTGCCGCACCGCGTCGAGCTGGGCGGCGGCGTACACGGGGTGCTGATCCTGCCCACCGGCCTGGCCCGGCAGTGGCTCGCCACCGACCCGCTCGCCGTGGTCAGCAGCTCCGCCGACGACCGCGCGCCCCGACCCGCGCCGACAGCAACGCCGCGCTCGCCAATGCTGGTCGGCCGTGCGCCACTGCGCCTCGTCGTCCGCCAGGGCACCCGCATCCTCGGCTCGGTGCCGCTGGCCACCGGCCTGCGGCGCGTCTGCCCCGACGCGGGCACACCGGCTCCTCCGGGCGTCACCCCGGTGGCCGTCGAGGTGCTGGTGCTGGCCTGGCTGCTGCACGCCGGGACGGTCCGCGGCTCCGGCGACTACGGCTCCCACCTGACCGTGGCCTGGCGGCGGACCGACCGCGCGGTGGACCAGTTCGGACCGCCGCCCATCAACGAGTTCGTGTGGCGTCGCCGCCCACCCGCGCAGCGCGTCGAATCCGACCTCGGCCCCGGCAGGCTGCGCTACCGCCACCTGCTCGACAAGAAGATGCGGAGGGTGCTGCGGTGACGCTCACGCCGTTCCAGACCGGCCAGGTACGCCAGGGCGCCGTCGGCAACGACGCCGGCTGGACCATCACCTTCCACCGGGAGACACCGACCGGCATCAGCCCGGACGCCGCCCTCACCCTGTCCAGCGCCGACTACTACGCGGCCATCGACGCCGCGCTGCCCGACGGGCTGGGCCCCGGCGCGTACACGGTCACCGTGCAGGGGCTGATCGACGAACACTTCGCCGCGCTGCGCACCGCCGAGGGGCAACCGCCGCTGGTGGCGAAGCTGCACCTGTACTGGCGGGACGCCAACACCTCGGTCGGCGCGTTCTTCACCAACCTGGTCGGCGTCAACGCCGGGCCCACCCCCGCCGAGCTGACCCAGGCGCTGGTCGCCGTGCTGCGCGTGACGAAGGTGCGCCGGGTCACCGGCGAGCGGACGTACGACACCGAGCTGACCCTCGTCGAGCAGGCGTACGCCCGGCTCGGGCAGCGCGTCGCCGAACGCTTCGAGGCGGCGACGTTCACCGCCGCGATCCGCGCCATCGGCGAGCGGACCCGGGTCGACGTGACCGGCTGGGGCGCCAACCCGGACGGCACGATGACCCGTGGGGGGACCGAGGCGGCCGGGGACGAGCGGGTCGCCTTCGGGGCCGGGCTGCTCTACCGTGCCGCTCTGGAACGCATCGGTGGCGCGTTGCAGCAGTCCCTCAACGCGTACGGGCGGGGAATGCTGCTGATCCGCGACGGCACCGTGCACGTCGGGAAGCGGCCGATCCCGTACCCGCAGGGGGAGCCGAAGCCACTCACCCTCGCCACCGGCCTGCTGGCCTGCACCGAGAACGGCACCCAGGACACCGACCCGTACGCGGCCACCGAGACCGGCGGCACGGCCGCACCGCGGCGCAGGGCGTGGACGCTGACCCTCAAGGGCCGCCCCGACCTGAAGCCCGGCGACCTCGTGCGCTTCGACCCGCCCGCCACCGACGAGGCCACCACGCTGGGCAGTGTCGGCGCGGCGCTGCTCGGCTCGTTCGCCGCCCCGTTCGCCCCGTCGACCGGGGAGCTGGGTGCCGGCTCGAAGCTGCTCTACCTCAGCGCGGCCCGGCACACCCTGTCGCGTACCGCCGGTTTCGTCACTGTCGTGCAGGGCGTCGAGGTCACCTCCGGCGCCCAGGCGTGGGACACCTGGAGCGACGCGTCCGGCGTGGGGACCGCCGAGCCGGCCGGTCCGGCGTCGTCGCCCGGGGTGGCCGCCGCCGAGGCGGTGCGCCGCGCTGCCCGCGCGGCCCGGGGCGAGACGCGCGGCCTGGAGATCGGTGAGGTCCGCGCGGTCGCCACCAACGCCAGCGGCGCGGTCGAGCCGCCCGCGCAGACCGAGACGGTGTGGGAGGGACTCATCCGCCCGGACGGCCGGCCCAACGCCGCCCGCCGCCTGCCGGTACGTCGGCAGCAGCCCGCGCCACTGCCCGGGGTCACCTACCTGACGCCGTTCGCCTGGGGCGGCTGCGGGCTGATCCTGCCCCGCTACCCGGGCACCCGGGTGGCGCTGGCCTATCGCAACGGCGCGCCGGACGACCCGGTGGAGGTCGGCGCGCTCTGGCCGACCGGGCACGCCCCGGTGTCCGAACCGGGGGACTGGTGGCTCTCCCTGCCGGTCGGGGTCGCCAGCGGCAGCCGCTCGTCGATCGCGGACACGGTGACGCCCGCCGACCACGACGGCAAGGTGACGCACGACCTCACCGACGGCGACGGCAACCGGGTCATCGAGCTGGGCGAGCTGACCGTGCGGGTGGGTCGGGCCCAGCTCAAGGGTCGAGGTCAGCGCCCCGCCCGCGCCGACGAGGCCGACAGCATCACCATCGAGCACGCCGGCGGGTCCTCGATCGTGATGAAGCAGGACGGCTCGATCACCATCACCGCCACCCAGATCGACCTGGACGCGGGCAACGGCGCCGTGAACATCAGCGGCGGCACCGTGAACATCGCCGCCGACGACGTCGACGTCCAGGTCGGCAACGCGATGAACGTCCACTGAGGAGATCGACATGGCATTCGTGCTCACCACGTCGAGCGACGTGCACTGCCCCAACCAGGGGAAGGTCTCTCCGACCGGGCAGGGCAAGCTGACCGTCGACCACACACCGGTGGTCCGCCTCGACGGCATCAGCGGCAGGTCGGTGGCCGGCTGCACCATCACCACGAGCAACTCCACCAAGCAGTGCAGCACGGTGACCACGGCGACCGGCGCAGCCAGCAAGCTGACGGTCGGCGGGGCCGGGGTCGCCCTGGACTCGCTCAGCGGCGCCACCGACGGCTCCAGCCCCGGACTGGCCGCCAGCGCCGGGCAGAGCAAGCTGAAGGCGGCCTGAGGTGGACCGTACCGAGCGCGAACGGCAGGCCGCCCAGCGCCGCTACCTCGGCTGGGGCCTCGCCTTCGAACCCACCATGCCCGGCGTGGACCTGGCCCGGGACATCGTCTTCGACGACGGTCCGAACGGCCGGACGCTGGCCCTGGTCGAGGGCACCGGCAACGTGGCGCAGAGCCTCGCGGTGGCGCTGACCACGCTGCGCGGCTCGAACGTCTTCGACGCCACGTTCGGCTTCGACGGGCTCAACGCCCTCGCCGAGCAGATCGAGCCGAACCTCATCCGCGAACAGGTCCGCATCGGCATCATCACGCTGCTCGACCGTGACCCGCGCGTCCGCAAGATCGTCGACGTGAACCTCGACGACGGTCGGCTCGGCGCGGGCCGCGCCGACGACGCGTCGGCCGCCGCGCTGCGCGCCTCGCGCACCCTGCAGGTGCAGGTCCAGTTCGAAACCATCACCGACGACCGGCTCTCGGTGCGCCTCGGGGAGCTGCCCAGTGTCTGATCCGACCCTCCCGGCCGAGCTGGCCGACGTGCTCGCCGTCGACGCCGCCGCGCTGCGGGCCACCGGCTCGACGGGCTTCGGCATCGTCGAGACCGGCTTCGTGCCCAAGTCCTTCGCCCGGCTGCTCGCCGAGAAGCTGGCCACCGCCCGACTGCTCTTCGGTGAGGACGTCGACCTGACCAGCGGCGCGGTGCTGCGCAAGGTCCTCGAACTCGCCGCCCTGGAGGACGCCCGGATGTGGGCGGCGCTCGGCGCGGTCTACGACAACTCCTTCGTGGTGTCCGCGACCGCCGACGCGCTGACCCGCCTCGGCGAGGAACTCGGCATCGGACGGCCGTACCTGCAGGCCCGGGGGACGGTGAAGCTGAAGCTCAAGGCGGCGCTGCCGACCGGCCACCCGCAACTCACCCTGCCCCGGGGCGCGCGGCTGTCCACCCCCGGCGGGCACCACGTGGCCCTGGACGAGACGGTGGTGCTCTCCGCCGCGGTCGGTGAGCGCGAACCTGTCGTCACCGCCTTCTATCCCGGCCCGGCGCACAACCTCGACCCCACCCAGCCGCAGCAGAAGATCGATCGCTGGAACCGCGCCGACACCCTGTTGGCCGACCTCGACGACGCCGAGCAGGCCGCCGGCAAGGAGCTGGTCGAGATCACCCACACCGTCGCGCTCACCGGAGGCGAGCAGCAGGTCTCCGACGCCCGCTACCGGCAACTGCTGCTGGCCGCGCCCCGCTCCATCTGGACGGCCGAGGCGATCGGCCTGGCCGTGGCCACCGTGCCGGGCGTACGCCAGGTGCAGGTGTTCGACGGTCGGGGCGGGCTGGACCTCAACCAGTCCATCTTCGGCAACTTCTCCTTCATCGAGCGGGTGTTCAGCACCGAACGCGACCTCGGCAGCCCGTACTACGTCACGGTGCTCGTCGCCCCCACCGCCGCCGCCATCTGGGACGGCCCCGACGGGCTGCACGCCGCCGTCGAGTCGGTCATCGAGGACCTGCGGCCGGTGGGCATCTTCGCCTCGGTGGACCGAGCCGACGAGGTGGGCGTCGGCGTCGAGGCCGACCTGGTGATCCGGGGACTGCCGCTGCCCACCGGCTCGAAGGAGGCGGTGAACGCGTCCACCGCCGCCACCGAGCTGCGCGCCCGGTTGCACGCCCGGCTGCGCCGCTACGTCGACGAGCTGCCGTTCGGCGAGCCGGTCCGCGCCGCCGAGGTGATCTGGACGCTGATGAACGAGCCGGGCGTCGCCGACGTCCGCAACCTGCGACTGGTCCGCTTCCCGGCCGACTCGGCGGTCGTGGTGACCGGCAGCGCGCCCACCGGCGACGGCGTGCAGCGCCTGCCGGTCGGCGACAACGCGGTGCTCGCCGCCAACCAGGTGCCCGTCTACGTCGACCGGGACGATCCCCGGCCGTTCCGGATCGTCTGAGCGGGGGCTGCGATGACCGACATCCGGGTACCCGTGGACGGCGCCGACCCGTCCGTCGAACGCAACCTCGTCGACCAGTTGGAGGGCCCGTACCCGGGGACCGTCCGGCGGGTCGTGGTGCCGCTCCCCACCGCCGGCAGTGCCGCCGTGGACTGGACGAGTCGCCATCCGCTGCTCACCGTCGTGCTGCGCCGAGACCTGGCCGAGGAGACCATCCGGGTGACGGTCACCGTCGACCCGGGAGGCGCGGGGGAGCGGGTGCTGCCTCCGGTGGTCTTCGCGCCCTGGTCCGCCGAGGGCGCGTCGGTGCCCGCGTACGTGCCGGACACCGCCGACGAGCCGCTCGTCGCGCCGTTCACCGTCGCCGTGACGGCCGAGCGGGCCGTCGAGGGCGCCGCCGCCACGGCGGTCACCGGGGCGGCGCTCCCCGCTCTGGTCGAGCTGGCCGTCATCGAGGGCAACCTGGGCCGGCTTCTCTACCTGGTGTCGTACGAGAAGCACCGGTTGCGCCGCGCGGCCCGGGAGGTGCACGCGTACCGGACCCTGGCCCACGCCCGCCGCGACGCCCTGGACCGGATCGGCGCGGACGTCGGGGTGGCCCGCTTCGTGGACGAGCTGGTGCACGAGCCGACCAACGGCGAGGTGTACGCCCGGCGGCTGGCCCCGCCGGCCCGCGAGCCGGACGCCGCGTACGCCCACCGGCTCGGGCTGTACCGGCGGTTCCTGCTGCCCACCCCGGGCGCGGTACGCCACCTGCTCAACGGCCCCGGCGTGGACACCGACCCGAACGCGGGCCTCTTCGCCGACCTGCCCGGCGGCGCGCGCTTCACGCTGCGCGAGGACGACGACCAGTTCGCGGTGGCGGTGCGGCTGGTCGCCGTCGGTGACCCGCAGCACCGCACCAACTTCCTCGCCCAACTGCGCCGCGATCGCCTGGTGCTGCCCGCCAACACCCCACCGAACAACACCGTCCACGCCGGTCGGGCGTTGCCGGCCAGCCGTCTCGCCGAGGTCACAGCGCTGCGGGCGAGCCTGCGTCAGTCGTACACCTTCGGCAGCTCGCACGCCGTGGCCCCGCCGCTGGCGATGGCGCTGGACCGCGCGGGGCGGGTCTGCCGGGCGCTCGGCTCGACGATCGGGTGGCAGGTCAGCAGGGCCCAGGACGACGCCGGTGGCAGCCGCTACGAGTTGGGTCTCGGCGTCGACGTGAGCTGGCCGACCCCGGCGCAAGCCACCGACCTGCGTAACCGGGTGCTCGACACCGGCCGGACGGTGACCGCCGACCGGACCGCCGAGGCGCTCATCGTCGCAGCCCGCGCCGCCGGCGTGCCCACCGTCTCGGCCGACGGCGAGCTGGCCTGGCTGTGGCGGGTCTGCGGGCTGCCGACCACGCACCGGGTCAGCACCACCGTGATGTACCTGTCGCACCTGCCCACCCGGGGGCTCGCGGTGACCGCGCCGCTGACCGCTTCGATGGGCGTCGACGCGCCGGTCGAGGCGCAGTTCCACGCACCGGGCGACCCAGGTGGCAACGCCCTGCTGCTGGCCGGTCTGAGCGCGGCCAGGACAGCGTGGGCGGCCGCCGGCGAGCCGGCCTGGAACCCGTTGACCGACGCGGCGGCCCGGGCCCGGTGGGCGGCCGTGCCGACACGACCCGCCGGGCAACCGGTCGACGCGGTGCTCGCCGCCGCCGGCCTGCCCGCCGTGCGGGACCCCGCGCCCGTGGTGGCCGCGCTGAACCGCCTCCCCGACGAGCTGGTGGAGACCGTCGAGCTGCCGGCCGCACTGGCGTCCGCGCTGATCGCGGGGCAACCGGCCGCCGCCGACCGGCTCGCCCGGCTGGTCGGTCTGCTGCGCGAGCAGCACCTCGCTGCCGCGCTGCCGCTCGTCGAGACGGGCAACCGGCTGCTGCTGGTGATCAGCGTCATCGGTTTGCCGCAGGCCGGGCTGAACCTGAGCGAACGCCGGGCCACCGGGTTCCGCTGGTACACCGTGGGACTCGGCGGCGGTGCCGCGGACATCAAGGCGGTCGGCGCGCGGACCGCGCTGCGCCCCACCCACGCCGGGCTGGTCGCCGTGGTGGCGCTGTCCTATGTGCGGACCGGCCGGACCGACCCGTACGAGTTCCGGGTCGAGCTGCCCGACGGGGTGACGTTGACCCTGGAGCAGTACGAGCGGCTGATGAACGCCCTCACCAGGGTCTGCCCGCTCGGCGTGGAGATCAACACGTTCGACATCCGACGTGATCACGTCGACCTCGACGACGACGGGACGGCCGAGCCACTGCGCCCGGCCGTGGCCCGCACCTTCCGCACCTTCCAGCAGCGCCGGCACCGCGGCGTGTACGACCAGCTCTGAGAGGGACACCACGATGGCGAACGAGATCAACTACGACGGGGTGACCGTCAGCGAGCTGTACGAGGCGTTCACCCGCAACGGCATCCCGGCGTCGGACGCCAGCGTGCTGGTCTCCTCCTGGATCTACGAGAACGTCGGCACCGCGAAGCGGGTGTTCACCTACGCCGAGTCGTTCCCGGCGGTGGAGCCGGGCTGCGCGCCGCCGCCGTTCGCCCGCACGTTCGCGCACACCGACTGGGTGGACGGCGAGGACGTCGTACAGGCCGGTCAGACACCGGGGGAGCAGGGCTTCAACGAGCGTTTCCACCGCATCGAGCACGACCTGGACCACCTCGGCACCGACCTGGCCAAGGCGTTCTCCTGCATGGCGGCGATGCGGGTGAGCCTGCGCCGGTTGCTCGACGAGATCCGCGCCGAGATCAACCGGCTGCACTCGACCGTGCACGAGAACAAGATCGTGCCCGGCCCGTACACCTTCGAGCAGATTCCCAACTACATCGGCGCGTTGGACTTCGGTAAGTACATGGGCACCACGATGTTCATGGACAAGAAGGTCAGTATCTGGCAGACCAAGGCCGGCACGATCGTGCTGCCCGCCGTGGAGACCCTCGGCGTGGACGTGGTCGCCGGCCCGAAGGTCCGGGGTGCCGCCTACCTGGACCGGTACGCCGTCGAGCACCCCGACGTCCGGCAGCGCTTCCCGCGCGAGGTGAAGGTGGTGGAGTTCCTGCGCTCCTTCGGCGAGGAGGAGGTGGCCGACGGCCGGACGATCCGCGACGTGCTCAAGGTGCTGCCGGCGGACAGCAGCTACCCGAGCGTGGACGCGCTGGTCGCCGAGGTCAGCGAGCGGGAGGCGGCGATCGTGCGGACCACCTCGGGCGCCCAGTCGGCGGTCTCCGCCGCCCTCGGCATCGACGCGGCGCTGGAGAACGTCGCCGACGCCGACATCGCCATGCTGACCGGCGTGCCGACCAAGGCCCGGGCGGCGCTGACCCGCGCCGGGATCAGCACGCTGGGCAAGCTCGCCGAGACGTCGACCGAGCGGGTGGTCGGCATCATGAAGGAGGCGGGGCTACGCGCCGACGTCGGCGACGCCGCCGAGTGGACCGGCTACGCCCGGACGCTGAGCAAGCTGCGCTGAACGGCCGGCCGCGACTCCGGCGAACGGTTGATCCGCGCCGTTCGCCGGGTCGGTGTGACGACACTGCGCTGGCGTGCCGACCGTCCACACCCGAGCGTGGGACTCCCACGGGGCGATCGGGCACGAAGGGCGCACGGATGGCAGTTCACGAGGTGACGCAGGACCTCCGCTCCGGGGTACAGGAGACCGGGGCGGCGCGACCGACCCGGTACACGCTGCGGCTGCTCGGCGGCTTCGCGCTCGAACGCGACGGCCGGTCCGTGGTGGTGCCGCAGGGCGCCCGCCGGCTGCTCGCCTACCTCGGCGTACGCCAGCGGTGTGCCCGCTCCGAGGCCGCCGGTACGCTCTGGCCCGCCTCGCACGAGGATCGGGCGCGAGCCAACCTGCGCACCATGCTGTGGCGGCTGCACCGGATGACGCCGGAGCCCCTCGTCGAGGAGGACGACCGGCTGGCCCTGGCCGCCGGTGTGACGAGTGACGTGGCCGCCCTCAGTACGGCGGCGGCCGTCCTGTTGAGCGGCGGCTCACTCGTGGGCACCGTGCCGACGTTGGCGACCGGCGAGCTGCTGCCCGGCTGGTACGACGACTGGGTCCTGACGGAGCGGGAACGGCTGCGCCAGACCCGGCTCTACGCGCTGGAAGCCCTCGCCGAGCGGCTCACCACGCAGGGCCGCTACGGCGAGGCGGTACAGGTGGCGTTGACCGCCGTGCACCTGGAGCCGCTGCGGGAGAGCGCCACCCGCGCGCTGATCTCGGTGCACCTGGCCGAGCGCAACATCAACGAGGCGGTACGGCGTTTCGAGCTGTTCCGCGCCGACCTGGGTCGCGAGTTGGGCGTCGCCCCGACACCCTGGCTGGAGCAGCTCGTCCGCGCCAGCCTGACCGGCGCGACCGCCCTGGCTCCATGACCGACAGCGACACCTCGCACGAGGTGCGCTGCCCCGGCCACACTCCCGCACCCGCACCCGCACCCGCACCCGCACCCGCACCCGCACCCGCACCCCCGAGGGGTCCTGCCCACCTGTTTGCCGTCCTTTGCTCTGCTTCAGCGGACGAAACAGTAACGGCCGTTGACTGTTGCCTCCGCTGAAGCAGAGCAAAGGACCCGGACGGAGGGGTGGGCGGCGCGCAGTGGGGTGGCGCCGGGGTGGGGTGGATGGCGTGGAGTGGGGTGGGTAGCGCGGAGGTTGGGGGGGGCTGCCAGGGGCACCTGGCGGGCTGGTCGGTCGAGCGTCAGTTGGGGACCGGCTGGTCCAGGATGGCGCTGAAGCGCTCCTCGGCGAGGTCGAGCTGGCTGAAGATGTGCCCCTTGACCTCCTGCGACAACGGCGTGTCCGGCCGGGCGATCAGGTCCCGGAAGAGGGGCACCAGCGGCCGGTACTTCTTGGCCGACGAGACGACCTTCGGCCCGACCGTGTGGATGACCCCGACGCCGTTGTCGGTGAAGTCCGACACCTTGATCACCCGTGCCCAGGGCTCGCGGTCCAGGCTGACCGCGAGGTGCTCGCGGTACTGCTCGTTGCGGTCCCGCTCGGGGTCGTACACCGGGTTGGTGACGGCGGCGACGAGCGTCGCGACACGCGTCCCGAACCGCGCGGCGAGCGCGGCCAGCGCGGCCCCCGTCGGGTCGGTGCCAGCATCACCGTCGGCCAGCTCGACCGGGTGGTCCTCGACCGCGTCGTGCAGCAGGCCGGCGACGATCACGTCCACGTCGCGCACCTGGTAGTGGTGCATCAGCCGGATCGCCACCCGCAGCAGGTGGTTGAGGTACGGCTCACGAACGCGGCGGTCGTCCCGGTGCAGCTCGGCGGCCAGGTCGAGCGCGGCGGTCAACCGTTCGCGGGCGGCGTCGTCGAACTGTTGGACCTCCAGCCGGAAGCGCTCCAGCAGGCCCGGTTCGCCGTGGATCTCGGTGATCGCGTGCATCGGCATGCTGCCCAGGTGCGGCGGGAAGTCCATGCGTCACTTATAGCCGATCTTCACCACATCGATGGGCCCTTACGTCGCCGACCCGACCGCGACCCCGCCGCGGGTCGAGCCGTCAGATCGGCAGCCGGTCGGCTCCGGCCAGCGGGTTCACCACGAGGGGGACCAGTGGCGCCGGCAGGACGGGATCACGACGCAGGGTGGGCGTCCAGCCGGTGTCGGCGGCGAGGTCGGGTTCGTGTGCCGCGTTGTACGCGGCCAGCAGGTCCACAGGTCGGGCCGGGCCGGTGCCCTGGCGCACCCAGGAGCCCCGCTCGGTCAGCCCGGTGCCACCCCAGTCGTAGAGCAGGTCGGCCGGGTCGACCGTCGGGTCCAGGGTGAAGAAGTTGCTCTCCGCGTGGATCGCCGACTGGACCCCGACGCCGAGGGCGTACTGGAAGCCGTCCCCGCCGAGCCGGTAGTGGTTGTTGTAGACGTCGACCTGGCCGAAGCGCACCCGGGGAAGCCGTTGCAGGACGCCGTCGAAGAGGTTGTGGTGCAGGGTGACCTTCAGCCGACCGACGTCCGGGCCGACGGTGTTGGACGAGCCGATCAGCATCAGCTTGTCCCGCCTGACGAAGCGGTTCCAGGAGGCGGTGACCAGGCTGGCGGTGTGCGTGACGTCCACCGACCCGTCGTGCACCTGGTAGGGCCGCCCGAAGTAGCTCGGCTGGGCGCTGTCCGGGTTGTCGCCGTCGGTGAACGTGTTGTGGTCGATCCACACGTGCTCGCTGCGGCGTACCGAGATCTGGTCGTACTGGCTGTTCCAGTTGCCCGCGTCGCCGTCCGTGGGTGACCAGGCGGGGAAGCAGTCCCGGGCGTCGACGAAGGTCAGGTTGCGGACGATGACGTTCGCCGCCCGGTCGATCATGAGGGTGAGGCCGGTCAGTCGCGCGCCGCGCAGCCCGACGATAGTGGTGTTCGGGCCCACGTTGATCTGGGTCTGGCGGGTCTGGTTCGCCACCGACCGCACCCGGGCCTCCTCCAGCGGCCCGGGCGGCGCGACCCGCCCCCAGACCGCCGGGTCGTACGCGGCCAGATAGGCGTCCAGACGGTACGCCGGGTCAGCCAGGTCGGCGCAGCTCAGCGGCGTGCCCTCGGGCCCGGTGAAGCCGTCGACAGCGCCGTCCACGTAGATCAGTTTCGGGGTGTCGTCGGTGGCGTTGCTGGCGTTGTCGCCGCCGAGGGCGTCGACCAGTTCCGTCCGATCGTGGACCACCCGCGTCCGCTCGGGTGCCGCTGCCGAACCGCCGGTGGTCCCGGTGCCCTCGGCCGCCCAGCCATCACGCTCGGGCAGGGCCTGTCGACCGAGGTGACGGGCCGACCAGGAGAGCCGGTCGGCGGCGAAGGTGTCGGGGCGGGGAGCGGCGGCGGCCGGTGTGGCACCGACCAGGACGGCGATCACCGTCGCCCCGATGAGGGGTGCGCGCATTGGTTTTCCGTTCGCTGGTGGTGGTTCGGCATTCACCAGGAACGGTAGGTTCGCGGTTTTGCATAGGTCAATATAAATTGCTTGCAGGAATGTTGCAGTGGTGCCTGCGGCTAACGTGCGGCCTCGTCCCGCGCGGGTCGCACGTGCCGGAAGGCGACCAGCAGGGCGGTGACGACGCCAGCCACCAACAGGATTCGCACCGTGGTGAACAGCGCCGCGTCGCCCGTGGAGTGGGGCGGGAAGATGTCCTTGACGAGCCAGCCGACCCCCAGCCCCAGCCCCAGGCAGGCGTGCATCGCGGCCCGCAGGCGGGGGAGCGGCTGCGGGCGGCCGAGGATCCGGGGTGCCACGGTGCCACCGCGGCTCCTGGCGAGCAGCACGGCGGCGACGTTATCGCACGGATGCTCGCTCTGAAGGCCGCCTCTCCTGACGTCGGGTGCCTGCCCCGAGTGTCGGAGGAGTGGCGGGCACCGACCCGTCGCCTCCTTTGCTCTGCTTCAACCCACGCAACACCTGCGGGGCGAAAGTGTTGCCTCGGTTGAAGCAGAGCAAAGGACGACCCGAGCACCCTCGCCACCGCAGGGCGCCACCGCTACGCCAGGTGCGCGCGGTACGCCGGCACGGCCCACGGCACGCCCTGCTCGCTGGGCAGCGCGCCCTGCTCGGCCGCCCGACGCAGGACCTCGACCACGCCACGGATCCGCACCACCCGCTCGTCACCGTCGCCCACCACGTCGACCAGATCCCCGTCGAGCAGGCGGGGCTCGGGCGCGGCCCGCAACGCGTCCAGCAGCGCGGTGAACGGCGCGGTACGGGCCAGCGGCGCGATCAGCGGCACCGCGGCAGGGTCGACGCGGTGGGCGAGCAGGTTCTCCAGCAGGCCCCGTCGACCGGGGACGCGGCGGGTCACCGCGTCGCCGGGCAGGCGCAACCGGTCCGTGGGGTATTCCAGCACCGCCTGTCCTCTCGTGCCGGTCACCACCACCTCGCCCGCCACGAACTCCTCGGACGCCAGGGTGACCGCCGCCAGCACCGGTGGGCCGGCGCGCAACCGCACCCGCAGCACCGCCGTGTCCTCCACCTCGATCGGCCGTACCCGGTAACGCTCCACCTCGATCGCGACCGGCCACGGTGGCGCCCCGCCCAGCGCCTCGGCGACCGCCAGGCACTGCATCACCGCGTGCGCGAGCGGGTTCGCCAGCGCGCCGTCCAGCACCGGCTGGCCGTCCACGCTGCGGCGACCGGCCCACGGGGAGCGGGCGTAGTAGGCGTCCGGCCGTTGCCACGCCGCGACTGTCGCGATGCCGGTGACCGCGCCGAGACGGCCGGCGGCCAGCGCGTCGGTAAGCGCGGTCAGCGCCGCCGAGCCGAGCGCCTGGAAACCGACCTGGGCCACCTGGCCGGTCGCCGCCAGCGCGTCGGCCAGCGCGTCGTGCTCGGCCAGCGACAGCACCGGCGGCTTCTCCAGCAGCAGGTCCGCGCCGGCCTCCAGGGCGTCGCGGGCGATCGGCAGGTGCGTGTGCGGCGGGGTGCAGATCACCACCACCTCCGGTCGGGCGGCGGCGAGCATCGCCCGGTGGTCGGTGAACACCCCGACCCCGGGCGGCACCGGCGCCTCCCGCTCGTCGCGCACCTGTTGCACGTCGACCAGGGCGACCAGCCGCAGCCGGCCGCCGGCGTGCAGTGGCGCGATCACCCGCCGGTGCCAGTGGCCGTGCCCGTTCGCCCCGATCACCGCCACCGTCGGCGGCGGCACCGACCCGTTCACGAGACGCCGGCCAACGCCGCCGGGGAACCGGCCAGCGTCGCCCAGGCGCCGGCCAGCGTCGCCCGGCTCACCGGGCGCCGGCCAGGGTCGCCTCGACGCCGTGTCGTCCGAGCGCGGTGAGCCAGGCGGTCACCTGGGCGCGTACCTCGTCGTCGTCGGCAACTTCGGCCGGGATGACCTCGCGCAGCGCGAAGACGGCGTCCACCGCGCCGGCCGGGCTCTGCGCGCCGGCGTCCAGGGCGGCCCGGATCGGCCCCGCGAGAGGGTCCTGCAACGGCAGCGGTCGGCCGTCGTCGGCGTACCCCAGCGCGAAGCGCAACCAGGACGCCACGACCAGCGCGCCCCAGCGCGCGGACCGCCCGGACGCGCGCAGGTCGGCGATGGTCTGCAGGACGCGTTGCGGCAACTTCTGCGAGCCGTCGGTGGCGACCTGGAGGGTGCGGTGCCGGATCGCCGGGTTGCCGAACCGGGCCAGGACCTGCTCGCCGTAGTCGACGACCCGCACCCCGTCCGGCGGCCGGAAGCTGGCCGCCACGTCCTCGGCGATCAGCCGGCGCAGCACGTCGGTCAGGTGCGGGATCTCCAGGGCCTCGGCGATGGTCTCCCGGCCGGCCAGGGCGCCGAGGTACGCCACGGCCGAGTGCACGCCGTTGAGGGCGCGCAGCTTCAACCGCTCCCACGGGCCGGCGTCGTCGGTCAGCACCGCCCCGGCGTGCTCCCAGCCGGGCCGTCCGCCCGGGAAGTCGTCCTCGATCACCCACTGGGCGTAGGGCTCGGCGGCCACCGCGGCCAGGTCGGTCACACCGAGCGCCCGGCGGGCCGCGTCGAACGTCTCCGGGGTGCTGGCCGGCACGATCCGGTCCACCATGGTGCCCGGACAGGTCACGTTCGCGGCCACCCAGTCGACCAACCCGGTCGGCGTTCCGGCGGCCCGCTCGATCCCCTGGTCGACCAGACCGCGCAGTCGCCGGCCGTTGGCCGGCAGGTTGTCGCAGCTGACGAGGGCGACCGGCCCGGCGTCGGCGGCGGCGCGGGCGGCCAGTCCGCGCAGCAGCAGGCCCGGCGCGGTCGTCGGGGCCCGATGGCCCGCGAGGTCCGCGGCGAGGGCGGCGTCCGGGGACAGCCGGCCGGTCACCGGATCGAGTTGGTACGCCTTCTCGGTCACGGTGAGCGTCACGACGCGGACGGCGGGATCGGCGAGCAACGCCACCACGGCGTCCGGGTCGCTCGGCGCGTGCCGTACGCCGCTGAGCGCGCCCACGACCCGGGTGGTGGCACCGGCCGCGGAGAGGGTGCTCACGCTGAACAGGTTGTCCTGGGCGGTGAGCGCCTCGACCAGGGCGGTGCTGCGCGGGGCGACGGCCACGATGCCCCAGTCGCCGCCGGCCGCGCCGACCGCCGCCTCGGTGTAGACCGCCTGGTGGGCGCGGTGGAACGCGCCCAACCCCAGGTGTACGACGCCTGTCGGCACGGTGCCCGGCCGGACGAGGGGTCGGGACTCGACGGGCAGGTGGCGCAGCACCCCCAGGCCGAGACGGGACGCGCCGACGGTCACCGCCATGCCGGACCGTCCGGGAAGCGGAACTCGGCGATCGACGACGGTTTCATGGCGGCGCTGTAACCGGGCCGATCGGGCAGCAGGTAGCGGCCACCGCGGGTGCGCACCGGGTCGACGAAGTGCTCGTGCAGGTGGTCGACGTACTCGATCATCCGACCGTCGAGGCTGACGCCCACCCGCAGGTAGTCGAAGATCGCCAGGTGTTGGACGTACTCGCAGAGGCCGACGCCGCCCGCGTGCGGGCAGACCGGCACGCCGAACTTCGCGGCCAGCAGCAGCTCGGCCAGGACCTCGTCGACGCCGCCGACCCGGCACGCGTCGACCTGCATCACGCCGATCGCCTCGGCCTGCAACAACTGCTTGAAGATCACCCGATTGGCGACGACCTCCCCGGTGGCCACCCGACACCGGCCGCCGGTCAGCTCGGCGACGGCGCGGTTGATCCGGGCGTGACCGAGGATGTCGTCGGCGTGGGTCGGCTCCTCGATCCAGTACGGGTCCACCTCGGCGAGCGCGGTCATCGCGGTGATCGCCTCGTCGACGTCCCAGACCTGGTTGGCGTCCATCATCAACAGCGCGTCCGGGCCGATCTCGGAGCGGATGATCCGGGCTCGGCGCAGGTCGTCCGCGAGCGGCCCGCCGACCTTCATCTTCATCGCCCGCCAGCCGTCGTCGTACGCCTGCCGGGTCAGCGCCCGCACCTTCTCGTCGGGGTAGCCGAGCCACCCGACCGAGGTGGTGTACGAAGGGAAACCGTCCCGCTCCAGCGTCGCCAACCGGTCGGCCAGGCCGTCGCGTCCCTTGTCGAGGATCGTCGCCGCCTCGTCGGGTGTGAGCGCGTCACTGATGTGCCGGAAGTCGACGCTGGCGACGAGGTCGTCGGTGGGCAGCTCGGCCAGGAACCGCCACATCGGCTTGCCGGCCAGCCTGGCCCGCAGGTCCCACACGGCGTTGACGAGCGCCCCGGTCGCCATGTGGATGACGCCCTTCTCCGGGCCCAGCCAGCGCAACTGCACGTCGGCGCTGAGCGTGCGCCAGAACGCCACCGGCTCGGCGGCGATCTCCTCGACCGTACGACCCTCGACGTGGTGGGCCAGCGCCCGCACCGCCGCGCAGGTGATCTCGTTGCCCCGCCCGTTGGTGAAGGTGAACCCGGTGCCGACCGGCCCGGCGTCGGTGCCCAGCTCGACGTACGTCGCCGAGTAGTCGCCCCGGTTGATCGCGTCGGACCCGTCGCCCCGGGCGGCGGTCGGGAACCGTACGTCGTGCACGTCGACGGACGTGATGGTGACGGTCACTGGTCGGCCCCTTCGAAGTGGAAGACCCGCTTGGGCAGCCGGTACGCCAGGTCGACGATCGTCTCGGCGGCCTCGTCCATCGCCAGCCGGTCCTCGGCGACCAGCCGGGCCAGGAAACCGGCGTCGACACGGCGGGCCACGTCGTGGCGTACCGGGATCGAGCAGAACGCCCGGGTGTCGTCGACGAACCCGGTGGTGTTGTAGAAGCCGGCGCTCTCGGTGACCGTCTCCCGGAACCGCCGCAGCGCCTCGGGGGAGTCCAGGAACCACCAGGGCGCCCCGAGCAGCAACGCGGCGTACCCGCCCGCCAGGGGCGCCAGCTCGCGGGTGAAGGTGTCCTCGTCGAGGGTGTAGAGCACCACCGTCAGCCGGGGGTCGTTGCCGTAGCGGGCCAGCAGCGGGGCCAGCGCGTGCACGTACTCGGTTGCCTGCGGCACGTCACCGCCGACGTCGCGGCCGTGCCGCTCGTACAGCCAGCGGTTGTGGTTGCGCACCGCGCCGGGGTGCAGTTGCAGCACCAGACCGTCGTCGAGGGACATGCGGGCGAACTCCATGAGCATGTGCGCCCGGAACGCCTCCGCGTCGGCGGCGTCCGCCTCGCCGCGCAGCCCCCGGTCGTAGAGTCGCGCGGCCTGCGCCGGGCTCAGGTCCAGGGTGCGTGCGGTGGGATGCCCGTGGTCCGACGAGGTCGCGCCGGCCGCGATGAACGCGGCCCGGCGGGCCCGCAGGGCGGCCAGATAACCGGTGTACGTGCCGGTGTCCTCGCCGGCCAGCTCACCGAGGCGGGCCACGTTGCCCGACCAGCCCTCGAACTCCATGTCCACCACGTCGTCGGGGCGGAACGTGGTGACCACCCGACCGCCCGGCCCGCCCCACCCGTCGGCCGCGAGCTTGGCGTGCTGCGCGAGGTCGTCCAGGGGCGACTCGGTGGTGGCGAGGACCTCGATGCCGAAGCGTTCGAACAGCGCCCGGGGCCGGAAGGCCGGCTCGGCGAGCCTCGCTGCGATCTCGTCGTAGACGGCGTCGGCGGTGGCCGGGCCCAGCGGGGTGTGCACCCCGAAGACGGTGCGGAGGGTCTGCTCCAGCCACAGCCGCGACGGGGTGCCCCGGAACAGGTGCCAGTGCGCCGCGAAGCGCCGCCAGATCACCCGCCCGTCCGCCTCGACCGGACCGCCGTCACGGGTGGGCACCCCCAGGTCCGCCGGGGGTACGCCCTGGCTGAGCAGCATCCTCGTCAGGTAGTGGTCGGGCACGATGAGCAGCCGCGCCGGGTCGGGGAAGGGTCGGTCCTCGGCGAGCAGGGCCGGGTCGACGTGCCCGTGCGGCGAGATGATCGGCTGCCGCGCCGCGAGGGCGTACAGCTCCCGGGCCAGCGCGCGCTGGCCCGGCTCGGCCGGCAGGAGCAGGTCGGTGTGGTCGGACGTCGGCACGGGACTCCTCGTCTCCTGGTCAGTGGGGGGTGAGCAGGTCGGCGACGCGGACGGGTCGCCCGGTCTCGAAGGACCGGTTGGCGGCCAGTCCGGTGAGCAGGGCCAACGCCCCGTCGTCGGCCGTGGCGGCGCGGCCCAGTGGATCGGGCTGGCCGCCGAGGAGCACCGCGGTCATCCGGGCGTCCGCGCCGCCGTGTCCCTGGCGGGTACGACCCTCGACGGGGATCCGCCGGGGCGGTTCCCAGAAGGGACGTACGGTCAGTGTCGCGCCGCCTCCCTCGGCGGGCGCCTCGACGCCGTGCAGGGCCGCGCCCTTGACCGCGCCGGCGGTGCCCCGGTCGACGTAGTCGTTCTCGGTCACCTCCAGCTCCAGCCGTCCCCGGCTGCCGTTCACCATCACCCGGTAGCCCTCCCAGGGGGCGTACGCGGTGAGGTGGTAGCTCATCGTCGCGCCGTTGGAGTAGCGGGCCAGCACCGCCATGTCGTCCTCGATGCTCACGCCGGGGGCGAAGACGTTGCGGTCGCGCTGGTAGCCGTCCTCGGCCTCGGCGTCGAGGTACAGCTCGCGCAGCCGGGGGTGGGCGTCCAGCCGCAGCGCGAACGGGTCGTCGACAGCGGCGGGGGAGCCGTACGCCCGCTCGTAGTCGCGGGCGTAGCCGTGCCGGCGACCGTCCTCGCCGTAGAAGAAGAGCCGGCCGGCCGCGTACACCTCGACCGGGGTGGCCCCCAACCACCAGTTGACCAGGTCGAAGTGGTGGCTGGCCTTGTGCACCATCAACCCGCCGGAGGTGGCCTTGTCGCGGTGCCAACGCCGGAAGTAGTCGGCGCCGTGGCGCACGTCGAGCAGCCACTCGAAGTGCACCGAGCCGATCTCGCCGACCGCGCCGTCGGCGAGCAGGCGGCGGACCTGCTCGTGCAGCGGGTTGTAGCGGTAGTTGAACGCCACCGTCACCCGGCCGCCGGTCTCGGTCACCGCGTCCAGGATGCGCCGGCAGCGGGCCGCGTCGACGGTCATCGGCTTCTCGGTGACGACGTCCCGGCCGGCACGCAGCGCCGCCACCACGTACTCGTCGTGGGTGACGTCCACGCTGGTCACCAGGACGACGTCGACACGTTGCCGGTCCAACATGCCCGCGAAGTCACCGGCTCGGTAGGTGGGCACCGGCGGGTGCCCCAGCTCGCCCAGCCAGCGGTTGTGCGCGTCCATCCGGGCCTGGTTGACGTCGGCGAAGGCGACCAGCTCGGTGGTGTCGGCGTGATCGAGCACCAGGGCCCGGACGAACATCTCCGCCCGCGCTCCGGTGCCCACGACGGCGTACCGGACTCGCCCGCCGGATCTCGGTGACATGCGATCGCCTTCCGGGTGATCCCTGCAAAGGTTTGCAGTGAAGTAACCACGATCGATCTCACGACGTCAACGACGACGGCGCAATCGGTGGCAAATATGGGCTTTTGCGGGGTTGAAGGTCACCAATGGAAGCGCCGACGCAACAGGGCTGCAAACATTCACCGTTGACAGTGGAGCAACCGTTTGCATTAATTGGCGGCACCCGCGTGACCGCCGCCGTATTCGGACGAAGGGGCCGCCGTGCCAGTCACCATCCGTGACGTCGCCCGCGCCTCCGGGGTGCACATCTCCACCGTGTCCCGCACCTTCTCGGCACCGCACCTGGTCAACCCCGAGACCCGGGTCCGGGTGCTGGCCTGCGCGGAGGACCTGGGCTACCGACCGAACCGTGCCGCCCGCGCCCTCATCACCGGGCGTACGCACAACATCGGCCTGATCATCGCCGACATCGCGAACCCGTTCTTCCCGCCGCTGATCAAGGCGGCGGAGAGCCAGGCACGCCACCGCGACTACCACGTCTTCGTGGCCGACACCAACGAGGACCCGACCGCCGAGGAGGAGCTGGTCCACGCCCTCGCGAAGCAGGTCGACGGGGTGCTGCTGTGCAGCCCCCGGATGAGCAACAGCCTGATCGAACAGCTCAGCCGCGAGGTGCCGCTGGTCGTGGTGAACCGTCAGGTGACCGGCCTGCCGTGCGTGCTGATGGACGTCGGACAGGGAGCCCGGTCGGCCGTCGAGCACCTCATCGGTCTCGGTCACCGCCACCTGGCCCTGCTCGGCGGCCCGCGCAGCTCGTGGACCAACCGGGAAATGCGCCGCGCCGCCGCCACCGCGGCCCGGGCGGGTGGCGGCGAGCTGACCGTGCTCGGCCCCAACGCGCCCACCGAGACCGGCGGCTCCGCCGTGGCCGAGCAGGTACGACGAAGCGGCGTGACGGCCGTGCTCGCCTACAACGACCTGATGGCGATCGGCCTGATCGAAGGGCTGGACGCGCTCGGGGTCCGGGTGCCGCAGGAGGTGAGTGTCGTCGGGGTCGACGACATCGCCCTGAGCCGGCTCACCCGACCCAAACTGACGACGGTGGCCACACCCACCGGGGCCGCCGGCCGGACGGCCGTCGACATGCTGCTGCAACAGGACATCGAGTCACCGCGCGGCGCGCGAGGGCCCGGTGCCGGCACGGCGGTCGGCGTCCGTCGTACCACCGCACAGGTAATGCTCCAGACCGACCTGGTCATCCGCGACTCGACCGGTCCGGGCCCGCACGCCCGACCGGCACGTCCCCTGGCCGCGCCCCAAGGCCCGGACCCGCACTGCCCTGCGGGCCCGGGCGTCCCGACCGCGGCCACCGGTGATGCCGTCGCCTCCTAAAGCCGAGGAGTGAGCGCACATGCACCCCGCAACGTCCCCCACCACTGGCACGCCCGTCGGGCGTCATCACGGTACCCCGCTGCCCCGGCGGCGGCTGCTGCGCGGCCTGCTCGCCGCGACGGTCGTCGCGCCACTGCTGTTCGGCGCCGCCGCCTGCGGCGACGACGACGGCGCCGCCGACCCGAACGCCCCGGTCAAGCTCTCGATCTTCTGGTGGGGCGGCGACGCCCGGGCCAAGCTGACCGAGGACGCCCTCGCCCTCTACACCAGGAAGCATCCCAACGTGACCTTCGAGAAGACCTGGCAGGCCAACCAGGGCTACTTCGACAAGCTCGCCACGCTCACCGCCGGTGGCAACCCGCCGGACCTGTTCCAGATCGACGAAAACTACCTCGCCGAGTACGCGGCCCGCAACACCACGCTCGACCTCACCTCGTACCAGGAGTCCGGCAAGCTGGACACCTCCAAGTTCCCCAAGAGCCTCTGGCAGTACGGCGTCGTCGACGGCAAGCTCGCCGGCCTGGCCGCCGGGGAGAACACCCAGGGGCTCGTCTACAACAAGACGCTGCTGACCACGCACAACCTGCCCGAGCCGACCACCGGGATGAGCTGGGAGCAGCACATCGCCTGGGCCGAGGAGGTGTCCCGCAAGACCGGCGTGCCCGGCACGCAGGACCCGAGCGCCGACTACAAGGCGTTCTGGGTCTGGCTGCGCCAGCAGGGCAAGGACCTCTACAAAGGCAAGGAGCTGGGCTTCGCCGCCGAGGACGTGACCGCGTGGTTCGACCTGTGGAAGGGCGCCCGGGACCGCAAGGCCACCCCGACCGCCGACGTCATCCACGAGGGCAACTCCAGCGACGTCACCAAGCAGTTGGTGGTCACCGGCAAGTCCGCGACGTCCTGGGTCTGGGCCAACCAGATGCCGGACCTGAAGAAGAACACCAAGAACGAGTTGGGTGTCGTCGCGTACCCCGGTGATCCCAGCGCGCAGTGGGCCCGGGCCTCGATGTACTGGTCGGTCTTCAAGGGCAGCAAGAAGAAGGACGTCGCGGTCGACGTGATCAACTTCCTGAACAACGACCAGGAAGTCGTCAAGCTGCTCGGCACGGACCGTGGGCTGCCGTCCAACCTGGACCTGCGCCGGGTGGTCAGCGACGACACCACCGACCCCGCGATGAAGCAGTCGATCGCCGTCGAGGCGGAGCTGACGCAGAGGTTCGGCGCGTCGCCGCAGGTGCCGATCAAGGGACACAGCACCGTCAAGTCCGAGCTGGTCAAGGCCGCCGAGAGCGCCCAGTACGGCCGGGCCACACCCGCGCAGGCCGCCGCCCAGTTCGTCGAGGCGTGCAAGGCCGCCATCGCCTGACCCGCCCCCACCGGGCGAGGAGAGGAGCTGCTCGTGGCGTTGACCACGGCGCCCGTCAAGGCCCGACGCGGCCCCGACCGGGCCCACGCCGCGCGGCGTGGGCCCGGCACCAGCGGGCACAGCGAAGGTCTGGCGGGGTACGTCTTCCTGTCGCCGTGGCTCATCGGCCTGATGGGTGTCACGGCCGTTCCCATGCTGCTGTCGCTCTACCTGAGCTTCACCAACTACGACATCCTCACCCCGTTCTCCGAGGCCCAGTGGGTGGGGCTGGCCAACTACGAGCGGATGTTCACCGCCGACCCGTCGTACTGGCACGCGGTGCGGGTCACCCTGACCTTCGCGCTGGTCGCCGTACCCCTGAAGCTGGCCGCGGCGCTCGGGGTGGCGCTGCTGCTCAACCGCGCGTGGCGCGGCGTCGGGCTGTTCCGGGGCCTGTTCTACCTGCCGTCGCTGCTCGGCGGCAGCGTCGCGCTGGCCATCGTGTGGGTCAACATGTTCAACCGCGACGGGGCGTTCAACTCGCTGCTGAGCCTCGTCGGCATCGAGGGCAGGCCGTGGGTGAACGACCCGGACTGGGCCCTCGAGACGCTGATGGTGCTGGCCATCTGGCAGTTCGGCGCGCCAATGGTGATCTTCCTGGCCGGGCTCAAGCAGGTGCCCACCGAGCTGTACGAGGCCGCCTCGGTGGACGGGGCCGGCCGGTTCCGCCAGTTCCGCAACGTCACGCTGCCGATGCTCTCACCGGTGATCTTCTTCAACCTGGTGCTGGAGACGATCAACGGTTTCCAGGGCTTCACCGCCGCGTTCGTGCTCAGCAACGGCACCGGCGGCCCGGTCGACTCCACCCTGATGTACACGCTGAACCTCTACATCACCGGCTTCACCGACCTGGAGATGGGCTACGCGTCGGCGATGGCCTGGGTGTTCCTGCTCGCCATCGCGGTGCTCACGGCGATCTTCTTCAGTACCGGACGGTTCTGGGTGCACTACTCCGACGGGGAGGACCGGTGATGCGCGGCGGCCGTCCGATCCTGCGACTGCTGATCCTGGTGGCGATCGTGGTCGTGGTGCTCTACCCGCTGATCTGGATGGTCGGCACCTCGGTCAAGTCCCAGGAGGAGATCGTCAATAACATCGGGTTGCTCCCCGAGCGGTTCACCCCCGGCAACTACTCCGCCGGGTGGTCCAACTTCGACGTCAGCTTCGGCCGGTTCTTCCTCAACAGTGCGCTGGTCAGCCTGCTCACCGTCGTCGGCAACGGGCTCTCCTGCCTGCTGGCCGCGTACGCCTTCGCCCGGCTGAGGTTCCGGCTGCGCGGGATGTGGTTCGCCGTCATGATCGGCACGCTGCTGCTGCCCCAGCACGTGCTGATCGTGCCGCAGTACATCCTGTTCCGGACCCTCGGCCTGGTCGGCGGCGAGTGGCCCTACCTGCCGCTGCTCATCCCGCAGTTCCTGGCCACCGAGGCGTTCTTCGTCTTCCTCATGGTGCAGTTCATGCGGGGCATTCCCCGCGAGTTGGACGAGGCGGCCCGGATCGACGGCGCCGGCCCGTACGGCATCTTCCGGCACATCATCCTGCCGCTGAGCCGTCCCGCCCTGGTCACCACCGCGATCTTCTCGTTCATCTGGACCTGGAACGACTTCTTCCGCCAGCTGGTCTTCCTGTCCCAGCTGAAGGATTACACGGTGCCGGTGGCGCTGACCCTCTTCATCGACTCGACGAGTCAGAGCGCGGTCGGGCCGATGTTCGCCATGTCGGTGCTGTCGCTGCTGCCGGTCTTCCTGTTCTTCGTCGCGTTCCAACGGATGCTCGTCGAGGGGATCAACACCGGTGGCATCAAGGGCTGAGCCGATCGACGTCGACGGGCGGCGGGACTGGCGGGACGTCGCCCGTGACGCCGCCGACCTCGCGCTGCTCGGCATCCTGCTGACCCTCGCGGCGGCACCGCTGCTCACCGCCGCGGCGGCGGCCGGTACGGCCAGCGCGGCGGTGCACGACTGGACACGTACCGGCAGTTGGCCGTCGGCGCGAGCCACCGCGCGCCGGTTCGCCCGGTCGGTGCTGCCCGGTGTGCCGGTCAGCCTGCTGGCGTTCACCGCGCTCGGGCTGCTCGCGGCCGACCTGGTGGCGCTGGCCGCCGGACGGGTGCCCGGTGGCCCGCCCGCGCTGGCGGTGACCGGGCTGGTCGCGGCCGGTCTGGCCGGGTACGCCGGACTGGTCGTCGTCGAGGCGGGACGCAACGGGGGTGGGCGGTGGCGGGTCGCGGCCCGGTCCTCCGCCCGCGCCTGCCTCGACGCGCCCGCCCACTGGCTGGCCCTGACCGGCGTGACGGCTGTGGCCGGGCTGCTCGCCGTCCTGGTCACGCCGGTGGCCGTGCCGATCCTCGCCGGATACACAGTGGCGGCCCTGCACGCCGTCGCCGCCCGCCGGCCGGCCCCCGCTGGCGTCGGCAGCCGCGAGCCGGCCGCCGTCCGCCCGGAGCTGCCGTGAGCGCCGATCACGCTGCCGACCCTGCCCCGGCCGGTGCGGAGCCGGCGCGGCTGCTCGTCGACGGGACCGAGGTGGCCCGGTACGTGGTCGACCCCGTGCTGGACGCGCGGCACGGTCCCCGGCCGTACCTGCACCCGGTACGCACCCTCGGCGGCACTGTCGTCACGGACGCGCTCCCCGCCGACCACGTCTGGCACCTCGGGGCGTCCCTCGCCGTGCAGGACGTCGACGGCACCAACCTCTGGGGTGGACGCACCTACGTCCGCGACGTCGGCTACACCTGGCGCGACGACCACGGGCGGATCGTCCACACCGGCTGGACGCGGCGGTCGGCCGACCTGCTGACCCACCGGCTCCAGTGGCGCGACCCGCGAGGTGGGGTGCTGCTCACCGAGCGGCGTCAGCTCGCCGCGTCGGCCGTGACACCGGGCACCTGGCGGCTCGACCTGGACTCCACGCTCACCGCACCGCCCGGCCGGGCGGTACACCTGGGCAGCCCGGCCACCAACGGCCGCCCCGGCGGGGCCGGCTACGGCGGGTTCTTCTGGCGAGCGGTCGCCGCCGGGGGCGAGGCGACGGTGTTCACCGCCGAGGCGGCGGGGGAGGAGGCGGTCAACGGCAGCGCGGCCCCGTGGCTGGCGCTGACCGGCACCGGGCCGGGCGGTGGGGCGTACACCCTGGTCTTCACGGGCCTCGGGCCCGGCGACCGGTGGTTCGTGCGGACCGCGATGTATCCGGGCGTCTGCGTGGCCTTCGCCTTCGACCAACCGGCGGTGCTGCCGGCCGGTACCACCCGCAAGGGCCACTACCAGATATGGATCTGCGACAGCACCCTGCCCCCCGACCAGTGCGCGACCCTCGCCGACGACCGTCGATCATGAAGTTGTTGTCACGACACGCCGGGCGCGGTGACGATAACTTCATGATCGACCGGGCAGGGCGGCGGGGACGGCGGCGGCGGTGACCCGGATGGCCTTGACTATCGCCGGGATCGAGCCGATCAGCAGCACCAGGCCCCAGATGATCGCGACGATCGCGAAGACCAGCGCCGCCACGTCGTCGACGATGCTCACCAGGATCACCGGCACCAGATTGTGCAGGAACTCCAGCACGACGGTGCACAACAGGGTGGTGATGATCATCAGGACGAGGCCCTTGTTCTGCAGGAACCGGGGCTGGGCCAGCACCAGCAGCCCCGCCCACACGAGCTTGAGCAGCAGTGCCAGCCCGAGCAGCACCGCCGCGTCGCCGACCGGGAAGAAACCCCACAGCGCGAGGTACGCCAGCGTGCCGAACGGCACGGCCAGGAACAACGACACCATGATCATCAGCTCCACGAACGCGATGATCAGCAGGACCAGCGAGCCCAGGATGAGCAGGATCGAGAAGATCAGCGTGGCGACACCCTGGATTCGGCCCTGCACCCGTTCGGGCACCACCAGGCTCAGGCAGAACAGGCCGGTGGTCCACACCGCCACCGCGTCGATCAGCGCCAGGTAGCTGGTGCCCCGCCCGGACGGTTCGCTGACCCCGCTGGCGTCCACCTCCACGCCGAGGTCCGCCGCGCCGACCAGCAGCGCCCCGGTGGCGTCGCCGCCCCCGGTGAGCAGCGACGAGCCGACCTCGACGAGGAGCACCAGCGTGATCGCCACGAACGCCAGCACCAGGAAGGGTTTGCGCAGGTCACCCATGGCGAGGCTCCTCGCGGTCGTGACGTGCGACCGGCACGTCACCCGGGGCGGCCGGTCGACCCGTCAGTCCGCGGCGACGGTGACCGTGCATCCGACACCTCCCGGGCAGCCCAGCAGCACGGTGGTCGCGCTGTCGACGGCGATCCGGGCGACCGCCTCGCCGCCGTCGTCCGGCTCGACCTCCGAGCGCACGGTGAGATCGGCGTCGCCGGGCGCCGGCGCGGTCACCACGAACGAGCGACCGCTGCGCAGCACCAGCGTCCGGAGTTCGCCCGGATCGGCGACATCCACCGCGCAGCCACCGACGAAGGTGAGCACGTCGCCGGTACGGTCACAGTCGGCCCGTACGCTCGCCGGGTCGATGGTGGTGCTCGCGCCGGACAGGCGACCCAACCGCTCCACGATGCCGGGCCGATCGCTCGCGCGGCCCTGGTCACCGCCGCCGAGGCCGACGGCGAGCGCGAAGAACGCCACCAGCAGCACCGCGAGGGTCACCAGGACGACCTTCTGCCGACCGCTCATCGCTGCGCGACCGTCCCGGTCACCTCGGTGAAGCGGATCTGGTCCACGCCGGCGAAGTACCTGTCGAAGCCCTGCGTCTTACCGACGGCGACGAGGGTGAGCGTGTGCCGGCCGGGCCCCAGCCGTACGGTGCCCACGTCGGTGAAGTCCTGGAGGATCACCGTCGGGGTGAAGCCGAAGAAGGTGCTGCCGAGCTGCACGCCGTCGACCTGCCAGATCGTGTTGGCGTAGTCGAACGACGTGGTGCGCGCGGTGGAAAACCGCCAGAGCGCGTCGCCGGGCAACTCGACGGTGACGCTCACCCGGTCACCGGGCGCCAGACCGGAGAAGAACAGCTGCTCGTCGCCCGACCAGGTCACGTCGCAGCAGTTCACCTGCGCCCCGACCGCCGCCGCCGTCTTCGCCGGGGACTCCACCCGCGCGCCGTCGACAAGGCTCTCCGCCTCCACCGTCACGACCCGTGGCGCGCCGGGCGTCGGTGTGCCGTCGGGGCGGGTCAGCAGGTAGCCGACCACTCCGGCGACCACGAGCACCAGCGCCGCCGCCGCCGCGATCCACGGCCACGGCGTCCGCTTCGGCGCGGCGACCGCCTTGACCTCGTACGTCACCCGGCCGCTGGAGCGGGAACTCTCCTCCGGCGCGGTGTTGGCCGAGTACGCGAACCCGGTCATGTCGTAGCGGCGGGGCGCGGTGCCGGCCGGCACGGCGAGGCGGACCAGGAACGAGACCGAACCCTGCCCGGGCACCGTCCGCTGCGGCTCGGTGACGGTGAACCAGGCCCGCTGGCTGCCGTCGCCGGGCGCCACGTCGAAGACGACGGTGTCCGGCGCGAGGCCCGGGTTGGAGACGGTGAAGGTCAGTTCGCCGTGGTTGGCGGCGTCCAGGGTGAACTGTGACGCGGCGGCGACGACGGCCCATTCGGTGGTCATGACGGCTCCTTAGGCGGACGGTGCCGCGGTCGGCTGATCCGGTGGCGGCGGGGCGGCGAGGACGATCTCGGCGGTGACCGCCGCGGGTTTCTCCGCCTCGACGATGCGGGTGATCACGGCGAGGTGGTCGGCGGCGACCGCCGGCACCCGCACCACGATGTGAAAGGGCCTCTCGTCGGGCTCGTCGATGGCGAAGCCGCTCACCCCGGTGGCCACCTCGAGGGCCCGGCGCATGCCGTACGGGGTGCCTCGCCAGCGGGCCAGCAGCGCGCCGTGGGCCACCAGGTCACGCAGCCGCCCGACCGGCAGGGGCAGCGGCGCGTCCGGTCGGTGCGACGCCACCACGTGGTCCATCGCCACCCAGCGGGTCAGGCGTACGACCATGTCGTCGGGCGCCCGGTACGGGTCGAACAGGGCGTCCACCTCGGCGAGGATCGCCTCGTCCGGAGCGTGCAGCCCCTCCATCACGTCCAGCAGCGCCCAGAGCACGCTGCCCGGCACGCACGCCCGCTGGTACGCGGCGGGCAGCAGCCGCTCAATCGCCGAGCGTCGCATCCTGGCGCACCACCTCGATGTCGTGCTCGCCGGAGCAGAGCAGCCACGTGTCCGGGACGGTCACCACGTCGGCGGTGGCCTGGTTGGCGCTGGCGGTCCAGGTGACCGCGTCGGTGCTGCGGTACACGCCGCGCTCACCGCCGGCCAGCACCAGCCGGTCCGCCGCCGCGCCACCCGCGCCGGCCGCCCCGGCGGGACCACCCGCGCCGGCTGTCGTCGGGCCGCTCACCGCGACCGCGTCCACCGGCACGAACCGGGTCCGGTCGCGCAGCGGCAGCCCGCAGTTGACCGACACCGGTTGCCACTGCGGCTGGGCGGCCAGGGTGTCCAGCCGCAGCACGCCACCGCTCTGCGTGGCGGCCACCACCTGCTGCCCGGCGAACGCGAGATCGCGGCACGTGCCGCCGAGCCAGCCGGCCTGCACCGACTGCCACTTGACGTCGGACTCGAACAGCCGGGTGCGGTGACAGCCCTGGCCGGGCTTCTTCGGGTCCGGCTCGCCCGCGCCGCTCCACAGCAGCGTGGCCGGGCCGTCGTACTGCACCGCGAGGACGCGGTTGTCCACGTTGGAGAGACCGACGTGCGCGAAGCTGCCGGGCCGTCCGCCGGCCGTCGACAGGTACACCCCGAAGCTCGCCTGCGCCGCGACGGCCACCCCCGGCGCGCCGCGCTCGGAGACGAACGCGCGGACGGCGTAGAAGCCCCGGTCGGCGTCGGACGGGTCGACGAGGATCTGCAACGGCACCGCGCCGGGCAGCAGTGACACCTCGTAGAGCCCCGTGTCGGTCGCCACCAGCAGCGCCCCCGCGCCGTCGCGGTCCAGCCACGCCACGTCGGAGATGCGCGAGTCCAGGTCGGTCAGCAGCGACCACGTCTCGCCGAGGTCGGTGCTCAGGCGCACCCGGGAGCCGCCCGAGGCAAGCACCGTCACCACGGCCACCGAGCCGGGACGCGCGACGATGCCGGGCCGGACCGGGGCGGGAGCGGGCGCCACCCGCAGGACCGTCTCGTCGTCGTCGAACCGGCCGGCCGGCTCCCAGCCCGAGCCCGCGTTGCTGGAACGGAACAGCACCGGGCCACGCCCGGCGTACCAGGTGCGCGGTTGGTACGCGTCGACCGCGAGGGCGCGGACGTTGGCGTCGGGTGCCTCGTCGACCACGAACCGCACCGACTCGACGTACCGGACGCCCGGCTCGGCGTGCTCCAACAGCCGGTACACGTTGGACGCCCGCAACGGCTCACCGAACGGCCACCCGGTCGGGTTCACGGCGGTGGGCAGCGGACTGAGCGTCTGGTGCAGCCGGTCGTGGATGCGCCGCCGGACCGCGTCCACGTCCTCCTCCCGGCGCACCACCACGCGCGCCCGCACCGAGACCGCCTTGAACCGTGCCCAACTGGCCCGCGAGCGGATGCCGACCATCCGGCGCTGCTCCAGGTCCGCCTCGACGCGGTGCCGGGCCTCGGGCACCTCGTGCTCGCGCAGCACCGCCACCGGCAGGCGGCCGCCCGGGCGGGCCTCCGGTGGCACGTACGGCACCAGCACCACCTCGACCTCACCGGGGCGGGCGAAGCTGTAGACGGCCGAGCGGGTGAACGCGCGGGCCCGCGCCACCGCGCCGGTGCTGGTGGCGAGGACCTCGAAGTCGCGGGCGGTGACCGCGCGCTGCTGGGCGAAGAACTCGTACGGGCCGCGTAGGAGCACCGACTCCAGAGCCTCCATCTCCCGGCCGCCCGCTGCGGGCGTGGGGTTGTCGACGCGTACCCCGGGTAGTGGATCGCGCAGGTTGGTCAGCGTGCCGGCGGCGACGTTGCCGGCTGGACCGCCGCCGGCCCGGTACCAGAGGCGGACCTGCCGCCCGGCCGGCGGCACGGCCGCCACCGGGGTCGGCCCGGCGCTCTGGCCGGCGGACGGTCGCAGGTCCAGCGCCGGCGCGAAGGTGACGGTTCCCGAGCAGCGGTCGACCAGGTACGCCCTGGCCTGCGGGCCGAGCCCCGCGAAGCTGTCCACCCGCTGCCAGATCTCGAACGTGCGGCCCTCGTGCTCGCGGGCTGCCGCCCCCAACTCCACCGAGCCGGTCGGCACCTCCACCCCGAGCAGCAGGTCCAGCGACTCGCCGGTGTGCGCGAGGGGGGCGCGGGCCGCGCGTAGCACCTGGCCCGGCTGCCCGGTGCCGACACCCAGCAGCTCGGCGTCGACGGGCTCGCAGTGGTGCAGACGGACGGTCACCGACGACTCCCCGGCCGGCAGCATCGCCGGTTCGGTCGTGACGAACACGACGGGCCGCGGGTCCGCGCCGCGTGCCGCCGCGACCCGCAGGCCGGCCGGTATCCGCACCGCACCACGGTCGGTGCCGGCCCGGGTGAACACGACGTCCGCCCAGGCCGCGGTGGGCGCGTGCCGCGTCACGCCGAGCAGGTTCAGGAACTGCACGTACGCCTTCTCCGGCAACTGGTTCAGCCGGTAGATCATCACCTCGGTCAGGTGCGCGAACGCCTCCACCAGCGCCATGCCCGGGTCGTGCGCCGACAGGTCGGTCCAGGCGGGGCAGGACTGGCGGATTCGCTCGCGGGCCTCGGTGACGAGGTCGAGGAATCCCCGGTCGTCCAGATGCGGCACGGGCAGCGTCATGACGATTCTCCCGGTTCGTCGTCGGCGGGGAGCAGGTCCACGGAGAACACCAACTGACCGGGCGTCAGGCTGGCCCGCACCCGGTAGTCCAGGCGGATCACCAGCCGCCACTCCTCGTCCGGGTCCGGCCCCGCGTCGGTGTCGATGACCTCCACGCGGGGCTCCCAGCGGGCGATGGCCTGTCGGACGTAGTGGATCGCCAGCCCGGCCGTGGTGTCGTCGTTGGGCGCGAAGATCAGCCGGTGCAGCCGGGAGCCGTACCCGGGTCGCATCAGCCGCTCGCCCGGCGTCGTGGACAACAACAGGAACAGCGCCTGTCGTACGCTCTCGTCGCCCTCGGTCATGGCCAGGCCGCCGGCGGCGGTGAGCGCCAACCCGCCGCTACGGCCGGCGTCGAAACCGGCGCCGACGAACCGGAACGCCCTCACCGGTCCGCCCCCAGGAAGCGCTGCCGGGGATCGCGGACGGTGTGGTGGACCGCGCCCGGCGGCGTGCCGTCGGTGAACCCCTCCAGGTGCGAGAGCACCACCCGGTGCCCGTCGACGCGCAGCCAGTCGCTGTAGCCCACGCGGACGGACAACGTCTTGCCGCACGGTTTGATGGTCGGGCCGTAGTTCGGGCAGGCGACGATCTTGCGTCCCTCCGGGTCGTCGTCGACAAGCACCGGTACGGCGGTGACGGTCACCCACCGCTGCGAGGGCTGGTTCTCGACCCGGCCGTCGTGGTCGCAGGTGATCACCGAGTCGCGGTGGATCCACCGCATCAGCCGCCTCCTTCGTGGTGGGCCTGGGCGAGCGAACGGGCCTGCTGCGCCGCGGTGGTCGGGTCCTCGGTCGCCTCGGCATGCAGGAAGTCCACGCTGCGGGCGCGGACCACCATGGCCCGACCCGGCGCGGAGATGACCAGGTCGGTCGCCGCGTGCAGGGTGGCCAGGTCGGGCGTGAGTTCCAGCCAGCTGCCGCCCTCGGTGCCGAGCCGCAGGCTGCGCTGGACGTCGTCCACGACGATCGACTGGCCGCCGGCCGTGCGGAGCGTCCAGCGCCTCGCCCGACCGTCGTCGATGCCCGCGTCGTACGGCTCGACGGCCCCGAACAGCGAACCCAGCACGATGCCCGAGGCCGGCTCGCCGCCGGGCAGGACCACCAGCACGGTGTCGTCCGGATCGGGGAGCGCCACCAGTCCCTTGCCGCGCCCCGCGCCGGGACACAGCACGCCGAGCCAGCCGGCGTCCAGGTCCCCGTACGCGGGCAGGGTCAGCCGTACCCGGCCCAGTCCGTCCGGATCGGCCACGTCGGTCACGGTGCCGAGGGTCACCACCGCGCCGCCGGCCGCCGTGGGCACAGCGGCCGGTGGCCCGGCCTCCGGTGGCACGGTCGAGAACCGGGTCAGGTGCCCGTCGCCGTCCACCGTGTGCACCACCTCGGTCAGCACGTACGCCCCGGCGAGGGGGCCGGGCACACCCGTCAGGTCGATCCGCCGGCCCGGTCGTAGCGCCGGATCACCCTCGGCCACCCCCTCGGCGGTGGCCAGCGCGGCAGCACGCAGGTCCAGTCGCGCCTGGGCCAGCGCGGCCAACTCGTCGTCGCTGCGTCCCGGCTGGTCGACGGCGGTGCGTACCCCGTCGGCCCCCACGTCGGCCGGGTCCGGACGGTCACCGGCCGGTCGACCGCAGCGCGCCTCGTCGGCCCGCTGGCTGATCGGCTCGGCCCGCTGCGGATGCCACCCCAGAGCGGCGCTCGGGCCACTGGCCTGGTCCGCGTTCGTGGACAGCGACAGCGTGTGCACGTCCGCGCCGAGGGTCAGCGTGACCGGCTCGCCGTAGCCGGCGAGGGTGACCAGTCGTACGCCGTCGCCGTCGGCGGCCAGGTGCAGCCCGGCCCGCCCGGCGACCTCGCACAGCAGCTCCAGATCGCTGTGCCGGTGCTGCACCAGCCGTTCCAGCCGTGGTCCGTCGTCCTCGGCCGTCACGGTCAGCCCCACCTCGCCGCACAGGTCCCGGGCCAGCTCCACCGCCGTCACCGACGTGAACACCCGCAGGTCCTGCCGCTTGCGCAGCCGGTGCAACGCGTCGTACGCCCGCAGCCGCAGCACGACCGCGCCGTCGGCGGCGTACTGGACCTCCACACAGGTCACCTCGCCGACGAACAGCGCGTCGGGATGGTCGGCGAGTCGCACGTCGAGGGTCGTGCCGGGGCGCACGGCGGGGTCGAGAGCGGCGGTGCCGGCGGCGGTGGCGAGCACCAGTTCGGCCTGGGTGGGCTGGTCGAGCCGGGCGGCCACCCGCAGCGAGCGGATTCGCTGGCGGGCCGCGGCGCCCAACTCGACACCGTCCAGCAGGACGGTCAGCGCGCGGGGCGCGACGCTGGTCACGGCGTGCTCCCCGCGCCCGGGCCGGTGCTGCTCGGCGCGGCGGGCGTCGTGCCCGTCGACGCCGTCCAGCTCGCCGCCGCGGTGACGAGCGAGGCGCCCACGGACGACGCCGCGCCGGCCACCGCCCGCGCCATCGCGCCGAGCGTCGACTCCGGCCCGGGGACGCCCGAGCCGGCGGCGGGAACCGCGAGGGTCGTACCGGCCGGCACCGCCAGCGGGTCGGTGATCCTGTTGTGTTCGGCCAGCAGTCGCCACCGCAGCGGAGACCCGAGCGCGTCGTTGGCCAACAGGTCGAAGCGCACACCGGACTGGCCCGGCTCGGCGGCGCCGTCGCCGGCGGCGACCACGGCGCTGCCCGGTGCGGCGGCCGGCGTGTTCGCCGCGGCCAGCTCCTCGGCGAAACCGGCCTGCGCCTGGTCGGCCGTCTCGGCCGCCCGCACCAACTTCAGCCGCAGCCAGGAGCGCCGTGGCGAGCCCGTACCGGTGAACGCGTCGAACCGCTCCGCCACCGCGACGATCACGCCCGGCACGTTCCAGGTCTTGCCCCAGACCAGTCGGATCAACGGTGGACGGAGCCAGCCGTGCTCGGCGGTGGAGTTCTCCGCCAGCATCCACAGCGGCCGGGTGAGCACCCGTACGTCGGTCGGACGGACCTGCGCCTGGACGAAGTCGACGTCGAAGAGCAGATCCAGCACCAGCTCCGTACGGCCGCCGCCGGTGAAGACCAGCGGGTCGTCGGCCAGTCCGGCGCCGGTGAGCTGCGCGCCGTCCGCACCCCGATGGCGTACGCCGGCGAGCCGGGTCACCTGCACGGTCTCCGGGTTGAGCAGGCAGTCCACCCGTTCCCCCGTGGAGTCGATGAGGAAGGCCACGCGCTCCATCAGCCACCCGCCTGTTCGCGGTCCAGCCGACGCTCGTGCCCCGTGTCGAGCACCCGGCCGGGTACTGTCCACAGCGGTCGGTCATCCGGCAGAGCCGGCCACGGGTCCGCCCCCGGGGCGACGGCGGACGACGGGAACGCCGCGCTCACCGGCCACCGCTCGCTGTTCTCGACCTCGACCGGGTACGTCCGGTTCCCCGATCGAGGTTCCCGCCGCCGCACCTCTCCGCCCCGTGGGGTGCCGTCGTACGGGTGTCGAGGGGCCTGCTGCGGTCCGCTCCTCGCGGGCTCCCGGTCTCGACCAACCCGGTACCGGCTGGCGTGGCGCTCGGGCAGCAGGCTGCCGTGCTGCGGGGAGCGCCCGCCGGCGGGTTGCTCGGGGAGCCCGCCCGGCCGACCCGGTTCGTCCGGCAGGCCGGGCCAGTACGCCTCGACGTCGCGTCCGTGCGGCCGTGCCGCCGTCATGGACCCATCCGGAGAAGCGCCGGAATCGTGCAGGATCTCGCGCGGACCGGGCGTGGGGCGTCGGTGTGCAGCAGTCCGTTCATCCCGGCCCGGGGCGACGGGGGCGGACATCGTCCCTCCGACGCCGAGCGCTCCGAAGGCCCGCGACACGCTGCCAGCCCCGAACGGCCCGCTCCCGCTCGTCGAGCCGTCACGCCCGCCGCCGTCCGTGCCGCCGCCGGCGGCTGCTCCGCTCGCCGAACCAGCGCCGCCGACGTGGGCCGCGCCGCTCGCCGACCCCGCGCCGCCGGAGCCGTCGGCCCTGCTCGCCGACCCGGCACCACCGGAGCGGGGAGCTTCGGTCGCCGGCCCCGCGCCGCCGGAGCGGGCCACTCTGCTCGTCGACCCCGCGCTGTCCGGGGTCGCCGGCCGGATGAGCGGGGGCCACCGGTCGGACCTGCTTCCCGGGTTACCGGTGCCACCGGCCCCGGGACCGTGCCGGGCATGATCACGAGCACGACCGGGCGGCCGGGCGGCCGGGCGCGGGTCGCCCGTGCCGGGTGGGTCGTCGGACCGGCCGGGCGTGGCGGCAGCCCGCCCGTCGGTCCGGTCGGTGATCGGCCGGGACGTTCCTGCGGCCGGGTCGCCGGAGCGGTCCCGCCGCAGGGGAGCCGGTGCCGGTGGGGCCTGGTCGTGCGTCGGCGCCGCGGTGTCGAGGTCCACGTCCAGCTCGCGGAGCAGGCCGGGGGCGTGCGCGGCGACCAGGTCCAGCCAGTGTCGCGGTGGCTCCCCGAAGCGACGCGGCACGTCCGCCGGCGGTGCCGAGGGGAGGCCGGTGAACTCGACGCGTCCGGCGAGGCGCTGCACCGCGCCGGCCGCCGAGCGCAGGCGACCGGCCAGCCAGCTACGCGGGCGTCGGCGCGGCGGCACCGCCGGCCTCCAGTTCGAGGCCCTCGTAGCGCAGCGTCAGCGAGGCGATGGCGATCTCGTGGCCGACCGTGTTGAGGTGTGCGCCGCGCCACCGGGTCGGCCACGCGTCGATCAGGTTCCAGCGCAGCACCTCGGCGGTGCCCACCGAGTCGAGCAGCACCACCGACACGTTGCGGCGGTTCAGGGTGCCCTTGGCGGTGGCGTTCACCCAGTCCCACAGCTCACGGGACGCGGTGAGGCCGAAGTGCAGTGTCACCGGCTCGTACTCGGCCTGGCCGGGAACCATCCGGGTCGGTCCCGGGCCGTGCTCCCGGTACGGCTGCCCGGGGATGTTCACCTCCAGGCCGCTCATCTCGGTGAAATGGCCGTTGGTGACGCCGTTGATGAGCAACCGGAAGTTGTACGCCCGGTACGGGTCGACCGGCGCGCCGGGCTGCGGGGTGGTGGGGGTGGCCATGTCAGCCTCCGATCGTCTCGGTCTCGGTGCCGCCGGCCCACTGGCTGAGCTTGAACACCACGAATTCGGCGGGCTTGACGACGGCGATGCCGATGTGGGCGATCACCATGCCGGCGTCGCGGACGTCCGGCGGGTTGGTCTCCTCGTCGCACTTGACGAAGAACGCCTCCTCGGGGCTGCGCCCGAGCAGCGCGCCGTCGCGCCACACCCGGGTCAGGAACGCCCCGATGTCGCGCCGGATCGAGCGCCAGAGGGTGAAGTCGTTCGGCTCGAACACCATCCAGCGGGTGCCGTTGGCGATGGCCTGCTCGATGGCGATGCTCAGCCGTCGTACGTTGAGGTAGCGCCATTCGCTGGCCTCGGCGGCGAGCGTACGGGCGCCCCAGACGCGGATGCCCTCGCCGGCGAAGTAGCGGATCACGTTGACACCCTTGGGGTTGAGCACGTCGTGTTCGGGTCGGGTGACCCGGTAGCCCAGGTCGACGGCCCCGCGTACGGGTTCGTTGGCCGGCGCCTTGTGCACGCCGCGCAGCGCGTCGGTGCGGGCCCAGATGCCGGCCAGGTGCCCGCTCGGCGGTGTCAGTTCCAGCTCGCCGGAGATCGGGTCACGGACCTGCAGGTACGGGTAGTAGAACGCCGCGTACTCGGACTGCCGGGGCCGGTACGCCGGCGGTCCCTCCCCGCCGCCCGGACCGGCGGCGGGCCCCGCACCCTCGGCGGGTTTCGGCGGCTTGCCGGAGGACGGGGTGGCGACGCGGGTCAACGCGGAGATGTCGTCGATGTCGGGGGCGGGGTCGCAGATCGCGACCATGGTGCGGGTGCGCTCGGCCATGCTGATCAGCGCCTCGTGGGACACCACGTCGTGGAAGCCCGGAGCGGCGATGATGGAGATCTCGTCGATGGCCTCCAGCAGTTGCAGCCCGCCGCGTTGCTTGCCGGTGCCGGTGATCGCGCCGCCCTCGCCGACGTTGACCACCCAGCAGCGTGCGCCGCCGTTGTCCAGGAAACCGAAGACGGCCCGTGCGAGCGGGGTGCTCTCCACCTCGTCCCCCTCGGCGAACAGCCGCAGGAACTCGGACCAGTTGTTGACCGGCACGGCCTTGCCCAGGTGAGCGTCGCGGTTCGGGGCGAGGCCGACGAACGCGGCGATGCTGGTGCTCACCGGTCCGATCGGTCGTGCGCCGCTGGGGACCTCCTCGACGTAGATGCCGGGGGAGAAGTAGCTGGGCATCGATCCTCCTGTGCGGGTGGGCGTCAGTGGGGCGGTGGCGCGCAGACGATGACGATGTCGTCGTCGTCCGCGTCGACGTCGGCGGTGAGCACGAGTCCGCGCCCGCTCAGCCGCAGCCGTACCGGATGGGGGTGTTCGGGGTCGTGCGGGACCCCGGCAATCAGGAACCGGCCGTCGGGCCCGGTGCGGGTCGCGGACGCGGTGCCGGGCACCTCGACGCGCATGGCGGCGAGGGGCTGGTCCTGCGGACCGACGACCCGGCCGGCGAGCGCGCGCACCGCGACCTGACGCAGCCGCAGCGGTTGCAGGACCGGGGGCGCGGCCGCCGTCGGGTGGTCCACCTGAGCCGGTACGTCGAGCAGCAGCGCCGGCCGGGGCGCGGCACCGAAGGCGTTCCACAGCTCCGCCGCGCCGGCTTCCAGCACCACGTCACAGGTGCCGTCGCGGGTCGCGGCGGTGAGCACCCGGTCCAGGGCGGTGAACGCGGCCGGGCCGGCCACGCAGAGCAGGTAGCGGACCGTGAACCGGTACGGCTCGCGGACCGCGCCGCTGGACCGGGTCTGCCGGGCCGGGCGCAGTTCGAGGGGCCACAGGGTCAGCCCGTCGGCGTCGTCACCGGCGTGGGGCGGGCCGATCGGGACGGGTTTCCCCGCCGCGCTGGTCAGCCAGTCGACAAGCGCGGCGGTGGCCGCCTCGATCGGTCCGCGCCCGTCGGCGGTCATCGCGGCGGCGTCCCCTGGATGCGGTACGCGATGGCCTCGTTCCACACGTGCGGGTAGACGCCGATCTCGAAGTAGCGGGTGAACCGGTTGATCGGCGCGTTGGTGTGGTCGTGGTAGAGCAGCCAGATCGGCGCGATGGTGAACAGCACGTAGTTCGCCAGCACCAGCGGGATGTAGAGCGGCCCGAGCAGGCGCGCCTGGAAGATGTGCACGTCCTCGTGGCGTTGGATGCTCGGGCTGGAGCCGGCGCAGACGGTGCCGATGGTGGTGGCGTAGCGCGGGGACACGCCCTCGATCAGGCTGACCCGGCCACTGGCAGACGAGGTGGGCCGGTCGAGTGAGTGCCCGAAGACGAGGTGCGCGACCAGGTAGATGGCTCCGACCACGGTGTTGAGCAGGCTCCACGTGTGGTCGACGACGAAGAGGAAGATGCCGCGGGCGTCCGGGGCGTACACCCCTGCGGAGGTGACCGCCCAGCCGAACGCCGCCCCGACCAGCAGGCCCACGACGGCGCCGATGAGCAGGCCGATCGGGCCGCCGGCCAGGAGGCCGAGGACGGCGCCGGCGGCCATCTGGATCACCGCGCTGAGAATGCCGAAGATCATGACGTCACCCCCTCAGACCCAGGAGCGGAAGACGCGGGGCTCACGGCCGCTGGCGACCTGCGTGGGCGTCGCCTGCCGGTTGCCGGGTGGGAACTGGTTGACGCCGAGCGCGGCCGAGAAGATCACCAGCGCGTTGAAGAACGCGATGATCCACTTTTCGCCGCCGGCGTCGTCGGCGAACGCCGCCGACACGTAGGACAGCAGCAGCGCGATCGCGATGGCGATCCACTTGCGGAGCTTGTCGCCGCTCGGGCCGATCAGCCCGCCGATGACGTTGGTGGCCAGCAGGGTGGCGGCGCTCGCGCCGGCGAGGCTGCCCAGGGCTGCCCAGGTGAAGAGATCGTTCACGGCGATCCCCCCTTTTCTGCGATGGTGCGACCGGGGATGTGGTGGTGGTGAGGCCGGTGCTCCGCTTGAGGAGCACCGACGCCGGTCGCCGTCGTCGCGGGGCGGCCGGAGCCGGGACGTGGCCGGCGGGGCCGGCCACCGGATGGATCAGCCGGGCCCGGGCGCGCCGGCGGGCGGCCCCGGCGGGGTCGGGCCGGGAACGGTCGGGTCGGACGCGGCCGCACCGGGTGCCGCCGGCGCCGCCGAGCGACGCCGACGCAGCAGGAGTACGACCACAGCGGTGAGGACGAGCAACAGGAGTACGCCCCCGACGACCAGCAGCCACGGGAAACCACCCGAGTCGGTGTCGGCGGCCGCCGGCGAGGCCGAGGGGCGGGGCGGCGCCTCGGCGACGGCGCGCAGCTCCGTCGGCTTGTCCTGGTTGGAGTCGACCTTCCAGGTGACCGATCGACCGTTGACGGTGCCATTGGTGTCGATCACCCGTCCGGGAAAGGTCACCGAGATCTCGAACGACATCAGCTTGAGGAATGCCTGCTGCTGTTGAGGATTCTGCTGGGTAGCTTTCCCGCCGTATTTCTTCGGGTCCAGCGGTAACGTGAAACGGTAGAAGTCGCCGTCCCGGACCAGTTTGACGCTCGCGCTGTCGAAGCCCGCCAGCGGTGCCCTGCGGTAATTGATCTGGGTGCCGAAGAGTTTGCTGTCCTCGTAGCCTGTCTCCTCGCCGGGAGGCAGCGCCGGAATGTTCTGCCGCAGCTCGGCGAACGCGGCCGGGATGTTCTTGTTCTGGGAGCTCAGCACGGACTTCTGGGCGGTCAGCAGCAACTGGCCGTCGACCGTGTCGTCGGCGTTGACGGTGAGCCCCATGTTGAGTTGCATGCAGCCGCTCAACGCGGCGAGCAGAAGGAGACACACCGCGACGCGGAATGCCCTACCGCGGTTGACTCTCCTGTTCATGCGCTCAGTGTGTGTGATCGCTTTCACCATCGGCAGTCAGCGATCGGTCACTAGGTAGTCGCCGATTGTACCGGCGCGCTGTCGTATTTGGCCGAGGCCGAGAGCGGTCCCGAAGAATAGACTGAAGCTTTGCGCCGCCGGCCGGAATGAGCGGTGACTCAGCCCTGCGGCGGCCGCCAGTCGACGCACCAGGTCATGCTCCGCAGCGTGACGCTGGCCGGGACGAGGCGCAGCGCGGCGGTGCGGGCCGCGAGGGCGAGAGGGTTGCGCAGTTGCTGGCCGTACCGCCCGGCGCGCAGGGACGCGCGGGCGACGGCCTGGGTGCGGGGGCGACGCTGCTCGTCGTACGCCGCCAGGGCGGCGGGCAACCCCTGCGCGCCCCCGGCGCAGGCCGCGCCGAGCACCACCGCGTCCTCGATGGCCTGGCCGGCGCCCTGCCCGAGGTTCGGCGTCATCGCGTGGGCCGCGTCGCCGAGCAGCGCCACCCGTCCCCGCACGTACGACGGCAGCGCCGTGGCCAGGTGGTGGATGTCGTTGCGCAGGACCACTCCGGGTGGGGTGGCCGCCAGCAGCGCGGGGATGGGGTCGTGCCACGTGCCGAAGTGCTCCCGCACCGCCGCCAGCTCGTCCGGGGCGTGGCCGCCGGGCGGGGCGTTGCGGGCCGCGTACCAGTAGAGCCAGCCGTCGCCGATCGGCACCATGCCGAACTCGGCGGCCGGGCCCCAGGTGATCGCCGTCGGGATCGGTTCCGGGAACGCGATGGCGGCCCGCCAGGCCGTCGAGCCCGCGTACACCGGGGCGGGGATCTCCGGCCAGAGCTGGGCGCGCAGCCGGCTGCGCAGGCCGTCGGCGCCGACCACCAGGTCGGCGTGGAGGGTTCGCGGGCCGTCGGGCCCGCGGTAGCGCACCGTCGCGTGGTCGGAGTCGGAGTCGACGTGCTCGACCTCGGCACCGGTGTGCAGCGACGACGCGGGCAGCGCCTCGCGCAGGATGCGGTGCAGCGTGGCCCGGTGGACGCCGAGCGCGCTGGTGCCGAGCTGTCGGACCATCTCTGCCGCGTCCATGCGGGACAGCCACCGGCCCCGCCGGTCGCGGACCCCGCCGGGGGCCTCGGCGTGCGCGTTGGACCGCAGGGCCGAGCTCAGGCCGAGGGCGTCCAGGGCGCGTAGCGCGTTGGCCATCAGGCTCAGCCCGGCGCCCACCTCGCGCAGTTCGGGGGCGCGTTCCAGCACGGTGACCCGCCAACCACGCCGGTGCAGGGCGAGCGCCGCGCTCAGCCCCCCGATGCCGCCGCCGACCACCACCGCGTGTGGCTCGTCCATGTCGTCCACCCTTCTACACCTGTAGAAGAGGGATACTACCTGCGCACCGCGCAGAGGAGGAACCCCGTTGAACGCCCGCGCCCACCGGATCGCGCTGCTGACCGACGCGGCCATCGAACTGATCGCCGACGGCGGCATGCGGGCGCTCACCCATCGGGCCGTCGACGCGCGCGCCGAGCTGCCACCCGGCACCACCTCGGCGTATCTGCGCACCCGGCAGGCGCTGATCGAGGCGGTCGTGCAACGCCTCGTCGAGCGGGACCGGCTGGACCTGGCCGCGAACGATTTGCCCACCGAGCCGCCCGCCCCGGCGCCGGGTCCCCGGCTGGACAGCGGCGACCTCGACCAGCTCGCCGCCGGGGTCGCCGAGGTGCTCGACCGGTGGCTGAGCGTGGGGCGCAGCCGCACGCTGACCCGCTACGCCTGCCTCCTGGAGGCGGTGCACCGCCCGGAGCTGCGCGGCATCCTGCAACACGGCACCGGCATTCGCGCACAGGCACGCGACCTGCTGAGCCGGGCCGGCGCCACCGACCCCGACCGTCAGGGTGACCAGTTCGTCGCGTACGTCGACGGACTGCTCTTCGACCGTCTGGTCGGCGCGGGCGCGCTCACCGCCCCGCCCTCCGGCAGCGCGGCCAGCCGCGCCGACCTCGCCGACGCCGTCCGTACGCTGCTGCGCGCTCTGACCGGACGTTGAGCGGGCCCGGACTGTGCGCAGGACGAAAGCGGGACGGCAGCGAGCAGCCCGTTAGGCGGCGCCGCCGCGCGATGGTGGACGATCACGCGAGAAGCGTTCCGGCCGTGGACCGGTGATCGTTCCCGGCCGTGCACGGCGTCGGTCGACCGGTGGGAGGTGGCGATGGCGTGGTTCGAGGGCCTGCGTGTCGCCGGCCGCCGGTTGCGGCAGGGTTGGCGTCCGGTGCTGGAGGCGACCGTCGCGGCGACCGTGGCCTGGCTGCTCGCTACCCGCCTGCTCCGGCACCCGCAGCCGTTCTTCGCGCCGGCCGCCGCGCTGATCGTCCTCGGTCAGGCGCGTGGGCAGCGCATCCGGCGGGCGGTCGAGGTGGTGCTCGGGGTCGCCGCCGGGGTGCTCGTCGCGGACCTGGTCGTGCAGGCGCTGGGACCCGGCAGCACGTGGACGGTCTGCGCCGTCATCCTGCTCACCGTCCTGCTCGCGGTCGCCTTCGGCGCCACCGGCGTGACCCTGGTGCAGGCCGCGGTCTCCGCGCTCTACCTGGTGGTGGTCGCGCCGGCGGACGCGTCGCTGGTGCCGTTCCGCTTCGTCGACGCGCTGATCGGCGGCACGGTGGCGCTCGCCGTCAGCCTGCTCGTCGACGCCCGGCACCCGCTCGCGCCGCTCGTCGCCGAGGTGCGGCGGACGTTCGACGAGCTGGCCGGTCTGCTGGGCGAGATCGCCGACGCGCTGGACGAACGCGACGAGGCGGCGGCGGTGGCGGCACTCACGCGCGCCCGGGGCATGGACGCCCGGGTCGACGGACTGCGCGACGGTGTGCTCGCCGCCGGCGAGGCGCTGCGGCTCAACGTGCGCCGACGTCGGCACATCGGCCGGCTGCGGTCGGTGGACGAGTCGGTCCGGCAGATCGACTACGTCGTGCGCAACGTCCGGGTGCTGGCCCGCGCCGGTGTGACGCTCAGTCGACTGCGGACTCCCACGCCGCCCGAGCTGGGCGACGCGTTGCGCTGCCTGGTGGAAGCGGTCCGGGAGGCCGGCGGGGCCCTCGCCGCCGACCTGGACGGGCAGGAGGACGTCGCCGACCAGCACGCCCTGCGGGCGGACGACGCCGCGCTGGCCGCCGTCCGTACCGCCGGGCAGCTCTTCGGCTCGACCCAGACCCTTCCCCTCGCCATGATCATCGGTCAGGTCCGGGCAACGGCCATCGACCTGCTGCGGGGCGTGCACCCCGACGACGCCGCCGTCCTGGCGCGCGTGGACGAGGCCCTCGGCCTCCCCGCCGTCTGACCCGGCCCGGCGATCCGGTCATGCGGTGAGCCAGTCGGTGGCGGTCTCGCGGACCCGGGCGGGCAGGTCGTGGCCGCCGGCGAACTCCTCGTAGGTGACGTCGTAGCCGATACCGCGCAGGTGCGGCACGAAGCGGCGGCTGCACACGTCGATCGGCAGAACTCGGTCGTCCACCCCGTGCGAGACGAAGATCCGTGGTCGCCCGCGGACGACCGGCGGCGCGGCGAAGCCGGGGGAGAAGGCCAGCACCGCGTCGACCAGGTCGCCGTTGGCCAGGCCCAGCGAGAGCGCGTACGAGGCCCCGTCGGAGAAACCGCCAAGCGTCACACCGGCGACCGGGTAGCCGTCGAACGCGCTGGCCAGCAACGCGTCGATGTGCCCGACGTCCACCCCGAAGTCACCGGCGATCAGGTCCCAACTGGTCGCCGACGACTGGGGGGCGATCAGCAGCAGGCGGTACGCGTCCGCGACCGGCAGCAGCAGGTCCAGTCCGTGCCGGGCGGAACCCCCCGCCCCGTGCAGCAGCACCACCAGCCGGTAGGGAGCGCGGTCGGCCGCCGGCTCCGGCACGTACGCCATCGCCGGCCTACCGCCGTCGCCGCCGGGCAGCGGCACGACACCGGTGGGCCCGGTCACCACCGGCGGGTGCGGGCGAGTGGTCAACCGGCCGTCCCGGGAGCCCTGCGCGGGCGCTCGGGTCGGCGGCGCGGGGTCGGACACGGGCCACCAGCTCCTCGCGGTCGACGAGAGGTGCGAGGCGGTTACCCGGCCGGCCGCCCGTTAACCGGCGGGGCGCTCAGGCACTGTCGCGGGCCACCAGCGCGGACGGGAAGAGCGTCACCGGCGCTCCCGGACGACCGGCCAGCACGGCGGCGGCCGCCGCGGCGGCGATCCGGCCCACGGGGTGGCTCGCGGTGGTCAGCGCCGGCGCGGTCATGCCGGCCAGCGGGATGTCGTCGAAACCGGCCACCGCGACATCCCCGGGTACGCGCACACCGTCCTCGCGCAGCGCCACGATCACGCCGAGGGCCGTCTCGTCGCTGATCGCGTAGATCGCGTCGACGTCCGGCCAGCGGCGCAGCGCCTCGCCGGCCGCCTCCCGGCCCCGCGCCGCCGTGAAGTCTCCCTGCACGACCCGCTCGGGCAGGCCAGCCTGGCGCATCAGGTCGCGGTACGCCCGGACCGGCCGCTGCGCGCACGGCAGCCAACGCGGACCGGTCACCATGGCGATGCGGCGACGGCCCGTGGCGTACAGGTGGCGCAGCACCGCGTCGGTGCCGGCGGTGTTGTCGACGTCGAACGACGGCACCGTGGCCGAGCCGATGCCGATCGAAGCGATCCGGCCATACAGTGCGCGGGGTACCGCCTCCAGCAACTCCTCGGTGGTGTTGACCAGCACGACGCCGCACACGCTCCGGTCGGCGGCGAGCTGGTCGAGCCCGTGCGGCTCGCCCAGCGGCAGCCAGTGCAGCGCCACTCCGACGCCGGCCGGCGCGCACACCCGGGCGGCCGAGCCGACCACCTTGTGGACGTACGGGTCGTCCAGCACCGCGGCGCTGGTCCCCAGGGCGGCCACCACCAGCCGCACGCCGCCGCCGCGTACCAGTGCCCGGGCGGCCGGGTTGGGCACGTAGCCGAGCTGGTCGGCGGCCGTCGCCACCCGCGCCCGGGCGGCCGGCGAGGCGAACCCCGTGCCGGCGATCACCCGCGACGCGGTGGACCGGGACACGCCGGCGGCCCGGGCGACGTCCTCCAGCGTGGCCGGCCGGTGCGCCGCTGCCGTCATCGTGCCCTCCCCCCGGCGCCCGCCGGTGCGGGCGTACGCCTGCCAGGAATCATCCCCCGACCTGCGGGCTCCCGGTAAGGGGTGGTGGCCCGCTTGTGGTGGTAGCGCTCTCAGGTGTGCGATCGTGCGAGGAGATCACCCCTAGGAAGAGGACCACCCCGTGAGTGCCCCCACCAGTCCCGCCGTCGCCCCGGACGCCACCGTCCCGGCGCGGGCCGTCCGGCTCGCCCGCAACGGCGTCGCCCTGACCTTCACCCTGAACGGCCTGGCCGTCGGCAGCTGGTTCTCCCGGGTGCCGGCCGTCCGGGAGGCGCTGGACCTGTCCGCCGGCCGCCTCGGGCTGCTGTTGCTGGCGCTGAGCGTCGGCGCGTTGCTCGCCATGCCGACGTCCGGCCTGCTCGCCCAGCGCCTCGGCTCGGCCCGCACCGTGACCCTCGCCACCGTGCTCGTCGCGATCGGCCTGATCGTGGCCGGGCTGGGCGCTACGGTCGCCGGGTCGGCCGTCGTCGTCGCGTTGGGGATGGTCGCCTTCGGTTACGGCTCCGGCGCCTGCGACGTGGCGATGAACGTCGAGGGCGCGGCGGTGGAGCGCCGGTTGGGGCGTACCGTCATGCCTCGCTTCCACGCTGCCTGGAGTCTCGGCTCGGTGGCCGGCGCGGGCTTCGGCGCGGGCGCGGCCCGGCTGGACGTGCCGGTCGGCGCGCACGTCGCAGTAATCGCGGTGGTGGTGCTGGTCGGCACCGCGTTCGCGTCCCGGGCGTTCCTGCCGCAACCTGTCGTCGACGCCACCGACACCTCGACCGACACCAGCCCGGCCGGCCGCCGTCGGGCCCAGCTCGCCGCGTGGCGCGAGCCGCGCACCCTGCTGATCGGGCTGTTCGTGCTGGTGGCGGCGTTCACCGAGGGCAGCGCCAACGACTGGCTGGCGGTCGCGTTCGTGGACGGCCTCGACCTCAGCGAGGCGGCCGGCGCGGCGGTGTTCGGCGTGTTCGTCGTCGGCATGACCCTCGGGCGTACCGCCGGCACTGTCGCCTTGGACCGCTGGGGCCGGGTGCCGGTGCTCTGCGGCACCGTCCTGCTCGCCGCCGCCGGCGCGGCGCTGGCCGTGCTGGCCGGCTCGGGTCCGGTGGCCATCGTCGGCGTGGCGCTGTGGGGGATCGGCGCGTCGCTGGGCTTCCCGGTCGGCATGAGCGCGGCGGCCGACGAGGAGGCGCACGCGGCGGTACGGGTCAGCGTGGTCGCGGTGATCGGCTACACGGCCTTCCTGGGTGGCCCGCCGCTGCTGGGGCTGCTCGGCGACCACGTCGGCATCCTGCGGGCGCTGCTGGTGGTGCCGCTGCTGCTCCTGCCGACCCTGGCGCTGGTGCCGACGCTGCGCCCGCCGGTCGCTGCCCGGGACATGTCGAAGGAGGCCGCCGCCGGGCAGACGTCGGCAACACCACCAAACTAACCCGGATCGGGGCGTACCGGTATCGGGCGTGCGGCCGAGTGCGCCGCGCGCCCGCCGTGGCTACGGTCGCCCGATGCCAACTGACGAGATCACCGCCGCCGCGGCGGGCACCTGGACCCTGGGCGACCGCACGGTGCGCCGGATGGGCTTCGGCTCGATGCGGATCACCGCGAACCCGGACCGCGAGCGTGCGATAGCGCTGCTGCGCCGCGCGGTGGAGCTGGGTGTCAACCACATCGACACGGCCGCGTTCTACGTCTCGCCCGGCGGAACCCTGCGGGTGGGCACCGGTCCCGCCCGGTACGCCACCGAGCTGATCCGGGCGGCCCTCGCCCCGTACCCCGAGGATCTGGTGATCGCCACCAAGGTCGGCTTCGGCTACGACCCGGAGGCCGGGTTCACCGAGGCGGTCACCCCCGCGCAGCTGCGCGCGCAGGTCGAGGAGAACCTGCGTCGTCTCGGCCGCGACCAGCTCGACGTGGTGAACCTGCGGCTCGGCCGGGGGCCGGGCACGTGGCCGCTGGCCGAGCGGTTCGGCGTCCTGGCAGAGCTGCGCGACGCCGGGCTGATCCGGCACCTCGGACTGTCCAACGCCCGGCCCGAGCAGCTGGACGAGGCGGCCGCCATCGCACCGGTGGTCTGCGTGCAGAACAACTACGGGGTGGACGCGTACCGGGAGCAGGACGCCTTCGTCCGGGCCTGCGGTGCGCGGGGGATCGCCTACGTGCCGTTCTTCGCGCTGGCCGGAACGTCCCGGGAGGCGGGCGCGACCGCCGCGCCGGGGGCGGCCGTCGAGGCGGTAGCCCGCGACCACGGCGTCACCCCGTCGCAGGTACGCCTGGCCTGGACCCTGCACCAGGGCGAGCACGTCCTCGCCATCCCCGGCACCGGCGACCCCGCACACCTGGTCGAGAACATCGCCGCCGCGTCCCTACGCCTAACCCCCGAGGACCTGACCCGCCTGACCTGAACCCCGCCCCGGCCCCCCGGCCCGCCCCGCCCCGGCCGGGCCCGCTGCCGCCGCCGCTGCCGCTGCCGCTGCCGGTGATCATGAAGTTATTGCCAAGGATGCCGGCGTGTCGCGCTCATAACTCCATGATCATCGGAGCCAGACGCGCAGGGGACCCGCGGGGAGGAAGCCGGCTCGGCGGGCCGGGGGCAGGTCGGGCGCGGACTCGTAGCCGACCAGGGGTACGTCGGGTCGGGTGACGACGACCGCACGCCAGATCTCGTCCGGGTCGTCCGTGCTGCTGAACAGGTTGGAGACGCCCACCGGGTCGTCGCCACTGAGCACCGCCCCGCCGACGACAGCGCCCCGATCGTCGAAGCGGGCCAGCACCCGGATTCGCGGGTCGGCCAGCAGCGCCGGGCGGAACAGCTCCCCACCGCCGTGCGCGCTCGCCCAGGCCGCCAGCCCTCGCGCAGTAGTGACCGGGGTGAGCGGCGCGCCGGCCGGCGGCTCGGTGGGCGGGCGATGGATCCACTGCGCCTCGAAGAGCACCCGGAACCCGTACGCCGAGAGGTCCACGTCGGCGAAGCTGTCCTTCACCGACGCGCCGGCCCCGGCGTCGATCCGCGCCAGCAGCGCGTCGGGGTCGACGCCGGGGCGCAGGGTGACCGCGTCCGGATACCAGGGTGGGGAGCGGCGGGGCACCGACCACGCCTCGGCGTCGATCCGCCCGACCAGCCCGTGACTGGCGCACACGGCATCGCACCATTGCGCGTTGTTGTGCGCCGCCGCCTCCCGCACGTCGTCCGACACGCCCGGCAGCCTAATCGGTGAGGACGACGAGCCGCTGGGTCGCGCGCGTCATCGCCACGTACCTGTCGACCGCCCCCTGGATGCCCTCGCCGAACGCCTCCGGGTCGACGAGGACGACCAGGTCGAACTCCAACCCCTTGGACAGTTCCGGGCTCAGCGACCGGACGCGATCCGTCGTCGGCCGGAACGTGGGCTCGCCGATGACGCAGGCGATCCCCTCGGCGTGCTCCGCGAGCCAGCCGTCGACGATCGCGTCCAGGTCGCGCACCGACCCGTGGGTGACCGGGATGCCGTTGCCGCGGATCGAGGTCGGCACGTTCGCGTCCGGAAGCACGGCCCGGATGACCGGCTCGGCCTGCGCCATGACCTCCCGGGGCGTCCGGTAGTTGATGGTCAGCGAGGTCAGCGTCACCCGGTCGAGTCCGACGCGGGCGAGTCGTTCCCGCCACGACCCGGTGAACCCGTTCCGGGCCTGGGCGCGGTCCCCGACGATGGTGAAGCTGCGCGACGGGCAGCGCAGCAGGAGCATCTGCCACTGCGCGTCGGTCAGCTCCTGCGCCTCGTCCACGACGATGTGCGCGAACGGGCCGGCCAGCAGATCCGCGTCGGCGCTGGGCAGGACGGCCTCGTCGACCAGCGCGTCCTGCAGGTCCAGTTGGCGCAGGCTGGACAGCACGCCCTCGCCGTCGTCGTAGGTGTGCGCCTCGATCAGCTCGTCGACGACCGCCGCCATGCGGACCCGCTCGGTGGCGATCGTCGCCTCGCGTCGGCGGTTGCGCCGCGACGCCTCCGGGTCGCCGAGCCGCTGCCGCGCCGCGTCCAGCAGCGGCAGGTCGGCCACCGTCCACGCGCGGGCGTCGGCGCGCTGGAGCCGGCGGACGTCGTCGGGGGCGAGCCACGGGGCGCACCTGCGCAGGTACGCGGGCACGGACCACAGGTCCGCGACGATGTCGGTCGCGTCGAGCAGCGGCCAGGCACGGTTGATCGTCGTACGGAGTGTCGCGTCGCGCCGCAGCGTGGCGCGCACGGCGTCCTCCGGCTCGTCGCCGTCGTACCTGCCGAGCAGGATGTTCAGCAGCTCGTCCCAGATCTCGTCGCGGGCCTCGTTGTGCGGGGTGCCCGGTCCGGGCGCCTCGAACGCCTGGGCCCAGTCGTCCGCGCTCGGCCGGACGTCGGTGTCGCCGGCCGCGACCGTCAGCGCCGTCGTCGGCGGCTCCTCGTAGAACCGGACGGCCGCGTCGATCGCCCGTACCAGGTCCGCCGAGGCCTTGAGCCGCTCCACCTCGGGGTCGGTCTCGACCGCCGCCGAGGCGCCCTGGGGCACGAGGTCCCGCAGGGTGCAGGTCTGCACGTCGTCCTCGCCGAGGCTGGGCAGGACGTCGGCGACGTACGCCAGATAGGGCTGGTGCGGTCCGACGAACAGCACCCCGCCGCGGCGCTGTCGCAGGCGCGGGTCGGAGTAGAGCAGGTACGCGGTGCGGTGCAGGGCGACGACCGTCTTGCCCGTACCCGGGCCACCGTCGACGACGAGCGCGCCGTCCGACCCGGCCCGGATGATGGCGTCCTGGTCGGCCTGGATGGTGCCGAGCACGTCGCGCATCCGGGCCGACCGGTTGCCGCCGAGGCTGGCGATGAACGCCGACTGGTCGTCGAGCGCGGCGTGTCCCGCGAACCCGTCCGGGGTGAACACCTCGTCCCAGTAGTCGCTGATGCGGCCGAGCGTCCAGCGGTACCGACGTCGGCTCGCCAGGCCCATCGGGTTGGCGTGCGTCGCGCCGAAGAACGGCTCGGCCGCGGGGGAGCGCCAGTCGAGCAGCAGCCTTCGACCGTCGGCGGCGGTGAGACCGAAGCGTCCGATGTAGACCGGCGCGGGATCGTCCGCCTGGACGATGCGGCCGAGGCACAGGTCCAGACCGAACCGGCGCAGGGCGCGCAGGCGGCCGCTCAGGCGGCGGACCTCCTCGTCCCGGACCACCGCCTGGCGACCCTTGCCGGCGGGCGCCCGACGCTCGGCGTCGAGGCGGTCGGACAGGTCGGCGATCGACCGTGCGAGGCTCGCCGCGATCGCGGCGAAGTGTTGCTCGTCGCGGGCGATGAGAGCCGGGTCGGCCTTGGCGGCACGGTTCCCGGGCAGGTCGAACACACTGATCGCCGCCGACGACTCGTTCATCCGCATGGCTCCCGTTTCCGCAGGTCATGGCCTTGGACGGGCCATTCTGCGGGACACCGGGGGCCTTGCCGCAAGTCCCCCCATGCGGTATATGTTGGATATGGCGGGAGGGTCTTCCCCGTCCTCAGGGCTTCCGTTCGGCGTAGACGAGATCCATCGTGTCGGTGCGCCCGGCCCAGCGCAGGTCGAGATGCCAGCACCCCGCACGGGGCAGGTCGATGATCGACGGGCCCGGCCCCCCGGCGACCTCGCGGGTCACTACCGTGTCGGTGCCGTCCAGCCTGGCGGTGATCTCCAGCGTGGCCGACGCGGTCGTGGCCGGCGACGTCGTGGTGGGCCGCGCCACCCACAGGATCTTGTTGCTCGACCCGTCCGGTCGGACCTGGGCCAGCGGATCGCCGAACAGCACCGCCGCGATCTCGCCCCGCGCGCCGATGGTGTGCGGGGCGCGGGCGTCACCGGTGAACCCCGCGTCCGCCCAGTCGGGCAGCGTCCCCGTCTCGACCCGCGCCGTGCAGCCGGTCGCCGACGTTGTGGCCGGGCCGTCGGCGGGCGTCGCCGTGACCGAGCCGTCGGTCGACGTCTCCGGCCGGCCGGCGGCCGTGCAGGCCGTCAGCAGGAGGACCGTACCCAGTAGGAACCTGCCCCAGGTGACCATTGCGCTCCCTCTCGAAGAGACGTGTGCCCCGTACCAGGGGGACACCGCTTGGGCCGCGCAGGTTCCGGGAAAGTTAGAGCAGCGACTCGGCGATCGCCACCGCCGCGGCTCGCGTGCGCGCGCCCTCCAGGCGGTAGGTCACCCCGCCCTGCTCCCAGATCAGGGTCGGCGCCGCGAGCCGGGCGGTCTCCTGACGGATCTGGCCCGACCGGTCGACGTAGGACAGCACGTGGGGACCGTCGACCCAGATGGCGAAGTCGCCGTCGACCTGCGTCCACTCCGTTCCCGCACGGCTGGTCCGTTTGTGGAACGCGAGGTCGAGGCGACCGTCGAACGCGTCGAGGCGCAGCGAGCCACCGTCGTAGAGCAACGTCGCCACCCGGTACGCGCCAGTGCCGTCGGGATCGGCGATCGACACCCGCTCCGGCGGACCGAGCGCGGGCGGCACACGGATCGGGAAGCGCACCGCCCGTCGCGCCTCGTCGAGGCCCACCGTCCGCAGCGACGGCAGGGGTGACGGCTCGCCGCCGGGCGACGACGGCGTCGGCGACGTGGCGATCTCGACGCCCGCGAAGCGCAGCACCTCCCCGACGGCGTCGGCGACGGCGGCGCGCGTCGGCGGCAGCGCCGCGACCAGCAGGGCCACGAGCGTCGCCGCGGCGAGGGACCGCCATCGACGCCGTCCGCGTACGTCGCGCACGAGACGGTCGTGTACGCGTGCGGTCACGTCCGGCGCGTCCGGCGTCGCCAGCCAGGCGCCGAGGTCGTGCAGCTCCGCTTCGAGGCCGCGCAGCTCCGCGTCGAGGTCGCCGGCGTTTCGGCCGAGGTCATCCATGGTGCGCCTCCTCGTCGACGAGCAGGGCGCGCAGTTTCGCCAGCGCCCGCGAGGTCCGCGACTTCACCGTTCCCCGGGGCCAGCCCAGCATGACGCCCGTCTCCTGCTCGCCGAGGTCGAGGAGGAACCGACAGACGATCACCTCGCGGTCCCGTTCCGGCAGTTGGCGCAGGGCCGCCACCAGCTGGGCGCGGCGCTCACCGGCGAGGACCGCGCCGACCGCGTCGTCCCCGGCGATCGCGGGCGAGTGGGTCGCCGCCGCCCGCAGGACCAGGCCGTCCCGGCGCGAGCGGGACCGGTGCAGGTTGCGGGTCTCGTTGGCGACGATCGCGAGCAGCCAGGAGCGGAAGGACGCCTCCCCCCGGTACCGGGACAGCTTGCGGTACCCCTTCACGAACGCCTCCTGGACGACGTCCTCGGAGTCCGGTCCCGCGCCGAGCAGCACCGCCGTCCGGTACGCGGACGCGGTGTGCCGGGCGACCAGGAGGTCGTACGCCTCCAGGTCACCGGCTCGGGCGCGGGTGACGAGCACGTCGTCGTCCAGGGGAACCTCCGGTTTGGCTCGCACTGCTGACACCGCTCGCGCGTGTCGGGTTCCGCCCGGGACCCGGTGAGTCAGATTTTTCCCACCCGCCGTGCAGCGTATTGCCAGGAATCGGTGCTGAACTGGAGGTGGCGTCGAAGGAGAGGGGCTGGGCATGGGCTGGTTCAACCGGCGGTCACGAGGCGCCGAGGCGACCCCGACGAAGCTGGACCGCGAGGCCACCCGGGACGACCTCGCCGCGTTGGAGGCGTTCGTCGCCAGCCGGCGCGGGGTGGAGTTCTACCTGGAGCCGGAGACCACCGCCACCGACACCACAGTGGTCGCGATCGCCTACGACGGTGAGTGGATCCGCCGCCGCACCGGCACACCCCGGGCGGCCGGCGACATCGCCCGCAAGCACGCGGTGCCGCTGTACGAGGCGGCCCGCACCGGCTATCCGGAGCGGATGCGGGTGTGGAATCGGGCACACCCGGAGCGCCACGCCCGCTGAGACACATCCGGCCGCAAGCCCACCCCCGTCCTGCCGCCGACGCGGGCCAGGGGGCTCTGCGCATCCTTTGCTCTGCTTCACCAGAGGCGCCAGTGCGACCCCGTCCGCGTTGCCGGTAGGGAAGCAGAGCAAAGGATGTCGGGCAGGGGCCGCGGGCAGCGAGGTGCGAGGCATCCGGGTGCGGGTAGCGAGGTGGCGAACAGCAGGGCGGGCATCGAGGCGGGGGCATCGGCGGCGGTGTCCACCGCCGCAGCTCGGCGACGCGCGCCTGCTGGGCGGGCCGGAGCGGCGTTGACCCGCAGCGTGGGGGTGTGGCAGCATTCGCGGCCTGACGGCAGTGAAGGAAGTCGGTGCGAATCCGACGCGGTCCCGCCACTGTCACCGGGGAGCGATCCCCCCTCGTGAGTCACGGCCGTGTGTCTGCGGTTGGAAGGCCGGGGGAGAGCATCGATCCGGAAGCCAGGATACTTCGGCCGTCGGGACGTACCCCAGGGCGTGGACACCCGAGGAGGACCCGATGACGCTTGGCGTCTCCATCATCGACGGCTGCTGCCGTTCCCCGCACCGCGGCTGTGCCGCCGCCGCGATCGGCATCGACTCCATTCACCGCTGAGTTCCGCGCCACGCCACCCGTCGCCGCCGGCCTCGCGCCGGTGAGCGGTCCGGGTCGCGGTGCCCGCTGAACCCCGCGCCCATCCCACGTCGCCCGCTCGCTGCCGCGAGCGCGTCGACGTCACCGTCCGGAGCGTGCCGTGCGCATTCTGCTGCTCTCCACCGCCGACACCGACCTGCTGGCCGCCCGCGCCAGCAACGCCGAGTACCGGCTCGCCAACCCCGCCCGCGTGGCGGCCGACGAGGTGCCCGCCCTGCTCGACGGGGTCGACCTCGTCGTCGTACGCCTGCTCGGGGGTCGGCAGGCGTGGCCGGGCGGCCTCGACGCGGTGCTCGCCGGGGGCGTACCCACCGTCGTGCTCGGCGGCGAGGCGCTGCCGGACGCGGAGCTGATGGCGGTCTCCACGGTCCCGGCCGGGGTCGTCGCCCAGGCGCTGTCGTACCTGGTCGAGGGCGGACCGGACAACCTCGGGCAGCTGGCCCGGTTTCTCTCCGACACCGTCCTGCTCACCGGCGAGGGGTTCGCCCCGCCCGCGCCCACCCCGGCGTACGGCGTGCACGGCGACCATCCGAGCGACCCGCAGCGGCCCACCATCGGGATCGTCTTCTACCGGGCACACGCCCTCGCCGGCAACACCGCGTTCGTCGACGTGCTCGCCGACGCGGTCCGCGCTGCCGGCGGCAACCCCCTGCCGATCTTCTGCGGCTCGCTGCGCGGGCTGACCACCGGCGCCGGTCCGCTCGGGCTGTTCGCCCGCTGCGACGCGCTGCTGGTCACCGTGCTCGCCGCCGGTGGCGCGGTCGCCGCCGATGCCTCCAGCGGCGGTGACGAGGACGCCTGGGACGTCGGCGCGCTCGCCGCCCTGGACGTGCCGGTCATCCAGGCGCTCTGCCTGACCAGCACCCGCGAGCAGTGGGCCGCCAGCGACGCGGGGCTGTCCCCCTTGGACGCGGCGATGCAGGTGGCCATCCCCGAGTTCGACGGCCGGATCGTCACCGTGCCGTTCTCGTTCAAGCAGATCGACGCCGACGGGCTCTCGGTGTACGCGGCCGACCCCGAGCGGGCCGCCCGCGTGGCCGGGATCGCGGTGCGGCACGCCCGCCTGCGGTACGTGCCCACCGCCGACAAGCGGATCGCCGTGGTGCTCAGCTCGTACCCCACCAAGCACTCCCGGGTCGGCAACGCGGTCGGGCTGGACACCCCGGCCTCGGCGGTCCGGCTGTTCGCCGCGCTCGCCGAGGCGGGCTACGACCTGGGCGACGCGCCGCCGCCCGACGACGGTGACGCGCTGATCCACGCGCTGATCGCCGCCGGTGGTCACGACGTCGAGTGGCTGACGCCGGAGCAGTTGGCCGCCGCCGAGGCCCGGATACCGGGGCAGACGTACCGGCGGTGGTTCGAGGCGGTCCCGGCCGAGCTGCGCGAGCGGATGCGGGAGCACTGGGGGGAGCCGCCCGGCGAGCTGTACACCGAGGGCGGCGACATCGTGCTGGCCGGGCTGCGGTTCGGCAACGTGGCGCTGCTCATCCAGCCGCCACGCGGGTTCGGGGAGAACCCGATCGCCATCTACCACGACCCGGACCTGCCGCCGAGCCATCACTACCTGGCCGCGTACCGCTGGCTCGCCGCCCCGGTCGCGGACGGCGGCTTCGGCGCGGACGCCGTGGTGCACCTGGGCAAGCACGGCACCCTGGAATGGCTGCCCGGCAAGGGCCTCGGCCTGGCCGCCGACTGCGCGCCCGACGCCGTCCTCGCGGACCTGCCGCTGGTCTACCCGTTCATCGTCAACGACCCCGGCGAGGGCACCCAGGCCAAGCGACGGGCACACGCCGTCGTCATCGACCACCTGGTGCCGCCGATGGCCCGCGCCGAGACCTACGGCGACCTGGCCAAACTGGAGCAACTGCTCGACGAGTACGCCACCGTGCAGGCGCTCGACCCGGCCAAGGTGCCGACCGTGCGGGCGCAGATCTGGGACCTGGTACGCGCCGCTGAGCTGCACCACGACCTGCACACCGAGGCGATGCCCGACGCGGACGACTTCGACGACTTCGTGCTGCACCTCGACGGCTACCTGTGCGAGGTCAAGGACGTGCAGATCCGCGACGGGCTGCACATCCTCGCCGACGCGCCCACCGGTGAGCCGCGGGTCAACCTGGTGCTCGCCGTGCTGCGCGCCCCGCAGATCTGGGGCGGCGCCCACGCCCTGCCCGGCCTGCGGCAGGCTCTCGCCACCGCGTACGGCCTCGACGAACAGGACCTGCTCGCCACGCCGGGCCAGCGGATCGCGCTGCCCACGGCGCTGACCGACGCGGTGGACGGGCCGGCCGGCACCGCCGCCGACGCGATCGACCTCATCGAAGGGCTCGCGCGCCGGCTGGTCGTCGGCATGGAGACCCTGGACTGGGCGGTGGACGCGGCCGACGCCGTCGTCGCCGAGGTGACCGGCCAGTCGATCCCGCAGGTCGCAGCCGTGCTGCGCTTCGCCGGCACGGAACTGGTGCCCCGACTGGATCGCACCACCGACGAGCTGCGCAACACCCTCGGCGCGCTGGACGGCCGGTTCGTGCCGCCCGGCCCGTCCGGTTCACCCACCCGGGGCCTGGTCAACGTGCTGCCCACCGGCCGGAACTTCTACTCCGTCGACCCGAAGGCCATCCCGAGCCGCAACGCCTGGGACGTCGGGGTGGCCCTCGCCGACTCGCTGCTGGCCCGGCACCTCGCCGACACCGGCGCGTACCCCCGCTCGGTGGGGTTGACCGTGTGGGGCACCAGCGCGATGCGGACGCAGGGCGACGACATCGCCGAGGTCCTCGCGCTGCTGGGCTGCCGGCCGGTGTGGGACGAGCGGTCCCGGCGGGTCACCGGCGTCGAGGTGGTGCCGACCGTCGAGCTGGGTCGACCCCGGGTCGACGTCACCGTGCGCATCTCCGGCTTCTTCCGCGACGCGTTCCCGCACGTGGTGGCGCTGCTCGACGACGCCGTGCGGCGGGTCGCCGCGCTGGACGAGCCGGACGAGGAGAACTACCTGCGCGCCCACGTGGCCGCCGACCTCGCCGAGCACGGCGACGAGCGGCGGGCCACCGCCCGGATCTTCGGCTCCAAGCCCGGGGCGTACGGCGCGGGACTGCTGCCGCTGATCGACGCCCGGACGTGGCGCAGCGACGCCGACCTGGCCGAGGTGTACGCGGTGTGGGGTGGCTACGCGTACGGCCGGGGCCTGGACGGGCGGGAGGCGCGCGCCGACATGGAACGCTCCTTCGCCCGGATCGCGGTCGCCGTGAAGAACCAGGACACCCGTGAGCACGACATCGTCGACTCCGACGACTACTTCCAGTACCACGGCGGGATGGTGGCGATGGTCCGCCACCTGACCGGCACGTCACCGGCGGCGTACGTGGGCGACTCGGCGATGCCGCACGACGTGCGTACCCGCACCCTGGGCGAGGAGACCCGGCGGGTGTTCCGGGCCCGGGTGGTCAACCCGAAGTGGATCGCCGCGATGCGCCGGCACGGCTACAAGGGCGCGTTCGAGCTGGCGGCCACCGTGGACTACCTGTTCGGCTACGACGCCACCGCCGGCGTGGTGGACGACTGGATGTACGAGCACCTGGCCGCCGCCTACCTGTTCGACGACACCACCCGCGAGTTCCTGGAGCGGTCCAATCCGTGGGCGCTGCGCGGCATCACCGAGCGGTTGCTGGAGGCCGCCGACCGGGGCCTGTGGGCCAAGCCCGAGCCGGCCACCCTGGACCGGCTCCGCGATCAGTACCTGGCCAGCGAGGGTGACCTGGAGGACCGCGCATGACCACCACGTACCCGTTCAGCGCCGTGCTCGGCATGGCCGACATGCGGCTGGCGCTGCTGCTCAACGCGGTCTCCCCGGCGATCGGGGGCGTCCTCGTGCGCGGCGAGAAGGGCACCGCGAAGTCCACCGCCGTCCGCGCCCTCGCCGCGCTGCTGCCTCCGGTGCGCCGGGTCGCCGGCTGCCGTTTCGGCTGCGACCCGGCCCAACCCGACCCGGGCTGCCCGGACGGGCCGCATCCGGTCGGGGCGGCCGCCGAGACCGGGCCCGCGCGCCTCGTCGAGTTGCCCGTCGGCGCGGCGGAGGACCGGGTGGTCGGGTCGCTGGACCTGGAGAAGGCCCTCGGCGAGGGCGTACGCGCCTTCGAGCCGGGTCTGCTCGCCGCCGCCCATCGGGGCGTGCTCTACGTCGACGAGGTCAACCTGCTGCACGACCACCTCGTCGACCTGCTGCTCGACGCGGCGGCGATGGGCCGCAGCCACGTCGAGCGCGAGGGCGTCTCGGTCAGCCACGCCGCCCGGTTCCTGCTCGTCGGCACGATGAACCCGGAGGAGGGGGAGCTGCGCCCGCAGCTTCTCGACCGGTTCGGACTGACCGTCGAGGTGAACGCCAGCCGCGATCCGGAGATCCGGGTGGAGGTGGTCCGCCGCCGGCTCGCCGCCGACGCCGACCCGGCCGGCTTCGCCGCCCGCTGGGCCGACGCCGACGCCCAGATCGCCGCCCAGGTGGCCGCCGCCCGTCGCCGGCTTTCCGGGGTACGCCTCCCCGACGCCGCGCTGCGCCAGATCGCCGAGGTCTGCGCGGCGTTCGACGTGGACGGGATGCGCGCCGACATCGTCACCGCCCGTACCGCCCTCGCGCACGCCGCCTGGGAGGGCCGGGACCGGGTCACCGGCGACGACGTCCGGGTGGCCGCCCGGCTCGCCCTGCCGCACCGCCGTCGCCGCGACCCGTTCGACACGCCGGGGCTGGACGAGAAGCGCCTCGACGAGGCGCTGCAACGGGCGCAGGACGCCCACCCCGACGATCCGGACGACGACGGCGGCCCGTACGACGGCGGCCCCGCCGGCCCCCGCCCCGACGGCCCGGACCCGGACGGTGGCGGCAGTGCCGGCAACCCGGGCGGCTCCTCCGGCGCGGGCGGCGAGACCGGAGAACATCGTCGCGATGGGAACGGCCCCGACGGCGACTCCCTCGATCCCGCCGACGTGGACGGTGGGGATCGGAACGGGTCGGGCAGCGGCGGGCACGATCCCGGCGCCGGCGAGTCCGGGGGCGCCGACGGCCCGGAGCCGCACGCCGCCGACGTCGACGCGGACGGGGACTTCTCGGGGGTGGACGGTCGAGGCGGTCGCCGCCGGCGGGCCGAGGCGGGTCAGCCCAGCGGCACCGGGAACGACCGGGAGCGCGAGGGTGGACGGGTGGCCGTACCCCGAGGTGGTCTGCGGGCCCGGCTGCTCACCGCGCCCGGCGTCGGTGACGGGGTGCCGGGCCGGCGGTCGCGGGCCCGGACCGGGCGGGGCCGCACCACCGGGGCCCGGGTGCCGAACGGTCGGGTCGGCGCGCTGCACCTGCCGGCGACCATCCGCGCCGCCGCACCCCACCAGGCGGCTCGGGGCCGGCTGGCGGGTCCGCTGCGACTGCGTCCGGACGACGTCCGCGAGGCGGTCCGGGAGGGGCGCGAGGGCAACCTGGTGCTGTTCGTGGTGGACGCCAGCGGTTCGATGGGCGCCCGGCAGCGGATGGTCACCGTGAAGGACGCGGTGCTCGCTCTGCTCACCGACGCGTACCAGCGGCGGGACAAGGTCGCGGTGATCGCCTTCCGGGGTGCCGGCGCGCGCACGGTGCTGCCGGCGACCTCGTCGGTGCTGGCCGCCTCAACCCGTCTGGCCGAGTTGCCCACCGGTGGGCGGACACCACTGGCCGAGGGCCTGCTGGCCGCCGCGGACCTGCTGCGGGTGGAGCGCCTGCGCGATCCGAAGCGCCGCCCCCTGGTCCTGGTGGTCACCGACGGCCGTGCCACCGCCGGAACCCGCCCGCTCGACCGGGCGGCGGGAGCGGCGGCAATCCTCGCGGCGGCGGGTGCCCCCTGCGTGGTCGTCGACTGCGAGTCCGGCCCGGTACGCCTCAACCTGGCGCGCCGCCTGGCCACCCAACTGCACGCCCCCCTGCACCCCCTGCACGCCCTCACCCACCCCGACCCCCGCGATCTTGCAGTTTCTGTCGCGACATAAAAGGACGAGATGCGCATATGAGCAACAGAAACTGCAAGATCGCGGAGGACGCGCGGGGCGTGACGACGAGGGGGGACCTCTGATGCCGCAGGGACAGCCGAGTCAGGTGCCCGCTGACGGGTTGACCACCCGGCAGCGGCGGAATCGACCGCTGCTCGTCGTCCATACCGGACAGATGAAGGGGAAGTCGACGGCGGCCTTCGGGTTGGCACTGCGGGCGTGGACCGCCGGCCTGCCGGTCGGCGTGTTCCAGTTCGTCAAGAGCGCCAAGTGGCGGGTGGGGGAGGAGAACGCCTTCCGGGCGCTCGGCGAGGTGCACGAGCGTACCGGCCAGGGCGCGCCGGTGGCCTGGCACAAGATGGGCGAGGGCTGGTCCTGGATCCAGCGCGGCGGCGAGGCCGACCACGCCGCCGACGCCCTGGAGGGCTGGCGGCAGATCCAGCGTGACCTGGCCGCCGAGCGCTACGGGCTGTACGTGCTGGACGAGTTCACCTACCCGATGAAGTGGGGCTGGGTGGACGTCGACGAGGTGGTCGCCACCCTGGCCGAGCGGCCCGGCTTCCAGCACGTCGTGATCACCGGCCGGGACGCCGATTCGCGCCTGGTCGCCGCCGCCGACCTGGTCGCCGAGCTGACCAAGGTCAAGCACCCGATGGACGCCGGCCAGAAGGGCCAGAAGGGCATCGAGTGGTGAGCGTCGAGCCCTGGGCGCTGCCCCGGGTGGTGGTCGCCGCCCCGGCCAGCGGCCACGGCAAGACGACGGTCGCCACCGGGCTGCTCGCCGCGCTGCGCCGACGCGGCCTGACGGTCAGCCCGCACAAGGTCGGCCCGGACTACATCGACCCCGGTTACCACGCCCTCGCCGCCGGCCGGCCCGGCCGCAACCTCGACCCGTTCCTGGTCGGTGCCGAGCGGATCGCCGGCCTGCTGCGGCACGGCGCGAGCCTCCCTACGCCCGCCGACATCGCCGTGGTGGAGGGCGTCATGGGCCTGCACGACGGCGCGGTGGGCCGCCGCGACTTCGCCTCCACCGCGCACGTCGCCCGGCTGATCGACGCGCCCGTGCTGCTGGTCCTCGACACCACCGCGCAGGGCCGCTCGGCCGCCGCGCTGACCCTCGGCATGGCCGCGTTCGACCCCGCCGTGCGGATCGGCGGTGTGATCCTCAACCGGGTCGGCTCGCCACGGCACGACACGCTGCTGCGCGACGCCCTCGCCGAGGTGGGCGTACCGGTGCTCGGGGCGGTCACCCGCGCCGCCGAGGTCGCCGCGCCCGCTCGGCACCTCGGGCTGGTGCCGGTCGCCGAACGGGCCCCCGAATCGCTCGCCATCGTCACCGCGCTCGCCGAACTGGTCGAGGCCACTGTGGACCTCGACGCCGTCCTCGACCTGGCCCGCGGCGCCGGGCCGCTGACCGCCCCGGCGTGGGACCCGGTCGAGGCCGTCGGCGGGCCGGCCGGCGTCGGGCGACCACGCGTCGCGCTCGCCGGTGGTCCGGCCTTCACCTTCTCGTACGCCGAGACCGCCGAACTCCTCACGGCTGCCGGCGCGGACGTCGTCACCGTCGACCCGCTGCGCGACCCGGCGCTGCCCAGCGGCACCCGGGCGGTGGTCATCGGCGGCGGCTTCCCCGAGGCGTACGCGGAGGCGCTGGCCGGCAACGTGACGCTCCGCGGCGAGCTGGCCGACTTCGACGGGCCGGTCGTGGCCGAGTGCGCCGGGCTGCTCTACCTCGGGCGGTCCCTGGACGGCGTACCCATGTGTGGCCGGCTGGACCTGACCGCCCGGATGACCGGCCGGCTCACCCTCGGCTACCGCGAGGCGGTGGCCGTCACCGACTCACCGGTGGCCCGGGCCGGCGAGCCGGTACGCGGACACGAGTTCCACCGCACCACCACCGACCCCGGGCACGGCGACACGCCGGCGTGGCGCTGGAACGACATCGACCACGGGTTCGTCGCCGGCCGCGTACACGCCTCCTACCTGCACACCCACTGGGCCGGCCACCCCGAGGCCGCCCGCCGCCTCGTCCAGGCGTGCCGGTGACCGCCACGTTGACCGGCGTCGGCGTCGGCCCGGGTGACCCGGAACTGCTCACCGTCAAGGCGGTGCGTGTCCTGCGCGAGGCCGACGTGGTCCTCGTACCCGTGATGGCGGACCGGCCCGAGTCGGACGCCGGACGGGCCGAGACGACCGTGCGGGACCACGTTCCGGCGGACCGTCTGCGGCGGCTGCCGTTCGCCCTCGACGACCGGGGTGGGGTGACCGCTCGCCGCGCGGCGGCCTGGGACGACGCGGCCCGGACGGTCGTCGAGGCGATCGACGCGGGCGCGCGGTCCCTCGCCTTCGCCACCATCGGCGACCCCAACGTGTACTCCACCTTCGGCTACCTGGCGCAGAGCGTCCGAGCCCTGCGCCCGGCAGTGCGGGTGGCGACAGTGCCCGGCGTGACCGCCATGCAGGAGCTGGCCGCGCGCAGCGGCATCCCGCTGGTCGAGGGACGCGAGCCGCTCACCCTGCTGCCGGCCACCGCCGGCCTCGCGCTGTTCGCCGACGCCCTCGCCGGGCCGGGCACCGTCGTCGTCTACAAGGGCTGGCGACGGCACCCGGAGCTGCTGGCCGAGCTGCGCCGACAGGGCCGCCTGGCCGACGCGGTGCTCGGACGCAGCCTCGGCCTGCCCGCAGAGAGCGTCGGCGCTGTCGACGACACCGCACCCGACCTGCCGTACCTGTCCACGCTGCTGGTCCCCGCCCGCCGCACGTACCGAGGAGGAAAGCTGTGACCAGCGACGGCAAGGTGTGGTTCGTCGGCGCCGGCCCGGGGGCGGCGGACCTGCTGACCCTGCGGGCCGCCCGGGTCATCGCCGCGGCGGACGTCGTGATCTGGGCGGCCAGCCTCGTGCACGCCGACGTACTCGACCACGCCCGTCCCGACGCCGAGATCGTCGACTCGTCGCAGCTGCCCATCGAGGGTGTGCTGCCGCTCTACGAGCGGGCCGCCGAGCGTGGACTCACCGTGGCTCGCATCCACTCCGGTGACCCGGCGCTGTGGGGCGCGGTGCAGGAGCAACTGGACCTGTGCCGGGCGCTCGGCCTGGCCGTCGAGATCGTCCCCGGGGTGTCGTCGTTCACCGCCGTCGCGGCGCTCGTCGGGCGCGAGCTGACCATCCCCGAGGTCGCCCAGTCGGTGATCCTCACCCGGCTCGAAGGCGGCAAGACCCCGATGCCGGCCGGCGAGCGGGTCCGCGACTTCGCCCGGCACGGCACCACCATGGCGCTGTTCCTGTCCGCCGCCCGCTCCGGGCAGGTGCAGGCCGAGCTGCTGGCCGGCGGTTACGCCGACGACACTCCGGCCGTGGTGGCGTACCAGGCGACCTGGCCCGACGAGCTGGTCGTGCGCTGCACGGTCGGCACCCTGGAGGCCGCGGTCAAGCAGCACAAGCTGTGGAAGCACACCCTGTTCCTGGTCGGGCCGGCCCTCGCCGCCGAGGGGACCCGCTCGCACCTCTACCACCCCGGGCACTTCCACACCTTCCGTCGCGCCGAGCCGGCCGCCCGGGCCGAGCTGCGCCGCGCCCGCGCCGGAGGAACAGACACCCCATGACGTACGCCGAGCCGCCGTTGCGCGAACCGGACCTGCCGCGTACGGCGAAGGTCCGGCCCACCGCGCTGCGGACCGGCTGGACCACCGGCGCGTGCGCGACGGCGGCGGCCAAGGCGGCGGTGACCGCCCTGGTCACCGGCGAGATCCAACCGGACGTCGAGATCGGCCTCCCCGCCGGGCGACGGGTGCGCTTCCCGGTGGAACGCTGCGAGGTCACCGGCACCCCACCGGTGCGGGCCGAGGCGGTGGTCGTGAAGGACGCCGGTGACGACCCGGACGTCACCCACGGCGCCGAGCTGACCGCGACCGTGGACTTCACCGACACTCCCGGGCTGCGCCTGGCCGGCGGCTCCGGCGTCGGCACCGTCACCAAGCCCGGCCTCGGGCTCGCCGTCGGCGGACCGGCCATCAACGACACGCCCCGCCGGATGATCGGTGAGGCGGTGGCCGAGGTCGTCGACCTCACCGAGGTCGGCGTACGCGTGGTCATCAGCGTCCCCCGGGGCGAGATCATGGCCCGCAAGACCACCAACCGGCGGCTCGGCATCCTCGGCGGCATCTCGATCCTCGGCACCACCGGCATCGTCCGGCCCTTCTCCACCGCGTCCTGGCGGGCCAGCGTCGTACAGGCCGTGCACGTCATGGCCGCCCAGGGGGAGCGGACCGTGGTGCTGTGCACCGGTGGGCGTACCGAGCGGGCCGCCCGCGCGCTGCTGCCCGACCTGCCCGAGGTGTGCTTCGTCGAGGTGGGCGACTTCACCGGCGCGGCGGTCACCGCGGCCGTCCAGGACACGATGACCGGCGTGGTCTTCGTCGGGATGGCCGGCAAGCTCGCCAAACTCGCCGCCGGGATCCTGATGACCCACTACACCCGCTCGAAGGTCGACCTGTCCCTGCTCGGCGCGGTGACCGCCGACGCCGGTGGCGATCCCGCGCTCGCCGCCGCCGTGACCGAGGCGAACACCGGGCGGCACGCGTACGAGCTGTGGGAGGCCGCCGGGCTGCTCGGCCCGGCCGGCGACCTGCTCTGCGAGCGGGTCCAGGCGGTGCTGCGACGCTTCGCCGGGCCGACGGTCACCGTGGACGTGGCGATGGTCGACTTCGCCGGAGCACACGTCGTCGCCTCCTCCGGCCGGTGGCCGCGATGAGCGCCCCGGACGCGCTGGTGACAGTCGTCGGTCTGGACGCCGCCGGGGCCCCGCCGCACCCCGCCCTCGCGTCCGCGCTGGCCGGCGCGGGGTTGCTCGTCGGGGCGGCCCGGCACCTGGCGGCGGTGCCCGTACCGGCCGACGCGGAGACCGTCGTCCTCGGACCGCTCGCCCCGGCCCTGCGCCGACTGGTCGACGCCGTCGCCGCCGGGGTGCCGGCCGTCGTGCTGGCCAGCGGCGATCCCGGCCTGTTCGGGATCGTCCGGCGGCTGCGCGTCGTCGGGTTGCCGCTGCGGGTGGTGCCGGCGGTGTCCAGTGTGGCCGCCGCCTTCGCCCGCGCCGGACTGTCCTGGGACGGCGCCGCCGTGGTCACCGCGCACGGGCGCGATCTTCGACCGGCGCTGAACGCCTGCCGGGCGCTGCCGCTGGTCGCGGTCCTCACCGCGCCGGGCGCGGGCGCGGCCGAGGTGGGCGCCGCGCTGGTCGGCTGGCCCCGTCGTCTGCTGGTCGCCGAGCACCTGGGCACGGACACCGAACGGGTCCGTGAGGTGACCCCCGAGCAGGCCGCCGAGGCCGCCTGGTCCGACCCGCACGTCCTGCTCAGCATCGCCGTGCCCGCCGATCCCGTGCTCGACATGCCCACGTCCGACCCGGTCGGAGCGGGTGCGCTGCGGGTGGACAACCAGCCGGCCGCCGCGCCGGCTGGCGGCTGGGCGCTGCCCGAGGACCGGTATGCCCACCGCGACTCGATGATCACCAAGTCGGAGGTGCGCGCCCTCGTCGTCGCGCGGCTGCGTCCCCGGCTTGGTCGTCTCGTCTGGGACATCGGCGCGGGCAGCGGCTCGGTCGGCATCGAGTGCGCGTCGCTCGGCGCGGCCGTGCTCGCCGTCGAGCGGGACCCCGGGTCCGCCGCGACGATCCGGCACAACGCCGCCGCGCACGCCGTCGACGTCCGGATCGTCGTCGGGCGCGCCCCGGCGGTGCTGGACGGGCTGCCCGAGCCGGACGCCGTCTTCGTCGGTGGTGGCGGCGTGGACGTCCTCACCGCCGTGCTGGCCCGCCGACCCGGACGGATCGTGCTCACCCTGGCCGCGCTGGACCGCGTCGCGCCGGCGGTGGGCCTGCTGCGTGCCGCCGGATACACGGTCGAGGGCAGCCAGCTCTCCGCCGCCCGCCTCGCCGACCTGCCCGGCGGGTCGATCCGTCTCGCGGCCACCAACCCGGTGGTCGTCCTCACCGGGGAGCGCCCGTGAACGACACCACACCCGGCCGGATCGGCCTGGTGGCGGCGACCGCCGCCGGCCGCCGGCACGCCGACACCCTGACCGCCGCGTGGCCGCACGCCCGGCTGATCGAGGGGGAGACCGTCGCCGACGCGCTGCGCGCCGCCTGGACCGGGTGCGACGCGGTGGTCGCGTTCCTGGCCACCGGCGCGGTCGTCCGCATCCTCGCGCCGCTGCTCGGCGACAAGCGCACCGACCCGGCCGTGGTGGTCGTCGACGAGGCGGCCCGGCACGCGGTGGCGCTGCTGGGCGGCCACGCGGGCGGCGGCAACGACCTCGCCGAGCGGGTCGGCGTGCTGCTGGACGCCCGACCGGTGGTCACCACCGCCACCGACGCGGTCGGGCTGCCCGGACTGGACACTCTCGGCTGGCCCGTGCAGGGCGCGGTCGCCGCGGTGTCCCGGGCCATCCTCGACGGCGAGCCGGTCGAGCTGATCGCCGATGCCACCTGGCCGCTGCCCGCCCTGCCCCCGAACGTGCGTGCCCCCGACCACCGCGATGCCCCCGCCGCCCACCCGGGAGGCTCGGCCGACGAGAGCGCGGCCGGCAGCACGGCCGACGACGACGTGACCGGCGGTGGGTACCGGCTGCTGGTCACCGACCGGGTGGTGCCGACCGACGGGCGGACCGCCGTGCTGCGACCGCCGTCGCTGGTCGCCGGGGTGGGAGCGAGCCGGGGCGTACCGGCCGCCGAGGTGGCCGAACTGCTGCACCGGGTGCTGGCCGAGGCCGGCCTCGACCCGGCGAGCCTGCGCTGCCTGGCCAGCGCCGACATCAAGGCCGACGAGGCGGGCATCCGCAGTACCGCCGACGCGCTCGGCGTACCCCTGGTGACCTGGCCGGCGACGCGCCTCGCGGCGGTCGACGTGCCGCACCCCAGCGAGGTGGTCCGGGCCGCTGTCGGCACGCCGAGCGTGGCGGAGGCCGCGGCGCTGCTCGGCGCGGACGGCCGGGACGACGACGCGACGCTGCTGGTGGGCAAGACCGCGTCGGCGATGGCGACCGTGGCGGTGGCCCGGCACCCGCCGCGCGGCCGGCTCGCCGTCGTCGGCCTCGGACCGGGCGCGGCCGACCTGCGCACCCCCCGCGCGGTGGCGGAACTGCGTCGTGCCGGGGTCGTCGTCGGCCTCGACCAGTACCTCGACCAGGTCCGGGACGTGCTGCGGCCGGGCACCCGGGTGCTCGCCAGCGGGCTCGGCGCGGAGGAGGCACGGGCCCGCGCCGCCGTGGCCGAGGCCGTCGCCGGCCACGCGGTCGCGCTCATCGGGTCCGGTGACGCCGGGGTGTACGCGATGGCCAGCCCCGCGCTGGAGTACGCCGACGAGCGGATCGACGTGGTGGGCGTGCCCGGGGTGACCGCCGCCCTCGCTGCCGGGGCGCTGCTGGGCGCGCCGCTCGGGCACGACCACGCCTACGTGAGCCTGTCCGACCTGCACACTCCCTGGGAGGTCATCGAGCGGCGGGTGACCGCCGCCGCCGAGGGCGACTTCGTGACGGTGTTCTACAACCCGCGCAGCCGCGCGCGCGACTGGCAGCTCGGCAAGGCGCTCGGCATCCTCGCCGCGCACCGGCCGCCGGACACCCCGGTCGGTGTGGTGCGCAACGCCAGCCGCCCCGGCGAACGGGTGCACCTGGCGACGCTGGCCACGCTCGACGCGGCCATCGTCGACATGTACAGCGTCGTGGTGGTCGGCAACAGCGACACCCGGCTGGTCGCCGGGCGGATGGTCACACCCCGGGGGTACCGGTGGCGTTCGTGATCATCGACGCCTGTCAGGGCTGCGGCGCGTGCCTGCTGACCTGCCCCACGCACGCGATCCGGCCGGTCGCCGGCGGCCTCACGGTACGCGCCGACCGCTGCACCGGCTGCCTGGAGTGCCTGGAGATCTGCCCGGTCGACGCGATCCGCGTCGTCGAGCCCGAGTCCTGGGAAGGAGCCCGATGAGCCGGATGGTGCATCCCATCGAGGTCGAGTCGTACCGCATCCTGCGCGAGCGGGTCGACCTGTCGCACCTGCCGCCGCTGACCCGCGCGGTGACCGAGCGGGTGGTGCACGCCAGCGCCGACCTCGCGTACGTCGACGAGCTGGTCTGCGACGAGGGGGCCCTCGAATCGGGGCTGGCCGCGTTGCGCGGCGGGGCGCCCGTGGTCACCGACGTGGCGATGGTCGCCGCCGGCATCACCCGGGCCGGCCTGGAACTGGTCTGCCCGGTCGCCGAGCCGGCCGCCGCCGAGCTGGGCCGCTCGGCCGGCATCACCCGTTCGGCGGCGGCCGTGCGGATCGCCCTGGACCGGGTCGGCCCGGGCGCGGTCTGGGTGGTCGGCTGCGCGCCGACCGCCCTCGTCGAACTACTCACCCTGGACGCCGCGCCGGCGCTCGTCGTCGGCCTGCCGGTCGGCTTCGTGGGCGCGGCCGAGTCGAAGGCGGCGCTGCGGGCCAGCGGCCTGCCCGGGGTGTCCAACGTGGGCGAGAAGGGCGGTTCGGCGGTCGCCGCCGCCGCCCTCAACGCCCTGCTCTACAGCGAGGAGAAGCCATGACCGGGTTGGTCATCGTCGGGCACGGCACGCGCAGCGCGGCCGGGGTCGGCCAGTTCGCCGCGCTCGTCGAGCGGGTCCGCCGTCGGGGTGACATCGGCGACGTGGAGGGCGGCTTCATCGAGCTGTCCCGCCCGCCGCTGACCGACGCGGTCGGCGCGCTCGTCGGGCGCGGTCACCGGAACCTGGTCGCGTTGCCGCTGGTGCTCACCGGCGCCGGGCACGGCAAGGGCGACATCCCGGCCGCGATGGCCCGTGAGCAGCAGCGGCACCCCGGGCTGACGTACCGCTACGGGCGTCCGCTCGGCCCGCACCCGCTGCTGCACACAGCCCTCGAAGAGCGCGTCGACGCCGCGCTGGCGGGTGCCGACCGGACCGGCACCTGGGTGGCGCTCATCGGGCGGGGATCCTCCGACCCGGACGCCAACGCCGAGGTCGCCAAGGTCGCCCGCCTGCTCTGGGAGGGGCGCGGATACGCGGGCGTCGAACCGGGGTTCATCTCCCTCGCCGAGCCGTCCGTGCCGGCGGTGCTGGACCGGCTCCGTCGCCTCGGCGCGCAGCGGATCGTCGTCGCGCCGTACTTCCTGTTCGCCGGGGTGCTGCCGGACCGGATCGTCGCCCAGTCGGCCGAGTTCGCCGCCGCGCACCCCGACCTGGACGTGCGGGTGGCCGACGTGATCGGCGACTGCGACGCCCTCGCCGACCTGGTCCGCGAGCGGCACGCCGAGGCGCTGGGCGGGGACATCCGGATGAACTGCGACACCTGCGCGTACCGGGTGCTGATGCCCGGCTTCGCCGACAAGGTCGGTCGCCCGCAACGCCCGCACGACCACCCCGACGACCCGGTCGGCCACCACCACCATCACCACGGGCACGATTACCACCACGACCACGGGCACGGGTCGGTCGCCGTGGTCGGCGGCGGGCCGGGGCCCGACGACCTGATCACGGTACGCGGGAAGGCGCTCCTGGACGCCGCGGACGTCGTCGTGGTCGACCGGCTCGCCCCGCAGGGGCTGCTCGCCGGGCTGCGCCCCGAGGTGCTGGTCGTCGACGCCGCGAAGGTGCCCCGCGGCCCGTCGATGGCGCAGGAGACGATCAACGCGGCTCTGGTGTCCCACGCCAGGGCCGGTCGCCGGGTGGTCCGGCTCAAGGGCGGCGACCCGTACGTCTTCGGACGCGGCCACGAGGAGGTGCAGGCGTGCGTGGCGGCCGGGGTGCCGGTGACGGTCGTGCCGGGGGTGAGCAGCGCCCTCGCCGCGCCGGCCCTCGCCGGAGTTCCGGTGACGCACCGGGGCGTGGCGCACGACCTGACCATCGTGTCCGGACACCTGCCGCCCGGGCACCCCGACTCGCTCGTCGACTGGGCGGCGCTGGCCCGTGTACGGGGGACCATCGTGTTGCTGATGGCCGTCGACACCATCGCCAAGATCGCGACGGTGCTGGTCGAGCACGGTCGTGCCCCGGAGACGCCGGTGCTGGCGGTGCAGGACGCCGGGCAGCCCGGCCAGCGGTCGGTGTCGGCCCGGCTGGACGAGATCGGCGCGGCCGCCGCCCGCGAGTCCGTGGGCCCGCCGGCCGTCTTCGTCGTCGGCCCGGTGGTCGCCGTCGCGGCCACCGGGCCCTGACGGTCACTCGCTGCGGGCGGTCTCCGGGCCGGTGACACGTTCCAGCAGCGGCATCGTGGAGGCGATGACACCGAGGCAGGCGACCAGTCCGACCACGACGATCACGTAGAAGCGCGGCTCGGGCGCGACGAGCGTGTAGTGCATCTGCGCCCGCAGGAACAGGTGCGCGGCGAGCAGGCCCATGCCGATGGCGAGGGCGGCGACGGCGAGCATCGGCACAGCGCTCTCCAGCGCCACCACCCGACGCAGGACGCGCACCGGAGCGCCGCTGAGCCGCAGCAGGCTGAACGGACGGCGGCGTTCGGTGAGACCGCCGATGACGCTGACCGCGAGGCTGCACCCCCCGAGCGCCAGACTGGCGATGATGATGACGTTGGCCAGTTGCTCCCAGCCGCGCAGCGTGTCGGCGAAGTCCGACTCGAAGTCGCCGGGCACGTTCGGCCCGACCCAGAAGGTCGGGAAGGCGATCTCCAGCACGGTGCGGACACGCTCGACGGCGGTGGCCGACCCGTCCGTGCCGACCACCACCGAGGTCACCGGCAGTCGCTGCAACTCGTCGAGCGTGATCGCCGCGGAGGGCCAGATCGTCGCGGGTGACGCCGATTCCTCCCAGCGGCTGAGACCCAACGGCACCCCGATGACGCTCGCGCCGTCGGCGCACCGGCCGTACGCGCTCGGGAGGTCGGCGCACGCGATCATCCCGCCCTCACCGCCGTCCATCAGGTCCGGGTCCTCCCGGATGGCGGTCGCGGACCGCACGCCGCGGATCGCCCGCAGCTCGGCGAGGAGCGCGTCGGGCACCGACGCCGCCTTCTCGTCGAAGACGGTGGTGACGGTGCCCGCGTCGGTCGAGCCGACCGGGGCCGGGCCACGCTCGTCGATGATCGTGGTGATCACACCGACGGCGACGCTCGTGACGAAGAGCGCGAGCATGATGCCGCTGATCGCCCGGAACCCGGCCTTCGGGTTGTCGGCGAGGCGTCGCGCCGCGATGAGCGTGGCCGGCCGGTTGGCGTACCGGGCCATCACCCGGGCGCCGACCATCGTCAGCCAGGGGCCGGCGAGGACCAGGCCGAACATGATGAGCAGCAGACCGGGCAGGAACACCGCCGCCTGGCCGTCGGACGTCTGGGGCCGGAAGCCGATCGCGGAGACGAGCACGGCGACGCCGAGCACCATCGGGATCAGCCGGTACGGCTGTGGGGCGCGAGGGGTGACCCGTCGAGTGACGCCCAGCGGCGAGATCCGGACCCGGCGCAGCGAGACCTGGGCCGCCAGCGCCGCGCCGGCCGGGACGCCGAGCGCCACCAGCAGGGTGTCCAGCAGGCCCAGGGACATGTCGCCGGGGAAGAACGGCATGCCGGTGAACGGGATGCCCGCGAGTGGGCCCCGGAACGCGTAGAACAGGGCGAAGCCGACGGCGGTGCCGGCGACGGCGGCGGCGGCCGCCTCCACCGCGGCGACCATCGCGATCTGCCGGGGTGTCGCGCCGACCAGACGCATCGCGGCGAAGCGCTGCTCCCGGCGGGCCGCGCTGAGCCGGGTGGCGGTGCCGATGAAGATCAGCACCGGGAAGAGCAGACCGCCGGCGACCACGCCCAGGATGAGGTCCACAGTGGTCTCGGGCAGGGTGGGCGTATTGCCGAGGTTGTCCACCTGCCTGGCGTTGGGCAGCTTGCCGACGCTGTCCGGGGTGCCGCCGACGATGGCGAGCAGGGTGTCCGGTGACGTCAGCCCGGATGGTCCGACGGTGCCGAGGTCACGCCCCGGGTAGCGGTCGGCCAGCTCGGCGGCCGGGTGCGCGGTGAACAGGTCCCGCAATGCCGGCGAGGCGTAGAACTCGCCCGGGCCCGGAGTGCTCGGGATGCCGGCCGGGGTGGGCGCCGTCGGCCCGGTGGCGGCGACGTCGATCCGGATGATCTGCGCACCGTGGAAGTAGTCGTCCCGGGTCGACCACCACAGCGGGTCGGCGCCACCGTCCGTCGAGGCGTGGGGATAGATCGAGGCGTACCGGCTGAGTTGCGCGTCGACCGCGTTGACCCCGGCGAGGGTGGTCAGCAGCAGTCCGCTGCCGATCGCGACGGCGGCGGCGATGACGAGTAGGCGGGTGAGCGCCTCCCGACCGCCGGCCACGGCGAGGCGGAGCCCGAAGCGGATCATGAGGCGATCCGGTCCGGCGCGTTGACGCGCCCGTCGCGGACCATGACCTCGCGGTCGGCGTACGCGGCGATCCGGGCCTCGTGGGTCACCAGGATGACGGTGGTGCCCTGCTCGCGGGCCGCGCCGACCAGCAGGTCCATCACCTGCTCGCCGGTGAGCGAGTCGAGCGCGCCGGTCGGCTCGTCGGCGAAGAGCACCTGTGGCTCGTTGACCAGGCCGCGGGCCAGGGCGACACGTTGCGCCTGCCCGCCGGAGAGCTCGCCGGATCGGCGCTGTTCCAGGCCGTCCAGGCCGAGGCGCGCGAACCAGGCCCGCGCCTTCGGCAGCGCCTGCTTGCGGTGGACACCGCCGAGCAGCAGCGGCAGGGCGACGTTCTCCTCCGCGGTGAGCTCGGGGACGAGCTGGCCGAACTGGAACACGAAGCCGAAGCGGTCCCGGCGCAGACCACTGCGCCCGCTCTCGGACATGGTGTCGATCCGCCCACCGCCGAAGAGGATCTCGCCGGAGTCGGGCACGAGGATGCCGGCCAGGCAGTGCAGCAGAGTGGACTTGCCCGAGCCGCTGGGGCCCATGACGGCGAGGATCTCCCCGTCCTGGACGGAGACGCTCGCGCCGCGCAGGGCGGGCGTCTGACCGAAGGCGAAGGTCACGTCGCGGGCCTCGATGACGACGCTCACGGCCGCACCTCCTTGCGCAGGGCGTCCAGCCGGGCGCCGGTCATCTCGATCCACCGGAGGTCCGCCTCCAGGTGGTACAGGCCGTGGTCGGCGAGCAGCGCGTCGACCAGGTTGCCGGCGCGTTTGATCTCGGTCAGCTCGCGCATGCGGTGCAGGTGCGCGCTGCGCTGCGTGTCGAGGTATTCGGCGGCCGGACGGTCCAGCATGAGCGCGAGGACGACCTTGGCGAAGAGCACCGTCTGCAGGTGCGGCTCCGGGTCGACGGGCTGGGTCAGCCACTGCTCGACCTCGGTCGCGCCGACATCGGTGATGATGTAGCGCTTGCGGTCGGGGCCGGAGCCGGGCGCGACGTCGCTGATCACCACCTTGCCGTCGCGGGCCAGGCGGCTGAGGGTGGAGTAGACCTGGCCGAACGGCAGCGGCCTGCCCCGGCCGAAGAAGGCGTCGTAGTCGCGCTTGAGGTCGTATCCGTGGCTGGGCTCTCGTTCGAGGAGGCCGAGCAGGGTCAGTGGCACGCTCATGCCAGGAGACTACACCGGGGGTATACCTCGCGTATATACCCCGAGGGTATTCGGGTGCATCCCCTGGTCAGGGGCGTTCTGGTGAGGTCGGGTCAGCCCGTCAGGGCGCGGGCCAGGGCGTAGCCGGCACTGGCCGCGGCGAGCCCGGCGGCGACGCTTCCCGCCACGTTGGTCAGCGCGAGCAGCCGGTCGCCGTCCCTGGTCAGCCGCAGCGTCTCGTAGCTGAACGTCGAGTAGGTGGTCAGCGCCCCACAGAACCCGGTCCCGAGCAGCGCGCTCACCGCCGTGCCCACCGGTACGCCGACGAGGACGCCGAGCAGCAGGGAGCCGACCACGTTGACGGTCAACGTGCCCCAGGGGAACGCCGAGGTGTGCCGGGACTGCACGGCCCGGTCGGTGAGGTACCGCAGGGGAGCGCCCACGGCCGCGCCGAGGGCGATGAGCAGGACGGTCATCGGGCCGCCTCGCGGCGCAGCAGACGGGTGGTGACGGCGTCGCCCAGCCCCACCGCGACGAGCGCCCCGAGCAGTGTCGCGGCCAGGTAGGCCAGCGCGGTGCCCGCCGCGCCCGCGACCAGCGCCTGCTGGATGTCGACCACGTAGGTGGAGAACGTGGTGAAGCCGCCCAGGATCCCGACGCCGAGGAACGGGCGGGCCAGGGGGTGGCCGCCGCCGAGGTGCCCGAGCACCGCCATCAGCGCGCCGATCAACAGGCAGCCGGACGTGTTGACGCCGAAGGTCGCCCACGGGAAGCCGGTCGGACCGTGCGGCGCGAGCTGTTGCAGGCCGGCGCGGCCCAGCGCGCCGAGTACGCCACCGGCCGCGATGGCGGCGAGGATCGTCGCGGGATGCGCGGCCAGCTCGCCCCGGTCGGCGGGAACCCGGAGGTCGACGTCCGGGTTGGTGCGCGGATCCAGCGGCTCTGCCACGGCTTGTCAGCGTACTGCCGCCCGGGGCGACGTCCGCGCGTGGCTCACGGTCGTTGGAGTCCGGACGCGGCCCGTCGACGGCGGCGTCCGGACGCCACCGACCGTGGGTCCGGACGCCACCGCGTCAACGTGTGGCTGCGACGGCCGCGTCCACGCCGCCCCGCCAGACCGTGCCGACCTCGGCGAAGCCGGCCGCGGTGAGGGCGGCCAGGTGCCAGGAGACCGGCGGGTTCCACTCGGGGCTGTGCCCGCTCGGGTAGATCGCCTGCCGCTGGGCGACGAGCGGCGCGAGCGCGGGGTCGGCACCGGCCCGGGCCCACCAGTCCGACCACGACAGCGTCGCGCCGGCGGCGTAGCGGGCGTCGCGCCGGTCGCGCGCTCGGGTCAGAAGTCGTTTGGTCAGCTCCGGCAGCGTGTCGTCGGGCATGTGGTCGGCGTTGACGAAGACGCCGCCCGGCCGCAGCACGTCCCGCAGTTCGGCGTAGAGCTGCCCGAGCCGGTCGGCCGGCAGCCAGTGCAGGGCGGTGGCGGTGAGGACGGCGTCGTACTCCCGGTGGGGGAGCGTGGCGTGCCAGTCGGGGACGCCGAGGTCGGCCGTGACGATGGTGGCCCGATCGCCCAGCGAGGCGTGCGCGATGGCGAGCAGCGCCGGGTCGAGGTCCACCAGGGTCATCTCGGCCTCGGGGAATCGTGCCAGCGTCCGCAGTGAGATGGTCCCGGTGCCGCCGGCCAAGTCGAGCACGCGCGGCGGTCGGCCGTCGAGGACGGCGTCGACGGTGTCGAGCATGGCCGTGAACCGGTGTTCCCGGTCCGGCAGGTACGCCTCCTGCTGGCGGTCCCAGCTCTCCTGCCACGCCCACGCATCGGTGATGTAAGGACTCATGTGGGGAAGGCTAGTTACGGCTCGGGAGCGTTGTCCAGACCTTGTTGCACATATTTTGCAATTGCGAGAAGATGGCAGGGCGATGATCGAAGCGACGCCGGGCCAGGCATCCGCCTGACCCGGCGTCGTCGTCCCGCCGTCCTCGCCACCTCCGCGCCGGCCCACCGCCCCCCGCTGGTCGACGCCCTGCGCCGGCTGCCGGCCGTACGCTGACCGCCGCCTCAGCCGCACGAACGCGGGCGTACGGTACCGGCAGCCCCACCGGGACCGCCGCACCAAGGAGGCACGCGATGCAGGACCGCACCCCTTCAGCGGAGGAGCTGGAGCCGATCGAGCGCGCCGACGTCGACGAGCTGCGCGCCCTGCAACGCGAGCGACTGCGCTGGTCGTTGCGGCACGCGTACGACAACGTCCCGCACTACCGCCGGGCCTTCGACGCCGTCGGGGCGCACCCCGACGACTGCCGCGACCTCGCCGACCTGGCCCGCTTCCCGTTCACCGGCAAGGCGGAGCTGCGCGACAACTACCCGTTCGGCATGTTCGCCGTACCCCGGGAGCAGATCGCCCGACTGCACGCCTCCTCCGGCACCACCGGCCGACCCACGGTGGTCGGTTACACCCGCGACGACCTGCGGACCTGGGCCCGGTTGATGGCCCGGTCGATCCGCGCCTCCGGCGGGCGGCCCGGTGACCGCGTGCACGTCGCGTACGGCTACGGGCTCTTCACCGGCGGCCTCGGCGCCCACTACGGCGCCGAGGAGCTGGGTTGCACGGTCATCCCCGTCTCGGGCGGCATGACCGAGCGGCAGGTGCTGCTGATCCGCGACTTCGAACCCGAGATCATCATGGTCACGCCCAGCTACATGCTCGCCATCATCGACGAGATGCGACGTCAGGGCATCGACCCGCGCGGCACCTCGCTGCGGGTCGGCATCTTCGGCGCGGAGCCGTGGACCGAGGACATGCGCCGGGAGATGGAACAGCGCCTGGACATCCACGCGCTGGACATCTACGGGCTCTCCGAGGTGATGGGCCCCGGTGTGGCCACCGAGTGCGTCGAGACCAAGGACGGGCTGCACCTCTGGGAGGACCACTTCTACCCGGAGATCATCGACCCGGTCACCGGCGCGGTGCTGCCCGACGGCGAGCAGGGCGAACTGGTGCTCACCTCGCTGACCAAACAGGCGATGCCGGTGGTGCGCTACCGCACGCGCGACCTCACCCGGCTGCTGCCCGGCACCGCCCGTCCCATGCGGCGGATCGAGAAGATCACCGGCCGGACGGACGACATGATGATCGTGCGGGGAGTGAACGTCTTCCCCACCCAGATCGAGGAGCTGATCCTACGTACGCCGCAGCTCTCGCCGCACTTCCAGTGCGTCCTGGACCGGCGCGGCCGGCTGGACACCCTCACCGTGCGGGTCGAGCGGCGCGCCGACGCGTCCGTGGACGCCGCCGAGCGGGCCGGCGTGACCCTGGTCGAGCTGGTGAAGAACACGATCGGGGTGAGCGTGGCAGTGGACGTGCTCGCCCCGGACGCGGTGGAGCGGTCGATGGGCAAGATGCGCCGCATCGTCGACCAGCGGCAGTCCGGCTGACACCGCCCGGTCGGCGGGACATCGGAGCCGCGCGTGTCGACATAGGATCGGGGCTATGCGTGTGCTGGTGGTCTCCGCCCCGCTGGTCGGGCACGCATTCCCGCTGGTGCCGCTGGCCGTCGCACTGCGCGACGCCGGCCACGACGTGCTGCTCGCCACGGGCGGCGGTGGCCTGGCCGCCGCCGACGCAGGCCTGGCCGTACACGACATCGCACCGGGCTTCGCCTTCGGCCGGATCGCGCGGCGGGTTCTCCTGCGCCATCCGCTGGTGGCCCGCGCCGAACTGGCCGGCACCGCGGGCACCCGGGGCGCCGGGCTGCTCTTCGGCGCGCTCAACGACCAACTCACCGATCCGGTCGTCAGGCTGGCCGACGAATGGCGACCGGACCTGGTGCTCCACGAACCGTTCGCGGTCGCTGGCGCGGTGGCCGCCGCCCGGCTGGGCGTGCCGGCCGTACGCCAGGAAAACAACCTCTTCGACGGCCGCGAGCTGGTCCGCGCCACGGTCGCCCGACTCGGCGCCGCACTGCGCCGGCACGGCCTGACCGAGCTGCCCCGCCGGCCGCCGCCCTCGCCGTCGCGCCGGCCAGCGTCGCCCGCCAGGACGGCTGGCCGATGCGCCACACCTCCTACGGGGGCGGCGGTGAGCTGCCGGCCTGGCTGCGCGAACCGGGCCGGCGACCCCGGATCCTGGTCACCCGCAGCACCCTCACCGGCCCCGGCGACCGGGGCCCGATGCCCGCCGTGGTCACCGCCGCGCCCGGGGTGGACGCCGAGATCGTGCTGGTCCGACCCGATCGGCGTACGACCGCACGGCCGCTGCCCGACAACGTCCGGGTGGTCGACTGGATTCCGCTCGACGAGGCGTTGCCGGCGAGCGCGGCGCTGGTCCACCACGGCGGTGCGGGCAGCGCGCTCGGCGCCCTCGCCGCCGGCCTGCCGCAACTGGCCACCGTCGGCCCGGGGGACCGGCGGCACAACGCCGAGCTGGTGGCCCGCCGAGGGGCGGGCCTCGCGTCGCGCCCCGCCGACATCACCGCGCACACACTGACCCGGCTGCTCACCGACGAGACCCTGCGCACCGCCGCCGTACAGGTCAGTCAGGAGATCGCCGCGACGCCCCCGCCGGAGGCCCTGGTGGCCCGGCTCGCGGCGCTGGTCTGATCCCGCCCCCCGCGTGGCCGCACCGATCGGCGGTCCGACTGCGGCACGATGACCGGATGCGACACGTCGTGCTGTTCCACTCCGTGTACGGGCTCCGGCCCGCCGTCCGTGCCGCCGCCGACCGGTTGCGCGCCGCCGGGCACCAGGTCACCACCCCCGACCTGTACGGCGTCCCCGCCGTCGACACCGTCGAGGAGGGCTTCGCGCTGCTCGACAAGATCGGCCACGAGGTGGTGCTCGACCGGGCCCGCGGGGCGCTGCGCGACCTGCCGCCGCAGACGGTCCTCGCCGGTTTCTCGATGGGCGCCGGCGTCGCGGGAGCGCTGCTCGGCGAGCGCCCCGACGCCGCCGGCCTGCTCCTGCTGCACGGCACCGGTGGCTCACCCGACACGGTCCGGCGCGGTCTGCCGGTGCAGTTGCACATCGCCGACCCGGACCCGTACGACGCCCCCGACGAGGTCGACGAGTGGCAGCAGGCGATGACCGCCGCCGGCGTCGACCTGACGGTGTTCCGCTACCCCGGCGTCGGCCACCTGTTCACCGACCCGGCCCTCACCGGGTACGCCCCGGACGCCGCCGCAGCCGCCTGGCCCCGCGTGCTGGCCTTCCTGACCGACATCTGACCCCGCGCTGGGCCCGGACTCCGTGGCGTGCCCGCGCCGTATTGGCCTGGGCTCGGTGTCCGGCCCGTGGGCTCGGTGTTCGCGCCGTGTTGGCGTGGGCCTGGTGTCTGCCGCGCGGTGGCACCGGCTCGGTGGCGTCTGCCCCCTCCACGGCCACCCGCCGCCGGCTGCCCCCAGCTCGCCGGTGGCGGTTGGTGCCATCGACCACGCCGCCCCCTCGCCGGCGTGGTCGATTTCGCGGCAGCAAGCCGGTGGCAGAGCTGGCGAGCGAGCCGGGTGGCAGCTCACCAGCCAGACTCGCTGGCGAGCTGCCGTTCTCTCAGCGGGCGTTCGCGCCGATGCGCGGGGGCGTGGCCGTGCCGTGGACGCGCTTGGCGTGCGTGCGGTAGAGCCGGGGCCCGACGACCGGCATCATCAGCCGTGCCGGCAGCGGGGCGTGGGCGAGCACCGCCTTGATCACTGCGGGGTCACCCTCGTACATCGCCATGCCGAAGATCAGCGGCAGGTCCTTCTTGGGGGTGTCGCTCAATCCGTGCTCACCGAGCTTCGCCCATTCGGCCGCGGTGACGTACCGCTGCGCCAGCGGCAGGATCTCGGACTCCTCCAGGGCCATGTGCTCGGTCGTCGCCACGCGCAGACGATCCAGGGCCTCGGCCACCGCCTCGCCGTCGCGTCCGGTCCGCCGCCACTCGGGGAGCAGGGCGACGACCGCCTCGTAGGCCTGCTCGATGGCGTGGTGCTGGGCCTGCATCGCGGGTACGACGGCAGCGGCCTCCGCGCCACCGCGCTCGGCGAGCAGCGGCCACAGGAAGATGTCCTCGCCCTCGTGGTGCAGGTGCAACTGCTGGCACATGAGCGCGGCGTGCGCGCCGACCACGTCCGCGCGCTTCACGTCACCCGACCGTACGCCGCGGACGAGCTGCGGGAGCAGGCCGAACTCACGACGGAACATGGTGTGCACCATGTACATGTCGCGGACGTCGGCCATCGCTTCCTGGTGGTTCTGATTCACGGTGCCCTTTCCAAGGATTTAGTGGGTCGAACACGACGATCTTTCTCGCCGCCACTTGGAACCCACTTGGAAGGAGCAAGCCGCCAGCCCGCCGCCCGGCAACAGGCCTCAGTCGGCCAGCGCCGCCGTCGCCTGGGCCAGCCAGTGCGGCGACTCCCACCGGCGCGCCAGGCTGGCCGCCAGCTGGAAGTGCCGGGCGGCCTCCTCGGTGCGCCCCGTCAAACGAAGGAGCTCTCCGAGGGTCAGCGCGACCGGCCGTACCACGGCAGCCGTGGTGGAGAGGCCGGCCAGTTGATCACGGAACGGGAGCAGCGCGTCGATCACCGGCTGTGCCAGGTCCGCTCGGCCCAGGGCCACGATGACCATCGCGCGTACGCTCAGCAGGGAGGACTGGAAGTAGTCGGGACGGTAGGTGTGCCGGCCGATCGGCATGGCGCTGGCCTCGTCCACCTGACCGTTCTCGATCAGTGCCAACGCCAGCAGGTCGTCCACGATCGGCCCCAGCAACGGCCGCATCCGGCGGGTCGCCTCCACGTGCTCGCCGAAGCGGCCCTGGCTGATCAGCAGGGTCGCCACCGCGAGGTAGTGGAAGGCCGCGCCGTGCAGCGATCCCTGCCCCCGCATCTGTTCGGCCACCTCGTCGTAGTGCCGCCGCGCGGTCACGAAGTCGCCGGCGACGTGCGCGAGCACGGCCAGTGAGCACAGGTGGAGGACCTGCGCCTCCTTGAGCTGGTACGTCTCGGCCAGCTGCCCCTGCCGGGCGACGCTGGCACGCAGCTGCTCCGGGTCGTTGAGCGCGGCGGCGCAGTGGCCGACCACCTGCTCGGCGACCCAACGCCAGGTCACGAGGCCGTGCTCGTCGGCGAGGTCACGCAGCTCCAGCGCCAACTCCCGGCGCTGTGCCGCCTCCAACTCGTAGCTCATCGTGCGGGCCCGGGCAGCCAGCCCGAGGGCGTGCAGCTCGGGATCGCCCGATCGCCGGGAGATCGCCAGGGCCTCCTGTCCGGCCGCCACACCGCGTGGGTCCGACTCGCCGTCCAGCTCGGTGGCGAGCGCGTCGAGCAGCCGGCACCGGGTGACCGGGTCCAGGCCGTCGGCGCGCAGCAGGCGGGTGAGCAGCTCGACGGCGGTGTGGTCCACCGCGCCGTACTCGTGTCGTAGCCACGGGCTCGGCACGGTCCAGGCGGTGAACGCCGCGACGAGCAGCTCGTCGCGGCCGGCCGCGATGGCGATGTCGACGGCCCGTTTCCGGCTCTGCTGGGCGGCGGCCACCGCGCCGGCCCGGGCCTGCGCGCGCAGCAGTCGGCCCAGCAGGTCGACCCGGAGCGCGTCCCGGTCCCCGGGCACCGACGCGGCGGCGTCGACGGCGTTGGCGAGCAGTTCGATCGCCGTGTCGTACGCGTAGCGCCGTTCGGCCAGCTCGGCGGCGCGGATGGCGTACTCGACGGCGAGCGGCGCGGTCTCGGCCGACGCGGCCCGCGAGTAGTGGCGCGCCAGGGCCGGGTAGTCGTCCGGGTGCAGCCGGCGGGTGACGGCCGCGATACGGGCGTGCAGGCGGGTGCGGCGCAGCTGCGGCAGGTCGGTGTAGATGGTGTCGCAGACCAGGCCGTGGACGAAGCGCACCCGGCCCGGCGTCGGCTCGGTGAGCAGGCCGGCGCTCAGCCCGGCTTCCAGCGCGTGCAGGACCGTGCCCTCGTCGGTGCCGGACGCGTCGACGAGTGTCCGTACGTCCGCCTCCCGCCCGACGGTCGCGGTGAGGCGCAGCACCGACACCGCAGCGGACGGCAGGTGGGACAGCCGTCGGCGCAGCACGTCGCGGACGCCCTCGGGCACGTCGGAGGTGGCGACGAGGGTGCCCTCGGCGGCGAGCAGCTGGGCCGACTCCCGGACGTAGAAGGGGTTGCCGCCGGTGCGTTCCGCCAGCGCGCTGACGGTGTCCGGATCGACTGTGGTCCGGGCCAGCGCGCCGAGCAGCCGTTCGACCTCGGGCGTCGTCAGGCCGCCCAGCGCGATCCGGTGCGGTGACCGGCGGGCCAGTGCGGCCATGGTGTCGGCGAGCCGCTCGGCGTTGTCGGCGGGCCGTAGCGCCGCGACGAACAGCAGTGCGCCGGCGGTGGTCTCGGTCACGCTGGTGAGCAGCAGCAGGGTCTCGGCGTCCGCGGCGTGCAGGTCGTCGAGTACGACGGCGACCGGTCTGCCGACGGCCGCGGCGTCCAACCAGGCGGCGACGGCGCGGTGCAGCCGGAACCGACCGGCGGTGACGTCCCCACCCACCTCACCGTCGTCCTCGGCCAGCAGCGGCGCGAGCGCCGGCGCGAGGTCACCCGGCGGTGCCTGGAGCGCGAGCTGCCGCAGCGCCTCGACCCACGCCCAGGCCGGTGGCGCGCCCTCGACCTCGGGGCAGCGCCCGAGGGCGACCAGCCAGCCGTTGGCGGTCAGGTCCTCGACGAACCTGCCGAGCAGACGCGTCTTGCCGGCGCCGGCCTCGCCGGTGACCAGCGCGACTCGCGGGCCACGTACCCGCGCCTCGGCGGCTGCCTGCCCGAGCGCCGCCAGCTCGGCCTCCCGCCCGACGAACACCTCCTCCGGCTGCCCTCCGTCGACGGGCGTCGTCGCGGCCACCGGGGGGAGGAGGTCCAGGCGCTGGCCCAGGATCGCGGACTCGACCTCGGCCAGCGCCGGGCCGGGGTCCAGACCGAGCTGGTCCGCGAGGGTCGCCCGTGCCCGCCGCAGCGCGGCGAGCGCGTCCCCCTGCCGACCGGTACGCCACAACGCCAGGGCCAGCAGCCGCCAGGTCTCCTCCCGGAGCGGCGCCTGCCGGGTCAGCAGTTCCGCCTCCGGCACCGCCTCGGCGGGGTCACCGCCGCGCATGGTCACGTCGACCAGCAACTCCCGGGCGGCGAGACGCAGCTCCTCCAGCCGCATCACCTCCGGCTGCGCCCACGGCTCACCGACGAATTCGGCGTACGCGGGACCGCGCCACAGGCCGAGGCCGGTGCGCAGCAGCCGGCGGGCGTGCTCCGGGTCGGCGCAACCGACCGCGCGGGCCTCGGCCAACAGCGACTCGAAGCGGTTGGCGTCGACGGCGTCGGCGGGCAACCGTAGGGCGTACCCGGGTGGCACGGTGACCAGGACCCGCGCCGGCGCGCGGCGTTCGCGGGTCGGCTCCACCACGCGGCGCAGGTGTGAGACGTACGCCTGGAGGGAGACGATCGCCCGTGGTGGCGCGTCCCCCCGCCACAGCTCCTCGATCATCCGGCCGACGGAGACGACCTCGCCGCGGGCCGCCAGCAGCAGCGCGAGCACGGCGCGTTGACGGGGGCCGCCCAGGTCGGCCGGTCCGCCTGTGTCGACCTCGACCTCGAGCGGCCCGAGCACCCGTAGCAGCATGACTGCGCCAATCCTAGCCGTCGGGGTCGGGCGATTCGCCGTCCCCACCGAACCCCTGCCGTCCGCCACCCGCCGCCCTCAGGCCGGGACGGCCAGGTCGCCCGCCGGGAGCGTCACCGGTAATCGGATCCCGGTGTCCGGGCCGCCGGTGCGGATCGACGTCCGGGCGCGGCCGAGGGGCAGGGGCGCGCTCGTCCTGTTCGGCGGCACGTCGCCGGCCGTCGTCACCGCTCGCAGTCGACGGGGGAGCGACGTGTGGTCGACCGGACGCGTCGGCGCGGCGGGCGTGGGCGCCGTCGAGGGTGTGCGGAGCAGCCGGCGGGGGATCGGCGCGCGCTCGGATGACCGTGCGGGGGACGTGGTCGTCGCCGCGAGGGTGCGGACGCGCGGCCGCGGCGCGGGCCGATCGGCGGGTGGTGACGCCGCGGGGCGGACGCGGCGGCCGCTGGTGGCGTCGGAGACCGACGTCGCGGCGGCCCGCCGGGTGAGCACGGCGCGCAGCGCGTGGGGGAGGCGCTCGGCCGCGACCTGACGCAACGCCGGCGCGACGAACGCGTACCCGCTGGCGCGGTCGGCACGCAGCAGCCCGCCCGCGACGAGGGCGCGCAGCAGGGGAGCGGACCGCCCCGGCAGCCAACCGAGCGCCCGGTCGACGGCCGGGCCGGAGAGCACGCCCGTGAGGGTGGCGGCGGCCATCAGCACCGCCCGGCGCTCGCCGTCGAACCGGTCCAGCTCGGCGCCGGTGCTGCGACGTACCGGCTCGGGCAGCGTCGCCGGGTCCGCGCCCGCCACCATCGACGCCACGTACGCGGCGGCGTGCCCGGGTCGGCCACCCACCGGCGGCAGCAGCCGGTCGACCAGGGCCACCGGCTGCCCGGCGCGGGTCAGCAGGTGGCGCAGCAGCCGCCCGGACTGCACCGTGGCCAGCGGCCGGATCGGCACCCGCCGGGCGGGCCCGGGACGGGTGTCGGTCCACTGCGGCTGGTGCGCGGTGAGCACGGCCATCGGCACGCCGCGCACCGTGGCCGCGGCGAACAGGTCGTGCAGGAAGCGGTGCACGGCCGGTGCGGCGCGGTCCACATCGTCCACGGCGACCACGAGTGGTCGGTGGGCGGCCAGGAGCAGCAGGGTCTCCCGGCAGACCGCCGCCGCGGCCAGCGCCTCGGTCGAGGCGTCCGGGGCCGCCAGCAGCCCCCGCAGCGCCGGCACCACCTCGGCGAGGCGGCCGGGCGCGTACAACGGCGTCAGGGCGTCGGTCAGCCGGTCGCGGGTCGCCGCCGGGCCGTCGCCGGGCCGGATGCCCGCCATGACGCGGACCAGCTCGGCGACCGGCGCCAGCACCTGATCGGGGTACGGCGGGCAGCCCACCACGCACCAGCGCACGGGTACGCCGTCCACCGTGCCCGGCGTCCGGCTCAGCTCGTGCAGCAGTCGGCTGCGGCCGCTGCCGCCCGGGCCGACGAGGGAGATCCAGCGCGGTTCGCGCTCGTGCAGGGCCCGGGACACCTGGTCGGCGATGCCGGCCAGTTCGCGGCGACGCCCGATCAACGGGCCGTCGTGCCGGTCGGCGCTGGGGCGCGCCAGGCCGCTGGCGTGCCACACGGGCATCGGCGCCAGCCGGCCGGCCACCGGCATCGGCGCGAGTTGACGCTGGACGATGAGGCCGGCGGTGGCCCGCGCGGTGGCCGCGCACAGCGCGACGCCACCCGGTACGGCGTGCCCCTGCAGGCGGGCCGCGGTGGTGATCACCGCGCCGCTGGCCACGCCGTGGCCGCCGCTGACCGCGGCGCCCAGGTCGACCACCACCTCACCGGTGGCGATGCCGACGCGCACCCGCAGGGTGATGTCACCGAGGATCGGCTGACGGTCCAGGGCGGCCTGGATCTCCAGCCCCGCCCGCACCGCCCGGTACGCGTCGAACCCGTCGGAGTGCCGTGCACCGAAGAGCGCCATCACCGCGTCGCCGACGTACTTCTCGACCACGCCGTGCCAGCGGTGCAGCACGCCGGCGACCCGTTCGAAGTAGGCCCTCTGCAGAGCGCGGACGTCCTCCGGGTCGAGCTGGTCGACAAGCGCGGTGGAGCCGACGATGTCGACGAAGAGCACGGTGACTGTCCGTCGTTCCTCGGGCACCGGCCAGTGTGGGCGGTCGGTCCGCGTCGTGTCCGCGACGATAGTGATCATGGGTGGCACACCCGTCCTTCCCAGGTGATGGGCTGACGACCCTCGGAGATTGGCATTCCTGGGCTGACGGGGGATCGGCAGAACGACGTATGTCGGCCACCCGCAACCTTTTAGTCGCAATGTCGACGCGAGGAGTACCACAAGCGGCAGATGGCCGTAGAACGGTCGGGGGGCGTGTGATTAGGCTGCGTTCCATGGCCAGCGATGTGGACACCGCACCGCTCGTGGGCCGGGCCGAGCTGGTGCAGACGGTTCGGTCGGCGCTGCTCGGTGACGTGGCACAGGGACAGACGGCCGCCGTCTTCCTGACCGGCGAGAGCGGTGTGGGCAAGACCCGTCTCCTCGGCGAGATCGGCGTCCGACTGCGCGAGACGGGCGCGCTGGTCCTGACCGGCAGCTGTCTGGACATCGGCGACGCCTCGCCGCTGCACCCGTTGCTCCAGGCGCTGCGACGCTTCGACGCCGACCTGACCGCCGCGCAGGCGCGTACCTCCTCGGCCGTACGCGGGCTGTTGCAGGTGTTCGCCGACGAGACCGGCGGCCCGGACGGCGCGGGCACCCTGCTGGAACGCGTCTCCCGGGGTCTGCACCTGATCGCCGAGGGCCGACCGCTGGTGCTGATCCTGGACGACCTCCAGTGGGTCGACCGCAGCACCCGGCAACTGCTGCTCTACCTGCTGGCCGGCCTCGGCGACCTGCAACTCTCGGTGCTGGCCGCGGTACGCGCCGAGTCGTTGCAGGGCGCGCACCCGCTGCGCCGGGTGCTCACCGAGCTGCGTCGGCTGCGGACGGTGCGGGTGCTCGACCTGTCCCCGCTGGACCGTGCCGACACCGAGCAGCTCGCCGCCGCGGTGGTGGGCCGGGCGTTGCCGGCCGAGGCGGCCGAGCAGGTCTGGCAGCGCAGTGGCGGCAACCCGTTCGTCATCGAGGAGTTGGCCCGCGACCTGCGCGACGGGCGGGACGGTCTGTCCGAGACGCTGCGCGAGATCTTCCTCGACCGGGTCGACGCGCTGCCGCAACACGCGCACGCCGTGGTGCACGCCGTGGCCGCCGGTGTCGAGCCCGTGCAGCACTGGCTGCTGGCCGAGGTGCTGCGCCTGCCCGAGGACGAGCTGATCGACGCCGCCCGTGCGGCCGTGGCGCACCGACTGCTGGTCGGTGCCGACGACGGCTACCGGCTGCGGCACCGGCTCGTCGCCGAGGTGCTGGCGCACGAGCTGTTGCCGGCCGAGCGCTCCGGGCTGCACCGCCGCTACGCCGAGGCGCTGACCGCGGCGCCGGGAGAGCTGCGCCAGGCCCGGCTGGCGCATCACTGGCGGCTGGCCGGCGAGCCGGCCCGAGCCCTGCCGGCGGCGGTGGGCGCCGCGCAGGAGGCCGAGCGACTGCACGGGTACGCCGAGGCGCACCGCCACTGGACGGCCGCGTTGCAGCTGGCCGGTGACTCCGGCTCGTCGCAGGTGGACCGGGTGGAGCTGCTCGGCAACGCGGCCGAGGCCGCCCACCACTGCGGGGAGCACGCCCGCGCGTTGGCGCTGCTGGAGGAGTTGGCAGCGATCCGGGGTGGTGGGCCAAGGTGCTCGCTGCACATCCGCCGGGCGCGGTACCTGGCCGCCGCTGGCCGCTCCGCCCTCGCGGAAAAGGAGTACGAGCGGGCCCTCGACGCGGCGGACTGCTCGCCACGGGACCGGGCCACCGCCGCCGCGCGACTCGCCGAGCTGCTGCTGCACCTGGGTCGGTATGCCGACGCGGGCCGGCGCGCCCGGGAGGCGCTGGCGTTGGCCGCCGAGGTGGAGGGTTCCACCACCGAGGTGGTGCTGGCCAGTTCGGCGCTCGGTTTCAGCGACGCGTACCTGGAGGACCCGGACGCCGGCCTGGCGGTGATGCGCCAGGCTCTCGAGACCGCCGAGCGCTCCGGCCAGCCGGAGGACGTGGCCTGCGCGTACCTGCACCTGGCGGAGTTGTTGACCGGGCCGCTCAACATCCTCGAAGAGGGCGTGGTGGTGGCCCGTCGGGGTGCCGAGCGGGTGGCCGAGCTGGGTCTGGGGCGTACCTGGGAGACCCGTCTGCTGGCCATCGCCACGAACGGGCTGTTCCGGGTGGGGCAGTGGGCCGAGGCGGAGAAGGTGGTCGCCGCCGCGCTGCGGCACCGGCCGTCCGGCGCGGACGCCGTCGAGCTGCTGTTGGCCCGTTGCCGGCTGTCGGTGGGCTACGGCGACATCGCCGCCGCCGACCGGGATCTCGAAGCGGTGGCGACCGTGCTGGCCGGTGGCGGGGCGCGGCACGTCATCCCGCTGCTCACGCTGCGCGCCGGACTGTCCATGTGGGAGGGTCGGCACGACGTCGCGCGGCAGGCCGTCCAGCGTGGCCTGACCGAGAGCCGCTCGGACGACGTGACGATCCTGTCGGCTCTGGTGTGGCACGGGCTGCGTGCCGAGGCGGAGGCGCACGCCAGTCGTACCGTCGCGGTGGACCCGACGGCGGTACGTCGGTTGCGCGACGTCGCCGATCGGGTCGCGCGCAAGAGCGCGTCCGCGGCCCGACCGGTGCGCTCGGTGGTGGACGGTTTCCTGGCGTTGTGCGCCGCCGAGGTGAGCCGCCTCGACAGTAGTGACCCGGAGTTGTGGGCCGCCTCGGTCGCCGAGTGGGACCGCCGTAACCACCCCTACCCGGCGGCGTACTCGCGGCTGCGACAGGCCGAGGCGCTGCTCGCCCGGCGCAGCAGGGTGGCCACCGCGGGCAAGCTGCTCCGGGAGGCGTACCGGGTGGTGCAGGGGCTGGGTGCCGTGCCGTTGACCTCGGAGATCCGGGAGCTGGCGGGGCGGGCCCGGGTGTCCCTCGACGAGCGGGACGGCGCCGACGGCACCCGCGCCGCCGCGTCGGTCGAGCCGGCCGACGACGAGTTGGCTGCCCTCACCGCGCGGGAGCGGGAGGTGCTCGCGCTCGTCGCCGAGGGGTTGACCAACCGGGAGATCGGGCAGCGGCTGTTTATCAGCGAGCGGACCATCGGCGTGCACGTGTCGCACATCTTCGACAAACTGCAGGTCCGCACCCGCGTGCAGGCCAGCGCGATCCACCTGCGCAACGCGCGCGGCTGACGACACCCCTACGTATCCCCGGCGCCGTTGTGCGCCGGGGATACGTCGTTCTACTGATCCCGGCGGCGGCTGTCGGCTGAGAGGCTGTGCCCCGTCGACGGCGCCGGGGGTGCCACGACCATCATGGAGGAGAGATGACCGAACCCGTCTGGGGGCCCGTGCACCGGGACATCGTCGACCTGCTCGCCGATCACCCGGCGGACGTGCCGGCGGTGGTCGACCATCTCACGAAGCTCCAGGACATGCTGGTGCGGTTGCCTCCGCTGGAGGCGAGCTGCCCGCTCGCCGACTTCAACAGGCTCTACCTGACGATCACCAGCAGTGTGCTGGACGGCCTGTACGACGACAGGTTCGTCGACCCGGCGTTCCTCTCCCGCCTGGACGTCGAGTTCGCGGCCCGCTACTTCGACGCCATGCGGCTCTGGACCGACTCCAGCCCGGGCACGCCCAAGGCCTGGTCGTGTCTGTTCGAGCGGATGCGCGGGCCCGACGCCCGGCCGTTGCCGTCGGCGGCGGCCGGTGTGAACGCGCACATCAACTTCGACCTGCCGTTCGCGTTGGTGACGACGTTCGACCACCTGGAGTCGGAGCCGGTCGACGGAAGCGACCAGCACCACGACTACCTCGAGATCAACAAGATCTTCGCGGACAAGATCCCCGGTCTGCGGCGGGGTTACCTGGAGCGGTGGCAGCTGCTCATCGACATGCTCAACGGCGACATCGACGACTGGTACCAGGGGGAACTGGTCGAGTACACCCGCGATGTCGCCTGGCGGAACGCGCAGAAGATCTGGCGGTGCCGGCACGATCCGGACGCCCGCGAGTGTGAGCGTACGCGGCTGGACGACAACGCCGCGGCGCTCGGACGGTTGCTGCTCTCGCCCCTCGGGGCGTTCCTGCAGTAGCCGGGACGGGGGGTCCCCGCGCTCCGCCCGTGGGGGCGGCGGAGCGCGGGGACGCAAACCGCCCCGCCCGCTCCACCTACCCGCGCAGCCGGCCGGCTCTGACCGGCGGCAGCCGGGGAGTCAGCCGGTCGGCCCGGGGGGTGTCGACCGTCTGCCGTCGTCGGCCGGCCCGGGGGGGTGCCGGCCGGCGACGGGGGAGTGGCGGGCGGGGAACGGCGTCGGTCGTCGGCAGGGGCGTGGAAGCGGGAGCATCCGGGGGTGTCGGCGGGCCCGTTCCGGGTACGCCCGCGCCATGACCGTCCTGGCCCGGCGCCGTCCCGCCGCCCGACCCCGTCCCGCGCGGCCCGGCCCCCTGCGACCGGGCGGCCCGGTTTCGCGGCCCGCCGCCCGGCCGGGTGCGCGATGAGAGCAGCCCCGATCCGCATCGTCGCCGCGCGTCGTCCGCCGGCCCGGGTGACCGGTGGGGGACACCGTCGCCCGGCGGTAGGCGTCGTCGAGCCGGCGACCCCGCCTCGGCCGTCCACCGGCGCGGACCTGTCCTGACCAGGGCATCCAGCTACCCGGTTCCGCCGCTCGGGCCGTCGGCTGGCACCTACGGTCGGATCAGGACCTGCGAGGGTGGGACGGGCGATGGCTGACGAGCACCGGGCGAAACCGCGACGCTGGGACGGACGACGCCACACGCCGACCGGGCCGGACCCGGCGCTGCGCGCCGCCCGCGATCCGGCCCGCCCGCACCGGGGTGGTCGGCAGGGTGTCGTGATGCCCGAGCGGGTGGACAGTCCGGCCCGCTCGGCGCCGCCGGCCAGCCCGCTGCGGCGGTGGCTCTTCGAGCACCAGGTGCAGCCACCCGGCCCGGAGACGGCCGAGGGGCAGAACCGCCGGCACGCCTGGTGGCAGGTGATGTGCCTGACCGGCGTGGACTACTTCTCCACCCTGTCGTACCTGCCGGGCATCGCGGCGGTGGCCGCCGGCGCGCTCTCGCCGCTGGCGACCCTGTTGATCGTCGCGCTGACCCTGTTCGGCATGCTGCCGATGTACCGCCGGGTGGCCCAGGAAAGCCCGCACGGGCAGGGCTCGGTGGCGATGCTGGAGCGACTGCTGCCGTTCTGGCGGGGCAAGATCTTCGTGCTCGTGCTGCTCGGGTTCGTGGCCACCTCGTGGATCATCACGATCACCCTGTCCTCGGCCGACGCCACCGTGCACCTGCTGGAGAACCCGTACCTGCCGGACGCCCTGCACGGCCGGGCGGTGCCGGTGCTGGTCACGGTCGCGCTGCTGCTCGTCCTCGGCGGGGTGTTCCTGCTCGGCTTCCGCGAGGCCGTGGTGGTCGCCATCCCGCTGGTGGCGGTCTTCCTCGTGCTCAACGCGGTGATCGTGGTGGTCGCGGTGGCCCGGATCGCCGACGATCCCGCCATCGTGTCGGACTGGACGGCGGCCCTGACGGCGAGCGGCGGGGGACCGGGCCACGTGCTGCTCACCGCCGTGCTGGCCTTCCCGCTGCTGGTGCTGGGGCTGTCCGGTTTCGAGACCGGAGTCAGCATGATGCCCCTGGTGGCGGCCGACGGACCGGACCGGGCAGCACGGCTGGCCGCCCGCATTCGCAACACCCGGCGGCTGCTCACCACCGCCGCCTTGATCATGTCGGTGTACCTCATCTCGACGACGTTCGTGACCACGGCGCTCGTCCCGGCCGCCGAGTTCCGGCCGGGCGGCGCGGCGAACGGACGGGCGCTGGCCTTCCTGGCGCACACCCATCTCGGCGAGGTGTTCGGCACCGTCTACGACGTGAGCAGCGTGCTCATCCTCTGGTTCGCCGGGGCGTCGGCGATGGCCGGGCTGATCAACATCGTGCCCCGCTACCTGCCCTCGTACGGCATGGCACCGGAGTGGGCACGCGCCGTCCGCCCCGTGGTGATCGTCTACACCGTGGTCAGCGTCGCCATCACCATCGCCTTCCGCGCCGACGTCAACGCCCAGGCCGGCGCGTACGCCACGGGGATCCTGGCGATGATGGTCTCCGGCGCGGTGGCGGTGACCATCTCGGCGATCCGGCGTCGCCACCGTGCCGGGGCCGTCGGCTTCACCGTGCTGACGTTGGTGCTGCTGTACGCGTTGCTGGAGAACGTCATCGAGCAGCCGGACGGGATCACCATCTCGGCGCTGTTCATCCTCGGCATCGTCGCGGTGTCGTTGATCTCCCGGATCACCCGGACCACCGAGCTGCGCGCCGAGCGGATCGAGTTCGACGAACCGGCCCGCCGGTTCGTCGCCGAGTCGCTGGCCCACGACGGGCAGTTGCACCTGATCGCGAACAAGCGGCAGAGCGGTTCGGTGAAGGAGTACACGATCAAGGAGCGGGCGCAGCGGGGGATGAATCCGGTGCCCGGGGCGGCGGACGTGCTGTTCCTGGAGATCGACGTGGTGGACCCGTCGGGGTTCAGCCAGGTGCTGCAGGTGCACGGCGTCGAGGTGGCCGGCTTCCGGGTGCTGCGGGCCAGCAGCCCGGCCGCGCCGAACGCGATCGCCGCGATCCTGCTCGCGCTGCGGGACGCGACCGGGGTACGTCCGCACGCGCACTTCGAGTGGTCCGAGGGCAGCCCGATCGCGCACCTGCTGCGCTATCTGATCCTCGGTCGGGGGGACACCCCGCCGGTGGTGCGGGAGATCATCCGCCGTACCGAGCGGGACCCCCTGCGTCGTCCCGGCATCCACGTCGGCGGGTGAACCGAGCCCTCTGGTGCCGAAGGTGCCGAAAAAGATGAATGGCAGCACTATTCACGTTCACACCCTCCTGTCCGTATTGCGGTCATATCGTGACCTCTGGTGGTCGGCGGCACGTCCGGCCCCCCGCGCCCGGATGCGGCGTGGTCATGGCACGTACGCAGGAAGGCAGGCACCGGATGTCCACGTACCGACCAGGAGACCGCCCAGCCCGACCCCGACGGCGGTCCCGATGGTTCCTAGCCGGCGGGCTGCTGGCCGGGAGCCTGGTGGTGGGGGCGGCCGGCGTGGCCGGCGTCGCCGCCGCCGCCGACCGTGACCTCTCCCTCGGAGTCCTGGGGAGGTTGACCTCCGCGGCCGATCGCGACGACGACCGGCGGTCCGGAGACGGGTCCACCCCGGAGCGCGGCGGGGACGACGCCGAGCGGGCCCGGCCGCACACTCCGGGGACCGGCAAGCGGGGCGTGGTCGAGGTGCCCTGCGACGCGGCGAAGCTGGTGGCCGCGCTGGTGACGGCCAACGCGGAGGGCGGCGGGGAGCTGCGGCTCGCTCCCCGGTGCCGGTACACGCTGACCGAGGCGTTCCACGAGACCGACCAGTACGACGGTGGGATCCGCGACGCCCGGGAGCAGGCCGACGCGGCGGAAACCCCCGGTGACGCCGACGCCCCGCCGCACGACCCGGCCGACGACACGTCAGGCCTGCCGGTGATCTACCAGGCCATCACCATCGACGGCGCCGGCGCGACGATCGCCCGCGACGCCCAGGCCGCGCCGTTCCGCTTCTTCACCGTCCGCGACGGGGGCGAGCTGACCCTGCGCGACGTCGAGCTGCACAACGGCCGCTCGGCCATCGAGGGCGGCAGCGTGCACGTCGTGCACGGCGCGACGGCGGTGGTGGAACGGGTCACCGTCACCCAGAGCACGTCGCTGTCGCCCGAGGGCGGTGGCGGTGGGATCTTCAACGACGGCAACATGGTGGTCACCGACTCCACGTTCGTCGGCAACAGCGCCTCGGGCGCCGCGGGCAAGGGCGGGGGCCTGCTCAACGGCGGTGTGCTGACGGTCAAGCGTTCGGAGTTCCGCCACAACAGCGCCAACGGGTACGGCGGCGGGCTCGGCAACTACCGGGGCGCGGCGGACGTGGACACCAGCACGCTCGCCGAGAACAGCGCCGGGCAGGGCGGCGGCCTGGCCAGCTTCTCGGCCCGGACCAAGGTGTACGACACCGAGTTGCTGAACAACACCGCACAGGTCGGCGGCGGCGCCGCCAACTCCGACGCGGTGCTCGTGATGCGCAAGATGACCATTCGCGGCAACACCTCGACCGTCAACGGCGGCGGTATCTCGACCGTCAAGGGTCTGCTGCCCCTCGACGACAGCGTGGTCGCCGGCAACACCACGCACGGCATCGGCGCCGGCATCTACGCCGAGAAGTCCAACCTGCTCGTCCGTGGCAGCGACGTGACCGGTAACGAGGCGGTCGGCGCGACGTCCAAGGGCGGTGGCATCTACGCCTCCGCGGGTTCGGTGGCGCTCTACACGACCAAGGTCACCCACAACGCGGCCACGGTGAAGCCGGGCGGCATCTTCGCCGAGCACGCCCAGATCAAGATCGACGACGAGAGCGTCGTCGTCGAGAACGAGCCGACCAACTGCGAGGGCAGCGCCGTACCGATCGCCCACTGCTTCCGCTGAGGCCTGACAGCGTCATCCATCCTGAGCACATCCGCCCGCCCGGACAGCGTCCGGGCGGGCGTGCTCGTCCCGTCGCCGCAGCCACGCCTCCGAACCAGCCTCCTAGGACGGCCCAGGCGGTGTGGCAAATCCGACCGCCCGCGCCCGCTCTGCGGGGGATCGAGCCGGCGACCCCGGACGCGGAACGGCCCGCGCCCTGCACGGGCGCGGGCCGTTCGACGGCGTCGGTCCTACTTGGACGGCTCGGGCAGCTTGCACTTCACCTTCGGGTTGGCCCCGATGTAGTTCAGCGGTCCGGCCACGACCGTGACCAGGATCGTCCCCGCCTCGGCGCAGTTGGTGTCGTCGCCGCTGTAGTACCCGCGCTGACCGCCGGCGATCGCGCCGATCACCAGCCAGATCACGACGATGACTCCGAGTATCGAGGTGCCGCGCATCGCTGCCTCCTGAAGGAATGTGGTGTATCTGAGGTGCAGGCGTTGTACCCAATCGGGTCGCGCGGCTAACGGTGATCGGAAGGCGTGCCCGGCGGCATCGTCCGTCCGGCTGATGTCGGCATCAGCCGCCCGCACCACGTATCGGCCGGCTGCTATCGGATCGCCGACCCACCCGGCCGTCGCAGCGGGCAGCGGACGTAGAACTGCCTCACGGCCCGCCGAGGAGGACCCATGGACGTCCCGACACCGTCGCTGCACATCGACCGCCCCGAGGACGTCGCGGTCGCCGCCCGCGCGCTCGCCGGCGGCGCGATCGTCGCGGTGGCGTTCGCCAACGTCTACGCCCTCGTGACCCGCCCCGACCCGGCCACCGTGCGCCGGGTCAACCTGGCCAAGGGCCGCGCGGCTCACCAGGTCGGCAGCATCACCACCGCGATCGGGCGGATCCCGGGGATGTTCGACTGGTCCCGCATCTCGCCGCGATTGCCGGTCGGCCGGGTGCGGGCCCTGATGGACGCCCTCTACGGGGGCGGCCCGTTCGGCTTTCGCGGGCCGGCCGCCGACCGGTTGCCCGAGCACCTGACACAGGTCGACAGCGGTCTGCGTACCGCCCAGGTCATCGCTCCCGGTCTCACCTGCCCGTCCAACACGTTCTTCGAGCGGGCGCTCGCCGAGACCGGCACCGACCACCTCTACATCACGTCGGCGAACCGGTCCCGGCACCACACCGGGGCCGCCGACGAGCCGGCGCACTGGAAGGCCGGCGCGCTCACCGCCGACTTCGCCCACCTCGACGACCTGGTGGTGCTCGCCCACCCGGACGAGGCGGTGGCCCGTGCCGCCTACCCGGGTTACCTCACCACCTCGGTGACCCTGCTCTCGTTCCACGCGCCCGTCGGCGAGCTGGAGGAGCCGCCGGTGCTGACCGTGGACCGGCACGGCTCGCTGCACGTCGACGACGTACGCCGCGCGGCCGTGCCACTGGGCCTCCAGGTCCGCCTCGGCGACAACGCCGGGCAGCGGCTACAGGCCCGGGCGTACGCGGGCGCGTTGGTGTGAACCGGCCGCCGGCCGGCGGCCGGTTCAGTGCGGCGGTGCGGGGGACTCCGGCGGCTTGCCTCGACTGCGGCGGTGGTCCGCGTACGCGACCCCGGCCAGCACCACCAGCGCGCCGAACGAGGCGGCCAACGGTGGCAGGTACATCGCCGCGGGCGCGATCGTCAACAGGGCCAGGAGGCCGCCGGCCCGGGACGGCGACACCCTGCTGAACACCTCGTACTCGAACGAGGACCGACCCACCAGGAACAGTGCCGGGCCGCCGAGGATCACCGCCACCCAGGCCGGCGGCGTACGGCCGGGGTGGTCGTGCAGCACCAGGTCGAACCCGGAGGCGGTGGTCACCACTCCGGCGATCATCAGCAGGTGGGTGTACGGCGCGGTGAACAGGAACTTCCCCGGCGCGCCGGACATCTTGATCGCCGACGGCAGCAGTTGGCCGGACTTGTGGACGTAGATCCGCCACAGCAACAGGGTGGTCGCGAACGCCACGGCGAACGACACGATGTTCTGCGCCTCGGTGTGGTTCAGGTTGAACATCGTGCCGATGGTCAGGATGGCGTCGCCGAGGGCGATGATGAAGAACTGCTGGTACCGCTCGGAGAGGTGCTCGGCCGTGACGTTGCGCTGCGGCTCCGGCACCACCCCGAGCCCGGGCACCGGGTACGCGAGCCGGAAGCCCGTGTAGTCGATGGCCAGCGCGATGGCCCAGCACGCCATCCGGGCGTCGCCGGCGACGAACCCGCCGATGATCCAGGGGATCGCCGACACGGCGAACCAGGCGAAGATGCGTAACGCCCTGCGCTGGGTCTGCGGTTGGCGGCGCACGGCCGGCATCAGGAACAGCCCGCGGCCGAGGTGGATGACCACGTACGTGCCGGCGAAGACGAGGCCGCGCGCGCCGAACGCCTCCGGGATCGCGGTGGTCATCAGCAGGGCGCCGAACATGACGGCGGAGATCAGCAGCTTGATCTCGGTTCGTTCCGGGTCGTACAGGTCGGTGACGAGGGTGGTGATCGCCCACGTCCACCAGACGGCGGCCAGGAGGATCAACGCCTGCCCGGCGCGATGCCAGTCGAGCTGGGTGACCATGCCCCGCGAGATGAGCGCGAGCGCCACCACGTACACCAGGTCGAAGAAGAGTTCGAGCAGCGTCACCCGTCGCGGGGACTCCGGGTCGCGTACCGGTGGTCGGGACCCCTCCGGGCCGGGCTCCGGCGCGGGGAGGTGCACGCTCGCTCCTGCGGTGCCGGTGGACTCGGCGGACCGTCCGGCCCACCTCGACCGACGCTAGCCAGCAGCGCCGCGCGCCACCTGGGGATTCGTCCCCTCGTCCCCCGACCGGGGTGGTCGATTACGGGCAGCGGCGGGCACCCTTCGTGACGCGGCCGGAACGAGCGAACCCCCGGTCGTCCGCGCGGACGACCGGGGGTTCACGGTGGCAGTTCAGCCCTGGTCGCCGCCGGGCAGCACCGCGGCCGCCTCGTCACCGACGCCGGCCAGCAACCGGGCCTGCTGGGGCCAGGTGGCCAACCCGGGCGCGGCGCGCAGACCGGCGGCCCGGATCAGGTCGCGCAGCGCCGGCTCGTCCAGCGCGCCGAGCTGGCCGTAGGTACGCACGCCGGCCGCCTGCAACGCGGCGGCCATCTTCGGCCCCACACCCTGGATACGGCGGAAGTCGTCGGCCCGGCCCGTCGGGTCGGTGTCCGCGCTCGCCGCCGTGGCCGGCGTGGTGTCGGCGTCCCGGACCGGCGGCGTGGCCCGCACCGGCTCGGCGTCGTCGACGTCCGCCGCCGTCCCGGCCGGCGTCGCCTCGTTGTACGACGTCTCAGCCGGCGTGGTGTCGACCGCCGTGGTGTCGACCGGCGTCGTGTCGAGCGGCGTCGTGTCGAGCGGCGAGGTCTCAGCCGGCGTGGCGTCGACCGGCGTGGTGTCGGCCGGCGTGGTGTCGGCCGGCGTGGTCGCGGCCGGCGTGGTGTCGACCGGCGTGCTGTCGGCCGCCGTGGTCGCGACCGGCGTGGCGACGGCCGGCTCTGCCGGCTCGGCGTCGGTCTCGGCGGCGTCAGTCGTGCTCAGGCCGGCGTCGACCGGGTGGACCGGCGTGGTGTCGACCGGCGTGGTCTCGACCGGGCTGGTCTCCGCCTGTGCGGTCTCGGCCGGGGTGGCCTCGGGCGACGGCGTGTCGGTGCTGTCGTCCAGCGGCTGGCGCGGGGCGATCACGGTCGCCGGGCCGGACTGCTCGTCGGCAGTGACCGGCTCGTCGATCTCGTCGGTCCGCTCGGCGGCGGGAACGGGCGGCGGGGGGTCGGTGAGGGCCATGTCGCCCGGGTCGACGGCGTTCGGCGTGGAATCGTCCGAGGTGGTCACGGCGGCAGGCGCGCTGACCGTGTCCACCGGGGCCGGCTCGTCGGCCACCACCACGGGCGGGGAGTCGATGCTCGCCGCCGGTCGGGCCTCGTCGGTCGTGGCCGGTGGCTCCGGGCTGCTGACCACGGCCAGACCAGCGACGGGATCACCGTCCACGATGGGCCTGCCGGTGACCCCCGCGCTCTGCCGGCCGCGCAGCAACCATCCGGCGGCCAGGCCCAGCAACAACGCCACTACCACTATCAGCGAGTGTCCGATAGACCACTCCACGGCGAACCTCCCTCTCACGTCGTCGAGAAAGTCACGAGAAAAACTCGCCGCAGCTTCGCACACGCGCTCGGACGACGACAGAGAGGACTGGCCGTATGGCGCGCGCCGTCGTCCGTCACCGCGTGTGGTGCGCGACGGGTGACGCAGCGTCGCCCCGGAACGTCCACCCGCCCAGGCCGTCATCGCGCCCCGACCAGCGCCGCACGCGTGCCCCGACCAGCGCGGCGACCGACCACGGGGCATGGACAGAGGACGACCCGGGCCGGCGCTCGCACGCCGTACCCGGGTCGGTGGTGCCGTGGTCAGTCCTGGTCGCCCTCGTAGGTGTGAAAGTCGTCGACGAAACGGCGTCGCAGCGGGGGCACCCGGCTGGTCACTCCGAAGTAGCCACGCGCGCCGAGCAGCGCGAGTCGCCCGACCACCGGACGGTACATCCGGTCGTCGCCGCTGGTGCCGCTGCGGTTCAGCGATTCGGCGACCCGCGCGAAGCCGTAGGGCACCATCGTGGCCTCGTAGTCCGCCACGGCCTGCACGAGCGTCTTGTCCCCGGTGACGGCGCTGGACAGGTGCCGGCAGAGCAGCCGGGCGTCGCGCAGCGCGGTGTTGGCCCCCACCCCGCGCCCCGGCGTCATCGTGTGGATGGCGTCCCCGAGCAGTGTGACGGTGCTGCTCTTCCAGGGTGGCGTCGGTTCGGACGTGCTCACCTTGATCGGCAGGACGCTGCCCGGATCGCTGATCCGCAGCAGTTCCCGCAGGTGTGGATGCCAGTTGGGAGTGAGGTCCAGCGCGACCCGTTTCAGGTCCTCGCCCCGGCGTTGCAGCACGTCGACCGGGAACCGACGGGCCGTACTCCAGATGATGAGGTTGATGTAGTCGGCGCTGGTGTTCTCCGACAGGCCGGACCAGGCCCGGAGCAGGGCGGCGTCCTCGTCGTTGACGCCGGACTTGATCGCCCCGTCGGGGCTCCACTTGAACTCCATCACGTGCAGCACGCCCATGGTGCCGCCGGCGCCGAAGATGAGCGAGATGCCCTTGCCGACCCGCTCGGGCACGAGGTCGCGGGTCTGCGGGGTCAACGGGATGCGGGTGGCGATGTTGATGGTGCCGGCGTCGCGGGTGACCGCGTGCGGGAGGTACTGGTGGCGTACCGCCGAGTGCGTGCCGTCCGCCGCCACCAGCAGGTCACCGGTGGCGCTGCTTCCGTCGGCGAAGTACGCGGTGACCGTGCCGTCGTCACGCTGCTCGTACCGGACGAAGGTCTTGCCGAAGTGCACCACGTCGGCCAGGCCGGTGAGCAGCACCTGGCGCAGCACCGTCCGGGCCACCGAGTGTTCGGTGCGTACGGGATCGACCGCCGGACGCAGCTCGAACGACGCGGTCTCCCGAAGCCGTTGCGTGACGACGTTGAAGTAGCTCGGCGGCCGGGCGCAGGTGGCCAGGAACGTGGCGAACAGCTGTGGCGGCAGGCAGTCACGCAGCGCCCGGCTGCCGGTGGGACCGATGCCCACGCGGTATCCGAGCAGCCCCTCGCCGCTGTGCCGGTGGCGCTCGTAGACGGCCACGCTGATCCCGGCGCGACGCAGCCCGTGCGCCAGGCACAGGCCGCCCGTGCCGGCACCGATGATCAGGACGTGCGGTCCTGCGGTGGACATGTCAGCCCGCCGGGTGGGGTGCCGCCGCGTCGACCGCGTCCCAGCGGTAGAAGCAGTCGGCGATGGCGTCCTTCGGGGAGCGCCAGGTCGACAGGTACGGCGAGGTGTGCGCGGCGAGCCGTTCGTTGACCTGCTGGAACAGCGGGTGGTTGCGGGCGGCCGCGAGGGCGCCCGGGTTCACGTCCGAGGTCTCGATGAGATGCACGAACACGTCGTGCAGGCAGTACAGGGACCGGTGCGTGACGCCGGTGAGACCGGGCAGTTCGGTGGCGTCGGACTCGGCGAAGATCTGGGCGACCCGCCCCTCCGCGCCCGGGATGATCCGGCTGACGATCAGTAGACGACTCATGGGACCCCTTCCGCCGGTGGCCGATCCCGACCCGGGGGCCGGTGGTCACGTGCTCGATGCGGTCACCGTGCCGTAGGACGTGTCACGTCACCGTCACGTCGGCCGTCCGGCCGGTGACGGCCGCGCGGCGGTGTCCCGCCCGGTGGCGGGGCGGCTGGCCGCCCGGATCGGGGCGAGCGTGTCGTCGAGCAGCGCGCTCATCGCCGGGCTGGGTTCGAGGCGCAGCTCCCGGCGCAGCAGGTCCCGGTAGACGTAGAAGGCGTGTACGGCCTCGAAGGCGTTGCCCTCGGCGAGGTGGATGCGTACCACCAGTCGGTGCGGCGTCTCGCGCAGCGGCTCGGCGGCCATCGCCTCCAACGCGGCCTCCAACGCCTCGCCGTGTCGACCCGCGGCGAGGTGCTGGGCGGACACCTGCTCCAGCATGTGCAGACGCAGTTGCCGCAGCCGCTCCCGGTCCAGCAACACCCAGTCGTCGTACCAGCCGGGCAGCAGGTCGTGCCGGCCGGCGGCGAGCGCGCCGGCGGTGGTCCGCGGGTCGTCGCCGTTGCGGACCCGCTCGGCCGTCCCGACGAGGTCGTCCACGTCGAGGCGTACGGCCGGGGCCAGCCGGACGGTGTCGCCGGCCACGGTCATCGGGCAGCACGGGTCCTGCCGCAGCCGCCACAGCGCGGTCCGCAGCGAGGACAGCGCCCGTTCCTCGGACACGTCGGGCCACAGCAGCCCGGCCAGCTGGCTGCGGGTGGCGCCGGGGCGCAGCCCGATCAGCGCGATCACCCGTTGCAGCCCGCGCGGCACCACGATGTGCGCGGTGGCGTGCAGAAGGCGGAAACCGCCGAGCAGGTGCAGCGTGAGGTGGCCCTCGCCGGGACCTCCGGCGGTCGGCACGGACGGATCAGCGGCCACGGCGGCACCCCCTGCGGAACGCTCGTCCCGACTGTCTGCTGTGTCCCGGATCGACTGCCCGCGTCGCCACCGTCGACTCCGTCGATGGAATCCGACCACGGCTGTCCAGGCATGGCACCACCCGCGGAGCCGCCGGGCTGACCACCGTGAAGATTATCAATAACAGTCACCGTGCGTCAACGCCGACGGTGGCTTGTCGTCGCTCACCAGGTAACCATGAAATCGGTTCCGAACTGCAAAAACATCGAATCTTCGGGGCGTGCTGCACACAAGGGACGCATAGCTCATGCACAGGTTGCGTCAACGCAGCGTCACCGTTGGGCGTCGCCGGCCGGTCCGTCGCCGTGACGCCGTCGTGACGACGGCTCCCGCATCGTGGCGGCAGTCGTCCAGCGCGTCCGCAGGCTCGTCGAGCCGACCTGGGCGCCGTGGGGGGAGGCCCAGCCATGGACCGATCGCTGATCGTCGCGAAGGTGGTACCGACCGCCGAGGAACGGGTCGCCGAGATCTTCGCCGAGTCGGACGCGACCGAGCTGCCGCGCCTGGTCGGCGTCCGGCACCGCGCGCTGTACCGACTGCACGACCTCTACGTGCACCTGCTGGAGACCGAGCATCCGGCGCAGCCGGCGGTGGAGGCCGCCCGGGAACACCCCGAGTTCGTCCGGGTCAGCGACCGGCTGCGGCCGTACGTCTCGCCGTACCTGTCGACCTGGAGCTCCCCGCGCGACGCGATGGCGCACTGCTTCTACCGGTTCGACGCCCCGGACGCCGGGGGACGCTCGTGACCGCCACCGCGGGGCAGGAGGAACAGCTCTGGTCCCGGTGCGCTGGCTGCGCGACCCTGCTCTACCGCAAACGGCTGCGACGCAACCTCGACGTCTGCCCGGAGTGCGGCGCACACTCCCGCCTCGGCGCGCCGGAGCGGCTGCGGCTGCTCGCGGACCCGGGCTCGCTGCGCCTGCTGCCCGACCGGGTGCCCGAGGCGGACCCGCTGGAGTTCGTCGACGTGCTGCCGTACCCGCACCGGCTCACCGCGGCGCGCGCCGCCACCGGCCTGCCCGAGGCGGTCCTCTGTGGCACCGCCACCATCGGCGGGCACCCGGCCGCCCTGGCGGTGATGGACTTCCGGTTCCTCGGCGGCAGCCTCGGCGTGGCGGTGGGCGAGCTGATCACCCGGACCGCCGAGCGGGCGCTCGACGACCGGGTGCCGCTCGTCCTGGTCACCGCGTCCGGCGGGGCGCGGATGCAGGAGGGCGCCCTGTCGCTGATGCAGATGGCCACGGTCAGCCAGGCCATCGCCGCGCTGCGCGAGGCGGGTCTGCTCACCGTCAGCGTGCTCACCGACCCGACCTACGGCGGGGTGGCGGCGTCGTTCGCCACCAACACCGACCTGGTGCTCGCCGAGAGCGGCGCGCGGATGGGGTTCGCCGGGCCACGGGTCATCCGCCAGGTCACCGGCCGGGCGTTGCCCGAGGGGTTCCAGACCGCCGACTTCCTGCTGCGCCACGGTCAGGTGGACATGGTGGTGCAGCGCCGGTCGTTGCGAGGTTGCCTGGCGGCCCTGCTGGCCGCGGCCCGCGCCGGCCGTCCGACGCGCACACCCGTACCCCGGCAGGAGCCGGCGCGGCACCACGAGCGCCTGGCCGACGCGGTCCCACCGGACGGGCAGCGTCCGCCGGCCGGCGACGGCCCGCAGCCGACGACGCACGACGCGTGGGAGACCGTGCGGACGGCCCGCCACCCGGGCCGACCCACGACCCTGGACTATCTGGACTCCGTCTTCGACGGGTTCGTCGAGCTGCACGGCGACCGGCTCGGCGGGGACTGTCCCGCGGTCGTCGGCGGTCTCGCGCGGTTGGCGAGCCGGCACGTGATGGTGATCGGTCACCAGAAGGGCCACACCACCGCCGACCTGGTCGCCCGCAACTTCGGCATGGCCAGCCCGGCCGGGCACCGCAAGGCGCTACGGCTGATGCGTCTCGCCGCCCGACTGGGCCTGCCGGTGATCACCCTCGTCGACACGCCCGGCGCCGACCCGGGGATCAACGCCGAGGAGCAGGGCCAGGCCGCGGCCATCGCGGAGAACATCCTCACCCTCACCGTGCTGCCGACCCCCGTCGTCACGGTGATCACCGGTGAGGGCGGCAGCGGTGGCGCGCTGGCCCTCGGCGTCGCCGACCGGGTGCTGATGCTCCAACACGCCGTCTACTCGGTGATCAGTCCGGAGGGCTGCGCCGCCATCCTCTGGCCGGACCGCTCGGCGGCGCCGCAGGCGGCCCGCGCGCTGCGGCTGACCGCACCCGACCTGTGCCGCCTCGGCGTCGTCGACGAGATCGTCCCCGAGCCGGCCACGGCCGCCCACGACGACCCGGCCGAGACCGCCCGGCGGCTGCGCGCCGCGCTGCTGGCCAACCTGCTACCGCTGCTGGACGTGCCGCCCGCCATGCTGGTCCGCCTACGGCGGCAGCGCTTCCGCCGGTTCGGCGCCACCCGCGCCGGCGCCCAGGTGGGTGCTCGATGACGGCCGGCGCCACCGTGTCCACCGCCGACGGCCCGAACGGCCGGGCGGACGTCGACGGGCGCCTCCCGGCGAACGGACCGCAGGAGACCGACACGGACCACGAGGAGGTGCTGGCGGGACTGCGTCGACAGGCGCGCCACCTGCTCGCCGAGCTGGCCGGACCGGTACGCCGGATCCGGCTGCGCAGCGGGACGACGGTGCTCGAGGTCGAGTGGCACCCGGGCGAGGCGGCCGCCGGATCGGACGTACCCCCGGTTCTGCCGCAGGCCGTCACCACGCCGCTGCCGACCGTGGCCGTGCCCGGCCCGCCGGCCGCGCTGATCCGGCCCCCGGTGCCCGGACGCGCCGCGGTCCGGGCGCCGATCGTCGGCACCTTCTACCGGGCGCCGGAACCTGGCGCGCGGCCGTTCGTCGCGGTCGGCGACCTGGTCCGCCCCGGCCAGCCGGTCGCGATCGTCGAGGCCATGAAGCTGATGAACGAGGTGAGCGCCGACCGGGCCGGTCGGGTCGTCGCGATCCTCGTCGAGGACGGTCAGCCGGTGGAGTACGACCAGCCGCTGGTCGAGCTGGATCCGGCCTGACGGCGGGGGTGACCACGTGTTCGAGACCGTGCTGATCGCCAACCGGGGCGAGATCGCCCTGCGGGTGCTGCGGGCCTGCCGCGAACTCGGCATCCGCACGGCGGTGGTCTACTCCGCCGCCGACGCGGACTCCGCAGCCGTCCGCCTCGCCGACCAGGCCGTCCGGATCGGACCGGCGTCCAGCCGACGCAGCTACCTCAACGCCGCCGCGATCGTGGAGGCGGCCCGACAGGTGGGCGCGCAGGCCGTGCATCCCGGGTACGGGTTCCTCTCCGAGGACGCCGACTTCGCCGAGATCTGCGCGGACAACGGCCTGACGTTCATCGGCCCGCCGCCGGCGGTGATGGCGGCGCTCGCCGACAAGTCCTCGGCCCGGGCCCTGATGAGCCGGGCCGGGCTGCCGCTGCCGGCGGGCAGCGTCGCGCCGGTGCCGACCGCCGTCGCGGCGGCCGAGGTCGCCGACGCCGTCGGCTATCCGGTGATCGTGAAGGCCGCCGCCGGTGGCGGCGGCCGGGGGATGACAGTCGTGCGCCGCCCGACCGAGTTGGCCCGGGCGTACGCGCGGACCCGGGCCGCCGCCCAGGCCGCCTTCGGCGACGACCGGGTGTACGTCGAGCGCTACCTCACCGAGGCGCGGCACGTCGAGGTGCAGGTGCTCTGCGACGCCCACGGCAACGGCGTGCACCTGGGCACCCGGGACTGCTCGGTGCAGCGCCGGCACCAGAAGCTCGTCGAGGAGGCGCCCGCTCCGGCGCTGTCCGCCGCGACCCTCGACAGCATCGCCGAGACCGCGCTCCGGGGCGCTCTGGAGGTCGGCTTCGTCGGCGCCGGCACGCTGGAGTTCCTGGTCGACGCCGAGGAACGCTTCCACTTCCTGGAGATCAACTGTCGGATCCAGGTGGAGCACCCCGTCACCGAGATGGTCACCGGGATCGACCTGGTCCACGAGCAACTGCACATCGCGGCCGGTGTGCCGCTGCGGTGGCGGCAGGAGGAGATCCGGCTGCGCGGCGTCGCGGTGGAGTGCCGTGTCAACACCGAGGACCCGGCGCGCGGCTTCGCCCCGACACCCGGACGGTTGGAGCGGTTCACCCCGCCGGGCGGACCGTTCACCCGAGTGGACACCCACGCCCGCGCCGGCTACCTGGTCGGCCCCTGGTACGACTCCCTGCTGGCCAAGGTCGTGGTCTGGGCGCCCGACCGGGAGCTGGCGCTCAACCGGCTGGAACGAGCCCTCGACGAGTTCGACATCGCCGGCCCGGGCGTGCACACCACCATCGGATTCGTCCGACGGGTGCTCGACGACGCCGGGTTCCGCAAGGGCCGCTACACCACCGGCCTCGTCGACCGTCTGCTCGCCGCGCCCGCACCGCAGCCGGCGACCACCCCCACACCTCGCGCCGCGCCCGCCGCGGAGCCCGACGTAACCCACAGGAGGACACGATGACCGTCACCCATGGTCGCCCGATGACCGCCGAGATCACCGACATCCTGGTGGCGCACTGCGGCCTGGACGCCGACGCCGCGGCCCGTACGCCCGCCGCGTCCCTGGAGGAGCTGGGCATGGACTCGCTCGCCCTGCTGGAACTCTCCGCGGTCGTCGCCGACCGGTGGCAGGTGAGCATCCCGGAACAGGCCGGGCAGTTGAGCATCGGGGCGGTGGCCGACCTCGTCGCCCGCCGCACCGACCCACCCGGGCACACCGAGAACTTCGTGGTCATCGAGGCGCCGCTCGCCGTGGTCTGGGACGTCACCAACGATGTCGCGAACTGGACCGAGCTGTTCACCGAGTACGCCGTGGTGGAGATCCTGCACCGCGACGGGCACACCGTGCGGTTCCGCCTCACCATGTACCCCGACGAGAACGGGGTGGCCTGGAGCTGGGTCAGTGAACGCACCGCCGACCCGGTCAGCCGTCAGGTGCGGGCGCACCGGGTGGAGACCGGGCCGTTCGAGTACATGCGGATCCACTGGCGCTACACCGAGGAGGCCGGTGGCACGCGGATGACCTGGACGCAGGACTTCGCCATGAAGCCGACCGCGCCCGTCGACAACGCCGCCATGACCGAACGGATCAACACCAACAGCGTCATCCAACTCGCGGTCATCAAGGACCGGGTCGAGCGGATCGCCCGCGAACGCGCCGGACAGGTCGGTCCGGTCGCCGGTCTCGCCGGGACGGAGGCCGGCGATGAGTGATCTGGGCACCCGGCTGATCGTGGCATCGGACGTACCGGCCGACCGGCGACGCGGTGGCGAGCTGCGGGTGCTGCTCGGCCCCCGCACCGTCGGCAGCACCTCCGGTTTCCTCGGGGTGGCGACGCTCGCGCCGGGGGAGCGGATCGCCGAGCACTACCACCCCTACAGCGAGGAGTTCCTGTACGTGGCACGCGGCGCGATCACCGTGGACCTGGACGACCAGCCGACCCAGGTGGCCGCCGGCGAGGCTCTGTTCGTGCCGGTCAACGTGCGGCACCGGCTGCGCAACACCGGCTCGGAGTCGGCCGAGGTGGTCTTCCACCTGGGTCCGCTCGCCCCGCGCCCGGAGCTGGGGCACGTCGACACCGAACTCGTCGAACAGCGGGGCGGATCATGACCGCCCGTCGGACCGTGGTCACCGGTGTGGGTGTGGTCGCTCCCGGCGGCGCCAGCCGGGACCGGTTCTGGAAGACCATCACCGAGGGACGTACGGCCACCCGGCGGATCAGCTTCTTCGACCCGTCGCCGTTCCGCTCGCAGATCGCCGCCGAGTGCGACTTCGACCCGGTCGCCGCCGGGCTCACCGACAGCGAGCGGCGGCGCGCCGACCGGTACGTGCAGTTCGCGCTGGCCTGCTCCACCGAGGCCATCGCCGACGCCGGCCTGGTGCTCGACGACGCCGAGCGGGACCGCGCCGGGGTGGTGCTCGGCACCGCCGTGGGCGGCACGATGGCCCTGGAGCAGGAGTACGTGCGGGTCAGCGAGCACGGTCGGCGGTGGCTGGTCGACGCGGCGCTCGGCGGCCCGTACCTCTACCAGGCGCTGGTGCCCAGCAGCCTCGCCGCGGACGTGGCCTGCCGGCACGGGCTGCACGGCCCGGCGCAGGTGGTCTCCACCGGCTGCACGTCGGGCATCGACGCCATCGGCTACGGCCACCAGATGATCGTGGACGGTGAGGCGGACATCGTGCTGGCCGGTGCGGCCGACTCGCCGATCTCGCCGGTCACCGTCGCCTCGTTCGACGCGATCAAGGCGACCAGTCCCGACAACGACGACCCGGCGCACGCGTCCCGCCCGTTCGACGCCGACCGGCACGGGTTCGTGCTGGCCGAGGGCGCGGCAGTGCTGGTGCTCGAGGAGGCCGAGCACGCCCGACGGCGCGGCGCCCACGTCTACTGCGAGGTCGCCGGCTACGCCAGCCGCAGCAACGGCTACCACATGACCGGGCTGCGCCCCGACGGGCTGGAGATGGGCCTCGCCGTCACCGACGCGTTGCGGCAGGGCCGGATCATCCCCGAACAGGTCTCCTACATCAGCGCACACGGCTCGGGCACGCGGCAGAACGACCGGCACGAGACGGCCGCCTTCAAGCGGGCACTGGGCCAGGCCGCGTACCGGGTGCCGATCAGCTCCATCAAGTCGATGATCGGGCACTCACTCGGGGCCATCGGGTCGATCGAGATGGCCGCCTGCGCCCTCGCGATCGAGTTCGGTGTCGTACCGCCGACGGCCAACTGGAGCACCCGCGATCCGGAGTGCGACCTGGACTACGTACCCAACGAGGCGCGGGAGGTGCCGGTGAACGTGGCACTGTCGGTGGGCAGCGGGTTCGGCGGCTTCCAGTCGGCGATGGTGTTCCGCCGGCTCCCGGCGGCGGCGTGAGCACCGCCCGGGCGGTCGTCACCGGCATCGGTGTGGTCGCGCCCAGCGGCGTCGGCGTGGACGCGCACTGGCGTACCGTGCTGGCCGGCACCCGGCGCACCGGACCGATCACGCTCTTCGACCCGGCCGGCTATCCCACCCGCTTCGGCGGCGAGGTGCCCGACTTCGCGGCCGAGTCGTACGCCGAGAGTCGGCAGCTCGTACAGACCGACAGGTGGACGCACCTCGGCTTCGCCGCCACCCGCCTCGCGCTGGCCGACGCGGGGCTGCCCGAGAAGGCGCCCGACCCGTACGGGTACGCGGTGGCCCTGGCCAGCTCGTCCGGGGGCAACCTGTTCGGGCAGCGGGAACTGCAACGGCTCTGGGGTGGGCAGTCGCGCACCGTCGGCGCGTACCAGTCGATCGCCTGGTTCTACGCCGCCAGTGTCGGACAGCTCTCCATCCACCACCAGTTCAAGGGGCCGAGCGGGGTGCTGGTCGCGGAGACGGCCGGAGGGCTGGACAGCCTCGCGCACGCCGCCCGCGCGGTGCGCCGCGGTACGCCCGTGGTGATCGCCGGGGCGACCGAGTGTCCACTGAGCCCGTACGCCCTGGCCTGCCAGCTACGTTCCGGACTGCTCAGCGACGTCGCCGACCCGGAGCGGGCGTACCGGCCGTTCGACGCGGCGGCCAGCGGCTACCTGCCGGCCGAGGGCGGCGCGGTGTTCGTGGTGGAGGAGCTGGGGCACGCGCTGGCCCGGGGCGCCCGGATCTACGGGGAGGTGAGCGGCTGGGGCGCCACCCACGACGCCGCGCACACCACCGCCGACAGCGCCGGCGACCCCATCCAGTACGCGCGGGCGATGCGGCTGGCCCTGGACCGGGCCGGCGTCGCGGCGACCGCAATCGACGTGGTGCTGCCCGACGCCCTCGGCGTACCCCGGTACGACCGCAGCGAGGCGGCGGCGCTGCGCGCCGTGTTCGCCGACGGGCCGCCCCCGGTGACCACGCAGAAACCGTTGACCGGCCGGGCGCACCAGGGCGGCTCGGCGCTGGACGTGGCCACCGCGCTGCTGGCGTTCGCGCACGACACGCTGCCCGCCTCGGCCAGCCCCGACGAGGTCGCCGACGGGTGCGAGCTGGACTTTCTGCGCGAGCACCGCCGGCCGCGCAGTCGCCTCGCGCTGGTCTGCGCGCGGGGCTTCGACGGGTTCAACAGCGCGCTGGTCCTGCGGGGGGCCGCGCCGACGAGGGGAGAGATGCCGTGAGCGAGCAGCGGGCCCGAGTGGTCTTCCTGGTCCGGGTGCCGGAACCGCGCACCGAGCAGTTCCTCGCCGCGTACGAGGAGATCCGGCACCTCGTCGCCGACGGCGTGCCGGGGCACCTGGTGGACCAGGTGTGCCGCTCGTCGACCGACCCGGAGCAGTGGCTGATCACCAGCGAGTGGGCGGACCTTTCCGACTTCGAGGCGTGGGAGCGCACCGAGGAGCACCGTGACCTGGTCCGTCCGATGAGGGAGTGCTTCACCGACGCCCGTTCGCTGCGCTTCACCATCCACGCCCAGACCCCGGACGAGGTGCCCCTCACGGCCGCCGGAGGAAGCACGGCCGTTTGATCCACACCAACTCGCCGATGTGGGGGTATCCGGACGTCCGGATACCCCCACATCGGCGAAATGGAGTCGATCACGGACAGCGGACCAGCACGGGCGGCGGGCGTCAACGAGTGGTCGGCGGCGGTATGTGGCAATCGGTCCGGGCGCTCATTTTGATCTAGCCATTTGCATCTAGCGATGCCGCGCGCGGCTGTCGTAGGGTTCCGGCAGCACCTCGAAAGATGCCAAAAATTGGCTCCTATGCCCTACTTTGCGCTGCGCGTCGAATGGTGGGGGCAATGACTCATGTCGCCGAAAACCTTACGGTAGATGACCCCGGCTGGGTGGACGAAGTCCTGTTCGCCGGCCGTCCGACCGATGTTTGTCTCCGCCTACCGGAACCGATCGACCGGGCCACCCTGCACCGGTTGGTAACCGCCGCGCAGGATCGGCTGACCGCGGCCGGACTGCGTCCCGGCGGCGCTGCCGCGCTGCGGTTGCCGCCGTCGCTGGCGTACGTCGTCAATCTGCTCGCCACGTGGCGAGCCGGCGGGCAGGCCATCCTGCTCGACCACCGGCTCACCGACCACGAGGTGGACCGAGCGCTGACCCGGCTCACCCCACAGGTGGTGGTCGCCCCGCTGCGCACCGGCGGCGGCGCGTTGAAGGTGTTCGTCGACGTCACCGAGAGCGTCACCCGGTACGCGGACAGTCCAGCGGTCAGCGGTCACGCCGTGATCCAGCTCAGCTCCGGCTCGACCGGCCCGTCGAAGGTGATCGGCCGGACCGCGGCCGACCTGGTCGCCGAGGTGCGCCGCTACACCCGGATCGACGGTGTGGCGCTGCCCGGTGAACGGATCATCCTGCTGCCGTCCATGGTGCACGTGCTCGGCCTGGTCGGCGGCCTGCTCTACGGGCTGCACGCCGGCGTGGAGCTGGTGCCGCCGCAGCGGCTCAGCGGCGACGCCGTGCTGGCCGCGATCGCCGCCGAGGCCACGCCGGCCACGGTGCTGGGCGTGCCGTTCCACATCGGTCTGCTCGCCTCCACCCGGCCGTCCAGCCCGCTGCCGCAGTTCCAACGGATGACCACCGGCGGCGAGCTGGTGCCCGCCGCGGTGGCCCAGGCGTTCACCGACCGCTACGGGGTGCCGCTGGGCAACATGTACGGGATGACCGAGGTCGGGGTGATCGGCACCGACCTGCACGGTGCCCACCGCCCGTCGATCGCTCCGGCGCCCGGCATCGAGGTCCGCGAGTCCGGCGGCGAGCTGTGGGTGTCCTGCCCGGCGTCGCCGTACGTCGGGTTGAGCGACCCGACCCGTTGGGCCGACGGCTGGCTGCACACCCGTGACGCCGGCACCGTCGACGCCGACACCGGCCTCGTCACCGTGCGCGGCCGGCTCGACTCGCAGGTCTCCGTGGGCGGATTGAAGGTCGACCTCAGCGAGGTGGAGGCGACCGTCACCGAGCTGCCGGGCGTGGCCGCCGCCGTGGTGGTGTGGGACGAGGGCATCACCGCGTACGTCCAGCCGGACGGCCCCCTGTCGGAAGAGATGCTGGACAAGCTCCTCGCCGAGAGGCTGGCCGGCTACAAGCGACCCCGGGTGCTGCGCCTGCTCGACGCGTTGCCGCGCACCACCACCGGCAAGCTGGTCCGCTCGACCGACGTGCTGCGCTCGGCGGTGACGTCGTGACCGGCCCGCTGCGCCACCTCGACGTGGACACCTACCGCGAGCGCCAGGGCCTCGCTGCCCACCACCAACCCGAGCAGCGTCGCACCCGCGCGCGGCATCCGTACGGCGGGACCCGGCCGACCGCCGGTGTCCCCACCGACCCAGACCGACGCGGTGTCCCGATCGGACACCGTCACCTGGCATACGCAGAGAGGGTATCCATGAGAGCCGAGGTCCGCGCCTTCGTCGTCGAGCAGCTCGTCGACATGAACTACGACGTCGAGGGGCTCGACGACGACACCACGCTCGGCCCGTCCGGCGTCGACCTGGAATCGCTGGCCCTGTCCGACCTCGCTGTCCGCGTCGAGGACCGGTTCGGTCTGAGGTTCGCCGACGACGAGTCGGAGAAGCTGGCCCTGATGACCGTCGGCGAGTTCACCACGATGGTCGCCGACCGCGCCGCCGAGGCGAAGCGCGACGACGCCTGATGTCCGGTCAGCCCGATCTGGGGCGAGCTGACCTGCTGACCATGCTCGCCGAACTCACCGCGAAACCCGCCGACCAGGTTCCCGACCGGGTCGGCTCGATGGAACTCGCCTGGCTCGTGCACCTCGTCGAGCAGCGTTACGAGCGTCAGCTCGACCTCACCGACGACGACCTGGCCGGCATCCGTACCGTCGACGACGCCCTGGCGGTCCTGCGGGCGTCGTTGACCGCTCCCGCAGATGGCTGAGCCGCCCGTCGTCCAGCTCACCGGTGTGTACGCGGTCAGCGCCCTGGGGCGGGGCGCCGAGGCGCAGCTCGCCTCCGCGCCGGCCTTCGGTCCGATCCGTCGCTTCGACACGAGCGCCCGCCGGGTGACCGTGGCCGCCACCCTGCCCGAGGTGGGCACCCTCGGCGACGAGCTGGCCGACGCGATCGACGCGGCCTGTCGGGCGGCCGGCCTGGACCGCACCCGACGGTCGGAGTGCGCGCTGCTGCTCGCCGTGCACGGCGGCCCGGCCCCCGGCGTGGAGCCGGTCCCGTCCGCGCTGGCCGGCCAGCTCGCCGCCCGGTGTGGACTGTCCGGTCGCACCCGGGTCTACACCAGCGCCTGCGTGTCGGCGAGTACGGCGGTGGCCGACGCCGCCACCCTGATCAGCCGGGGCGACCTGACGCGGGTGGTGGTGGCCGCCGGCTACCTCGTCGAGCCGGACCAGTTCGCGCTCTTCGACGCGGGTCGGGCCCTCGCCGACGACGGGGCGGTGCGGCCGTTCAGCACCGGCCGTCGTGGCCTGCTGCTCGGCGACGGCGTGGCCGCCGTGGTCATCGAGTCCCGCGCCGAGGCCCGGCGGGGCGCGGAGCCGGTGGCGACCGTCGCGGGCTGGGGTCGCGCCGGGGACGCGTACCACCCGTGCCAGCCGGACCCGACCGGCGTCGGACTGGCCCGCGCGGCGAGCGTCGCGCTGCGCCGGGCCGGGCTGCCGCCGCAGGCGGTCGGGTACGTCAACGCCAACGCCACCGGCACCGCGCAGAGCGACGCCGCCGAGGCCGCGGCGCTGCTGCGGGCCCTCGACGGGTACGCCAGCGAGGTGCCGGTCAGCTCCACGAAGGCGTTGCACGGGCACACGTTGGAGGCGTCCGGGCTGCTCGAACTGGTGGTCACGTCGATGGCGCTGCGAACCGGTGAGCTGCCGGTCAACGCCGGCTGGCAGGGCCGCGACGAGGCCTGCCCCCTCAACGTCGTCACCACCGCGCACCGCCGCGCGACGGCAACCCACGCCCTGACCCTCAACGCGGCCTTCGGCGGCGCCAACACGGCGCTCCTGATCGGCGTGCCATGACCACCCCCACCACCCCGCGATCTTGCACTTTCGGTGGCGACGAATCTGACGAACAACGCGAATCGACGACAGGAAACGCAAGATCGCGGGGGGCGGGCGGGGTGCGGGAGCTTGCGCGGGCGGGGTGGCCCGAGCCGGGGGACGGGGTCGTGCCGGTGGTGCCGGGGTTCGTGCACTCGGCGTTCGCGCCCACTGTGGTGGCGGTCGCCGAGCGGTGCCTGGGCCGGCGGTACGGGACCTCGCCGGTGCCTGCGGAGGTGCGCACGGCGATCGTGCTGGTCAGCGCGTCTGGGGACCGGGCCAGCGCCGAACACGTACGCGCGACGGTCGAGGCCGGCGGCCGGGTCGGACCGCTGTTCTTCTACCAGTCCGTGCCCAACAGCGTCGCCGGCCACATCGCGGCCCGCTGGGGACTGCGCGGCCCGGTGGTCTGCCTCAGCCCGACCGGCGACCCGCACGCCGAGGGCACCGCCGAGGCGGCCCTGCTGCACGACGACGGCGACGCCGACGAGGTGTTGCTGATCCTGATCGAACAGACGCCCGACCTGTCCACCGAGGCGGTCGCGGTGCTGCTGGGGGGAGGAGCACGACCATGAGGACACCGGGACTGCGCGGCCGGTTGGCCGCCGACACCGAACTGGGCGCGGGCAACATGCTGGCCCGCGTGCTGGCGCACGGCGCCGACCCGGACGGACCGGCGCTGACCTTCGACACCGCCGTCGACGGGCATCCGGCCCAGGCACCGCTCACGCTGGGTCAGCTCGACGAGCGGGTCGCCGCCCGCGCCGCGTGGCTGCACGAGCAGGGGGTACGCCCCCGCGACCCGGTGGCCGTCTGGGCCACCGCCGCCGCCGACATGGTGCTGAGCTTCCTGGCGCTGGCCCGGCTCGGGGCGATCCCGGCGCTGATGAACGGCAAGCTCCGGCCGGAGATCGCCGCCGAGTACATCCGTCGGCTGCGCGGCGTCGGTGTGCTCGCGGACGACGCGCACACCGCCCTGCTGGCCGGGCACGAACTGGGCGTACCGCTGCTGGGTACGCCCGCGCAGGCCGGCACCGGTGATCCGGCGGCGGCCCCGCCGCACTACCGGCACCACCCGGACGACCCGATCGTGATCACCCACACCTCGGGGACGACCGGGGTGCCCAAGGCGGTGCTGCACTCCCACGCCAGCCTCTTCGCCGCCACCCGGCACCTGCTGAGCATGCCGCAGGCGCAGGGCACCACCCGGATCCTCAACGCGTTGCCGGCACCGCACACCGCGACCGTGCTGATGGTCAACCAGGCGCTGGGCAACCGCGCGGAGATGTTCCTGCTCTCCGAGCAGGGCGGCGAGCGCGTCCTCGACGCGATCCAACGCTGGCGTCCCGACGGGGTGTTCGGTTTCTCGGTCACCTGGGCCGAGCTGGCCCGCTTCGACCTGTCCGGGTACGACCTGGACTCGGTGCGGCTGTGGTTCAACACCGGCGACTGCTCGCACGAGCCGCACATCCGCCGGCTCGTCGCGGTCGGCTGGCACGACACCGTCACGCGCGACGGGGTGGCGCGGGTGCCCGGCTCACTCTTCATCGACGGGCTGGGCTCCAGCGAGATGGGCCACTCCATGTTCCACATCACCCACCGCGCCGACACCGACCGGTACGGGCGCTGCATCGGCCGGCCGTACCAGTTCACCAAGGTCGCCGTGCTGGACGCCGACGGCGAGCCGGTGCCGGTCGGCGAGGTGGGTTTCCTGGGCATCGACTCGCCGTCGCTGTTCCGTGGCTACTGGAACGACTCGGCCACCACCTACCGGTTCCGCCAGCGCGGCTGGTACCTCACCGGGGACCTGGTCCGCGCCGACGCCGAGGGCCGCTACTACCACCTGGACCGGGCGGTCGACTCGGTCGATGCCGGGAACGGCCGGCGGTTCTTCACCGCCCTGTCGGAGGAGCGGGTCCTCGCCGCCTGCCCGGACGTCACCGACTGCACCGTGGTGATCGTCGGCGCGGCGGACGGGGTGGTGACCGACGTGCTGCTGGAGTTGGCCGCCGGCGCCGACGAGGCCGAGGACCGCACCGACCGGGTGCGCGCCGCCCTCGGCGCGGACGTCGGCGCCACGCTGCGCCGGGTCGTGCCGGTACGGTCCGACGACATTCCGGTCACCGTCACCGGCAAGGTCCGCAAGGTGGCCCTGCGCGAGCGCTACCTCACCGAGGCCGCGTCGTGAGCGGACGGTTCGGAGTGCCGGCGTGAGCGCGCTGATCACCGGGATGGGCCTGTTCAGCCCGGTCGGACGGGGTGTCGAGGAGACCTTCGACGCGTTGACGACCGGCCGGTCCGGGCTGACCCGCCCACCCGAGGGCCATCCGGCATCGGGCTCGCTGGACGTGGCCGGTCTGCTGCCCGACATCGACCCGCGCAGCGTCCTGCCCGGGCCGGAGAGCCGGGTGCTGGACCGGACCGTGGTCCTGGCGCTGCTCACCGCCGCCGACGCGCTCGCCGACGCCGGCATCGAGGTGGGCCGCGACGTCGACCCGTCCCGGATCGGTGTGATCGTGGGCGGTGTCGGCGGGATGGCCACCCTGGAGTCGCAGGTGCTGGCCCGGGCCGCCCGGGGACGGTCGGCGGTCAGCCCGTACCTGCTCACCGGCATCCTGCCGAACATGCCGGCGGCCCGGATCGCCATCAGGTACGGCATCCAGGGCTACAGCTCGTCGGTCGGCACGGCCTGCGCCTCCGGCGCCCAGGCGGTCGCCGACGCGGTCCGGCTCATCCGCTGCGGGGAAGCCGACGTGGTGGTCTGCGGGGCCAGCGAGGCGCCGCTCTTCCCGACCTTCACCGACACGTTCGGCAACGCGCGGGCGCTGGCCCGCGCCGGGGCCGACCCGACCCGGGCGAGCCGGCCGTTCGACACGTCCCGCAGCGGGTTCGTGCTGGCCGAGGGTGCGGCGCTGCTGGTGCTGGAACACCCCGAGCACGCGGCCGCGCGCGGCGCCAGCGGGTACGCCGAGGTGGCCGGCTACGGCGCGACCACCGACGCGTACCACCCGACCGCCCCGCGCCCCGACGGCGCGGGCGCGGCGGCGTGCATCCGGGGCGCGCTGCGCAGCTCCGGCGTGCCCGCGGCGGCGGTCGGCTACGTCAACGCCCACGGCACCGGCACGAAGCTCGGCGACATCGCGGAGACCACGGCCCTCGCGGACGTCTTCGGTGACGGTGGTGTGCCGGTCAGCTCCACCAAGGCGCTCACCGGCCACCTGCTCGGCGCGTCCGGTGTGCTGGAGACGGCGGTGACCGCGCTGGCGCTCGGTCGGGGGTTGCTGCCACCGACGTACCACCTCGACGACCCGGACCCGGCGTGCCCGGGGGACCACATCCGGGGGGCGCCCCGTCGGGCCGACCCGGAGTACGCGCTGACCAACTCGTTCGGGTTCGGCGGCCAGAACGTGAGCCTGGTGCTCGCGCGGGTCGCCGAGCCGAGGAGGTGAGCGACGCGGCATCCCGGACGGGGGGCGTCCGGACGGCAACACGGACGAAGCATCGGGAAGGGCACTCAAGAACATGGACATCCGTGGTATCGACCACATCGAACTCTACGTAGGCGACGCCCGACAGGCGGCGTTCTGGTTCAGTACGGCCGTCGGTTTCCAGCTCTGCGGGCAGGGGGGCCCGGAAACCGGGCTGGCCGGGCAGCGCTCGATGCTGCTCTGCCACGGCGACATCCGGCTGCTGCTCACCTCCGGGCTGGACGCCGGCCACCCGGCGGCCCGCTACGTGCACCGCCACGGTGACGGCATCGCGGTGGTCGCCGTCGAGGTCGACGACGTCGTGGCCGCGTACGCCGAGCTGCTGGGTCGGGGTGCGACCGGCGTGACGCCACCGACCACCGTCACCGGCGCGGACGCCGAGGTGGTGACCGCCGAGGTGGAGGGCTTCGCCGACGTGCGGCACCGCCTGGTGCAGCGCCGGGGGAGCCGGGGCGACTTCCTGCCCGGCCTGATCACGCCCACCCGGTCGACGACGGATGGGGCCGAGCCGGTCCTCGCCGAGGTCGACCACCTGGCGGTGTGCGTGCCGCCCGGGGAACTCGACACGACGGTCCGGCACTTCCGGGAGCTGTTCGACTTCGCGCAGATCTTCGAGGAGCACGTCGAGGTCGCCGGACAGGGCATGAACTCGAAGGTGGTGCAGAGCCTGTCCGGCCGCGTCACCGTGGTGCTGCTGGAGCCGGACCGCACCCGCCGCCCCGGGCAGATCGACGCGTTCCTCGACCAGCACGCCGGTGGCGGTGTGCAGCACCTGGGTCTGCGCACCGACGACATCGTGGCGGCCGTGGAGTCGCTGGGCCGGCGCGGGGTGCGCTTCGCCGGCACGCCCGGCGCCTACTACGACAGCCTGGAGGCACGGGTGGGTCGGGTGGACGCGCCGCTGGACCGCCTGCGCGAACTGGGGGTCCTGGTCGACTCCGACCACGGCGGGCAGCTGTTGCAGATCTTCGCCGAGTCGATGCACGTACGTCGCACGCTGTTCCTGGAGCTGATCGAGCGGCGGGGCGCGAGCGGCTTCGGCAGCGGCAACATCAAGGCGCTCTACGAGGCCAAGGAGCGGGAACTGGCCGGGCAGGGGGTGGGGGCGTGAGCGCGCTGACCGCCGCGGAACGAGCGCTGCTGCCCACCGACGAGGACGTGCGGCACTACGCCGAGCACGGCTGGTACCTGTCCAGGAAGATCCTCACCGACGACGAGGTGGACACCCTCGCGGCGGCCGCGCAGCGCTACTACGACGGTGAGCGCGACCGCCGCCTGCCCGTGCGTCCGCCGAAGCTCGCCTACTGGGACCCGTCCAAGGGGCCGGTGCAGCGGCACAACGACTACGTCCACCACGAACACGACGGGCTCGGCGCGATCCTGCGCAAGCCGCTGATCGGCGCGGTGGCCGCCCGGTTGGCGCAGGCCGACGAGATCCGCGTCTTCCAGTCCACGCTGATCCTCAAGCCACCGGTCGAGGGGGAGCCGAGCAACATCGTGCCCTGGCACTTCGACAAGCACTACTGGGCGTCCTCGTCGTCGGAGAAGATGCTCACCGCGTTCATCCCCTTCCACGACTGCGGCCCGGAGATGGGCACCATCACGATGGTCGACGGTTCGCACCGGTGGAAGGAGATCGGCGCGGACGACACGGTGGTGCGGCACTTCGCCGACCGCGACCGCGGTCAGCTCGAGGAGATGCTGGCCGAGAACGCCGCGTACAACGGCACGGAGATCAGCAAGGTCCCCATGGTGATCCCCAGGGGACACGTGAGCTTCCACCACTGCCGCACGTATCACGGCAGTGGCGCCAACGTCAGCGGTCGCCCCCGACAGGCGATCTCGCTGCACCTACAGGACGGCGACAACGCCTGGCGGGAGTATCCGCTCTCGGACGGGACGCTCGCCGCGTACAACCACGACGTGCTGGTCCGCCGCACCCACGAGGGGCGGCCGGACTACGCGGACCCCGACTACTGCCCGGTCATCTGGCGCGACCGCGCCCAACAGGGAGGTTGACAATGTCACGGTACGACTGGGGTAGGACGCACCCGGGCATCGAGCGACTGGAACAGGCGGTGACCGAGCGGCGCGACGCCGTGGTCAAGCACCCCCTGTACGCCAACCTGGACACCCACGAGGCGCTGGTCACCTTCATGGAGCACCACGTCTTCGCGGTCTGGGACTTCATGTCGCTGCTGAAGTCGTTGCAGCGGCAGTTGACCTGCGTCACCGTGCCGTGGATCCCGACCGGCCCGACCGGCAGCCGCCGGCTCATCAACGACATCGTCATGGTCGAGGAGAGCGACGAGCTGGGCGAGGGCTACATCAGCCACTTCGAGCTGTACGTGCGGGGCATGGCCGAGGCCGGCGCGGACACCACCGCCGTGAACGCCCTCGTGGATCTGCTGCGCGCCGGCCGGCCGGTGACCGACGCGCTGGCCGAGGCCGGGGCGCCGGCCGCGTCCGCGCGGTTCGCCGCGACCACCTGGCACATCATCGAGTCGACCCCGGTGCACTGCCAGGCGGCGGCGTTCGCGTTCGGCCGCGAGGACCTGATCCCCGACATGTTCACGCAGGTCGTCGCGGTCAACGAGCGCAGCAACCGGCTGCACACGTTCGTCGACTACCTGGAACGGCACATCGAGGTCGACGGCGAGCAGCACACGCCGATGGCCATGCAGATGCTCGCCGACCTGTGCGGCGACGACGACGCCAAGTGGCAGGAGTGCGCCGACACGGTCAACACCGCCCTCGCCGCCCGCGCCCGGCTCTGGGACGACATCCTCGCCGCCGTCAAGGGCCCGGCGTGACCGACGCCGACCCGGTCCGGCTCTACCGCACGGTCCGGCTGATCCGCCGGTTCGAGGAACGGGCGGTGGAGCTGGTCCACGGCGGGCAGATCGTCGGCGGCATCCACCCGTACCTCGGTCAGGAGGGAATCGCCGCCGGCGTCTGCGCCGCCCTGGGTGCCGACGACGTGCTCGCCGGCACCCACCGGGGGCACGGGCACGTGCTGGCCCGCGGCGCGGACCCGGCGCGGATGCTCGCCGAGCTGTGCGGCCGGGTCACCGGGCTCAACGCCGGCCGGGGCGGCTCGATGCACGCCGCCGACCTGAGCATCGGCGTGCTCGGCGCCAACGCGATCGTCGGCGCGTCCGGGGCGATCGTCACGGGCGCGGTGTGGGCCCGGCGGCGGCAGGGCCGGGAAACCGTCGGCGTCAGCTTCTTCGGTGACGGCGCGGTCAACGAGGGCATGCTGCTGGAGGCCTTCAACCTGGCCGCGCTGTGGCGGGTGCCGGTGCTGTTCGTCTGCGAGAACAACGGCTACGCCACCACCATGCCGGTCGGCGGCGCGGTGGCCGGCAGCATCGCCGGCCGCGCCGCCGCGTTCGGCATCCCGGCGATCGAGGTCGACGGCCAGGACCCGGAGACGGTACGCGTCGCCGCGGCCGCCGCCGTCGACCGCATGCGCGCGGGCGGCGGCCCCGAGCTGGTCGAGGCCCGTACCTACCGCTTCGACGTCCACCACACGTTCGAACACGCGGTACGCCTCGACTACCGCCCGCCCGACGAGGTGTCCCGGGGTCGATCCCGGGACCCGGTGGACATCCAGGGCGCACGGCTCACCGACGCGGAGCGGGCAGCCGTGGACGCCGAGGTCGAGGCGACCCTCGACGAGGCCGTGCGGTTTGCCCTGGCCAGCGAAGAACCCGATCCGGCCGACGCCCTCGCGTACCTGTACGCCAGCGGCCTGACCGCCCGCACCGGAGGTGGTTGAGGTGCCCCGACTCTCGTACCGCCGGGCGTTGACCCGGGCGCTCGCCGACGAGCTGGCCCGCGACGAGTCGGTGTTCCTGCTCGGCGAGGACGTCCAGGTCGGCGCCTCGCTGGTGACGATCGGGCTGGCCAAGCGCTTCGGCGTCGACCGGGTCCGCGACACCCCGCTGTCCGAGCAGGCGTTCACCAGCTTCGCGACCGGGGCGGCGCTGGCCGGGCTCCGGCCGGTGATCGAGTTCCAGATCCCGTCGCTGCTGTTCCTGGTCTTCGAGCAGATCGTCAACCACGCGCACAAGTTCCCGTTGATGACCGGCGGCCAGTGCGCCGTGCCGGTCACCTACCTGGTGCCGGGCTCCGGATCGCGGACCGGCTGGGCCGGGCAGCACTCCGACCACCCGTACAGCCTCTTCGCCCACGTCGGCGTGGTCACCGTCGTACCGTCCACCCCGGCCGACGCGTACGGCCTGCTGGTCACCGCGATCCGGCACGACGACCCGGTGGTCGTGTTCGCGCCGGCCGGCGCGATGGACGTCCGCGACGACGTCGCCGAGCTGGAACCGGTGCCGCTCGGTCGGGGCCGCGTCCACCGGCGCGGCGACGACGTCACAGTGGTCGCGGTCGGGCACCTGGTGCACGACGCGCTCGCCGTGGCCGAGGAGCTGGCCGACGACGTGTCGGTGGAGGTCTTCGACCCGCGCACCCTGTACCCGTTCGACATCGACGGCCTCACCGAGTCGGTGGCGCGTACCGGCCGTCTCGTCGTCGTCGACGACGCCAACCGATCCTGCGGCATCGCCGCCGAGATCATCGCCTCGGTGGTGGAACGGGTCCGGCTGCTCGCCCCGCCGCGCCGGGTGACCCGACCGGACGGCGCGGTGCTGCCGTTCGCCCCCGCCCTGGACCGGGCCGTGCAGCCCGGCCGGGAGCAGCTCGCCACCGCCATCCACCTGACCATGAAGGACGGCTCATGATCGATCCGAACTATCCGTGGCCCTCGGCCGACGGCGCCTGGACGGACCTGCCGGAGCCGGCCCGCCGGGCCATGGTGGCGACCGGCGCCGCCGCCTGGGAACGCGTCTTCCACGGCCGGGCCACCTACAACAAGCAGTGGCGACTGGCCCGACCCCCGGTGCTCGCCGCCGACACCTGGCGGGAGCTGAACGACGTCTGCGACCGGCTCGCCCAACTCATCCTGGACGCCTGCCGCCGTCGGGTGGACACCGCCGGCGAGCTGCGTCGGCTGCTCGGCGTTCCGGCGGGGGAGACCCGCCTGCTGGACGAGTCGGAGCCGCTGACCGAGGCGCTGCTGGCCGCGTACCGGCCGGATGTGATCCTCACCGAGGGTGTGCCGAAGTTCGTCGAGTACAACATCGACAGCAGCCTCGGCGGAGGGTTCGACGCCGACACCGTCATCCAGCGGTTCGCACAGCTCTACACCGAGCACGGCATTCTCGACGGCCTGCCGCTGCGCGCCGCGCCCTCGCTGCTGGACCAGCGGTTCGTGGCGATCCGCGACGAGCTGGGGCTGCCCGAGGGCGCCCGGCTGGCGCTGCTGATGGACTTCGACGCCGACTACCCGGGCCTGGACGACCCGGAGACGTTCATCCGGATCCTCAGCCCGCTCGCCGTACGGGCCCGGGACTTCGGCATCGACCTGGTCATCGCGCCCCTGTCCACCGCCACCCTGGACGCCGACGACCGGCTGGTCGTGGACGGCGCGCCGGTCGACGCGCTGTTCCGGCTGTTCGTGCCCAACCGGGTCACTCCGACCGCAGGCCTGGACGCGGTGGCCGGCGCGCTGGCCGCCGGCACGCTACCGATGTACGTGTCGGCGGCGGCCTGGCTGCTCGGCAACAAGACCACCTTCGCCTGGCTGTGGGAGGACGTCGACATCCTGCCCGCCGACGACCAGACACTGATCCGCCGGCACGTCCCGCACACGGTGGCGCTGACCGTCGCGCTGCTCGACCGGGCAATCGCCGAGCAGGCCGAGTTGGTGGCGAAGCCGGCGGACGGCTCGGCCGGGCACGGGGTGCTCATCGGCCCCGACCTGAGCTCGCAGGACTGGGCCGAGGGCCTACGCGCGGCCGTCGACCGGGGCGGGGCGATCCTGCAGCAGTACCTGCCGGCCGACCGGGTGCCGATGGACTTCGTGCAGATCGAGACCGGTGAGACGGTCACAGCCGACGTCCCGTACTCCCTGGCGCCGTACCTGTTCGGCCGTACGGCCTCCGGCGGCCTGGCGAGGGTCGGCTACCCCGGCGGCGACGGAATCCTCAACCTGGCCCACGGAGTCCTCCTAACGGGAATCCTCCTGCACGACTGACCCGGCCCGCCCCGCCCCGCCCCGGCCCGCCCCGCCCCGCCCCGGCCCGCCCCGCCCCGCCCCGGCCCGCCCCGGCCCGCCCCGGCCCCGTTGATCATGAAGTTATTGTCCCGACACGCCGATGCGGTCGACAACAACTTCATGATCAACGGGGTGCGGGGCGGATGTGGCGGGACAGGGCGCGGAGGGTTTCGGCTGTCGCTATCGCGTCGCTGCGGGCACTGCCGTGGCGGCCGTCGGTGCTGTAGAGGGTCGCATCGGCTGTGAGCGGATGGTCGGTGAGGTGCACGTGGATTGTTCCCAGGCGTTCGGCCAGCCGTGCCGTGTGGGCGGAGAGTCGGCGCATCCGCTCGCCGAGGCCGGCCCGCACGTGCTCGGGCACGGCCGGGCTGTGCGACACGTCGAACATCCCGACGGTGATCACGTCCGCGCCCTCGTCCCGTAGCGCGCCGATCATCGCGGTCAGCTCGGCGTCCACCGCGTCCGCGTCGTACGCCGGGGAGAAGGCGTCGTTGCCGCCGCAGACCACCAGCGCCAGGTCCGGCGTGAACGCCAGCGCCGGGGCGAGCTGGGTGGCCCGCACCTGATGCGCGCGCAGTCCGCGCCGGCCCAGATTCGCGTACGCCAGCTCGGGGCGTACGACCCTCAGCTCGGCGGCGAGCCGGTCGACCCACTGCACGTCCGGGTAGCCCGGCGTCGGCTCGCACATGCCCTCCACGACGCTGTCGCCGAGTGCCACGAACCGTCGCCACGGGTGGGCGTGCAGCAGTTCGGCGGCCTCGCCGGGACGCAGACAGTACGGGTCCGTCGATTCGCTCAGCGTCGATGGCATGTCGGCACGCTAGCCGACCACCGCCTCCTCGGCCAGGCTGACCTCGGCCAGGTACACGCAGGTCCGCTCCTCGTGGGAGGAGTAGTAGCTGACCCAGAGCCTGTCGTCGTGCCACACCAGCCCCGGGTAGCTGGTGTCGCCTCCGGAAGGCAGCGCGACCAGCTCGGTCAGCTCACCGTGCTCCTCGTCGACGGCGCAGATCGCGGTGCGGACGTCGCCGTCGAGCAGGCGTACCCCGGCGACCAGCTGCCCGTCGGGCAGCCGCAGCAGCGCCGGGCCACCGACCCGTACGCCCAGGTCGGTCCACGTCCACTCCCGGTACGGCGGCTGGGCCCGCCCGAGCTGCGCGGTGGCGCTGTCGCCGTCGCGGCGCAGGAGACAGTGGGCCGTGCCGTCCGGGTCGAAGGCCAGCCCGGACTCGTTGGGGTAGCCGCCCTCGAACAGCGTCGGCACCCACGGCCGCAGGTCGAGCCCGTCGACGCTGCGGTAGAGGCGGGCGAACCTCGGCCCCCGGGTGGCGTAGCCGACGCCGTACATCGCGTCGTCGTGCCAGGCGGCCTGCCACACCCAGACGTCCGGCTCGCCGACCGACGTCGGGTCGCCCCAGGCGCGGCCGTCGTCGGAGAGCCAGGACACCGTCGTGAACGCATCGGTCCTCGCCGCCGCCAGCAGTTGCAGCCGCCCGTCGGGCCGCGCCACGAACCGTGGGTCGCGCAGGTCGACGCCGGCCGCCCGGATGACCGCCGCGGAACTCCACGCCCGACCGTCCGTCGAGGTCAATACCCGGATCACACCGTCGTCGGAGAGGTGGCTGTCGGCCTCGCGGAACGCGCAGAACCACATACCGACGTACCGGACGAGGTCGGTGAACGCGCTGTGCGGCGCGTTGTCGCCGATCCGGTGTACGGCGACGACCTCGGCGCCGGTGCGGTGGATGGATGACGACGTCATGCGCGACGGGCCTCCTGGCGTTGGTGGGCGGGACGTCCCGGTGACGCCGGCCGACGGTAGTCGCTGCCGCCGACGTCCGGACGACCGCGCGGCGAACGGAGGACGAACGATGGCCTGTCGAAAAGGCGTCGGCGCGCTGGAGTGGTCGGGTGGCGACGGTCGGTCACGTTCACGTGGGGATTCGCGGGCCTGCTGCTCGGCGTGCCGGTACCACAGCTATCCGCCGAAGCGCTGCCACCGCTGCCACGGGAGCTGGCCCCGGCGTACCCGCGATGACTACCTACGGGCAGCTCAGCCGGTGTTCGCCTGCGCGTGCGGTCAACTGCTGCGGGTGCCCCGGGCCGCCGGGTCGCGGCTGCGCTGCCCGGCTGCCGCACCGAACACCCGACTCCGACGGCGGCTGGCCACTGAGAATGCCTCAGCGCTGCTCGCCGAGCAGTTCGTCGATCACGCGTCGGGCCCCGGCGGGGTCCGGACCGTCGAGGGTGATCAGCGCCTTCCACAGCGCCCAGCCGCGTCCGCGCGTCCAGGTGGCCGCGTCGACGTCGACCGCGTCGCGGAACGCCGCTCGGCTGGCGCCGTGCAGCAGGGTCCAGGCGATCACCGTGTCGCAGGCGGGGTCGCCGACGCCGCAGCAGCCGAAGTCGATGACCGCGGCGAGCCGCCCGTCGCGGACCAGCAGGTTGGCGTACGCGGCGTCGCCGTGGAACCACACCGGCGGCCCTGCCCAGGTGGCGTCGAGAGCGTCCTGCCAGATGGCGGTGACCGCCTCGACGGGCAGCCGGTCGCGGTGAATCTTGATCGCCGCCCGGGTCTCGGCGTCGTAGGTGGACAGTGGTCCTCCGCGCCAGGCGCTGTGCCCGCCGGCCGCCGGGCCGCCGGTGGCCTCGACGGCGCGCAGCGCCCGCAGGAAGGCCGCGAGGTCCGTCGCGAACCGGGTCAGGTCGTCGATCCGCTCGGGCCGGGCGGTGTGTCCGTCGATCCAGCGGTAGACCGACCAGGAGTACGGGTAACCCGCGCCCGGTCGGCCCTGGGCCAGCGGCACGGGGATCTCCAGCGGGAGCAACCGGCCGAGCACGGGCAGCCACCGCTGCTCCTTGGCTACCTGGAGGACGTACCCCTCGCCGCTGGGCAGCCGGACGGTCATCTCGTCGCCCAGGTGGAAGGTCCGGTTGTCCCAGCCGCCCACCTCGACCGGGCGCACCGGCAGGTCGGCCCACCGCGGGAACTGCTCGGCGACCAGTCGGCGGACCAGGTCCACGTCGATGCGCCGGGCCGTCGTCTCGTCACTGTGCGGCACGTCGGGTGCGGGCTGTGCGCTCATCCGCCCGAGCCTGCGGGCGCCGCCGGCCGCCCGCAACCGATTTGCGCCGACAGTGGGACAGGTCGAGCCAGCGCTCGGGACAGGTGCCTTTGGAGGTCCAGGTGTCCGGTAGGTGCGGGCCTGGCCGTACCTCACCTGCCCCCTTTGCTCTGCTTCAACCCAGGCAACACCGAGCCCTCGAAAGTGGTGCGTGGGTTGAAGCAGAGCAAAGGAGGCGCACGAGACGGTTGCGGGCCGCTGGGCCGCTGCGCTGCTGCGCCGCGGGACGTCAGGCGGTGGCGGCAGGTGTGGGCGTCGGCGCCTTCGGGTTGGACGCCCTGGCCACCAGCGGGAATGCGGTGACGAGCAGGCAGGCTGCCGCCATGGCCAGCAGCGCCGGAGTGAGGCCGAACGCGTCCACCGACCAGCCGCCGAGCAGCGCGCCCACCGGTAGGCCGACGAAGGCCAGCGATCCGGCGATGCCGAGCACCCGCGTCTGCAGGTCCGGTGGCACCCGTTCGTAGAGCGCCACACCGAGCAGCGGGTTGACCGCCGCGATGCCGACCCCGGACAGGAAGGTGACCACGAGGACGACCGGCAGCTCGTCGCTGATCGCCAGGGCGACCAGCCGGGGTGTGCCGGCGACCGTCGCGCCGATCAGGAACGTCAGTCGGCCGGGCAGCCGGGGTCCGAGCGCGGTGAACGCCACGTTTCCCAGCAGCGCGCCCGCCGAGAACGCCGCCAGCACGAGGCCGAGCCCGCTCGGACCGTGCAGTTCCCGAGCGACCCAGAACGGGATGTAGACGGCCACGCTCGCGTTGGCCACCATGTTCAGCGCCGAGACGACCACCAGCATGCCCAGCAGCGGTCGGTCCCGACCGAGGTAGCCGAAGCCGTCCCGCAGCGCGCGGAGGTAGCCCACCGGTGCGGCGGGGGCCGTCGGGGCGGCCGGGGGGCGGACCAGGAGGCCGATGAGCAGCGCGCAGATCCCGAAGCTGGCCGCGTCGATGAGGATCGCCTCGGTCACCCCGAACGCGGCGATCAACAGGCCACCCACGGCGGCGCCGAACAAGGTCACGACCCGGCTCAACCCGTCGTAGGCCGAGGTGAGACGGATCAGGGGCACCCCGGCGGCCTCGGCGACCGGCCGGAACATGACGTGCTTGACGCGGTCCCCGATGCCGCGCAGCGCCCCGGCGACCGCGACCAGCGCCACCAGGGGGGCGAAGCCCAGCCACGGGGTCAGCGCGACGACGACCATGGCCACCGCGCTGCCCGCGTCGCACAGGATCGAGGTCCGGCGCAGGCCCATCCGGTCCGCCCAGGGCGTGCCGAGGGCACTGGACAGCAGGTACGGCAGCGTCTCGGCGAACGCGACCAGACCCATCTTGGTCGGGCTGCCGGTGGTGACCAGCACCAGCCAGGGGATGGTCACCACCGAGATGCGCGTACCCAGGTTGGAGACCAGGTCCGCGCCGACCAGGACGACCAACTGCCGGCGGGGTGTCACGCGCCGACCGCCGCCGCCCGCCGCGCGGCGTACTCCGCGCGCAACGCCCGCTTGTCCACCTTGACCGAACGGTTCACCGGCAACCTGTCGACGAACTCCACCCCGGCGGGCGCCCACATCTCGTTCAGCTCGGCGGTCACCAGGTCGATCAGCTCCGCCACCGTCACGGTCGCGTCCGGCGCGGTCACCACGTAGGCGAACGGCACCTCGCCGACCTCCTCGTCCGGTACGCCGATCACGGCGGCGGACCGTACCTGGGGGTGCCCGGCCAGCACGTCCTCGATCGGGCGGCAGAAGATGGCCCAGTTCCGCCGGTGGGTGACGATCATGTCGTGCGCCCGGTCGACCAGGTAGAGGTAGCCGTCCTCGTCGAGGTGGCCGATGTCACGGGTGCGGACCCAGCCGTCGACGAGCGTCTGCGCGGTCAGCTCGGGCTGCCCGTGGTAGCCGGCGAAGCTGAGCCGGCTACGCACCCACACCTCGCCGTCGTGCCCCGGTGGCAGCACGGCGCCGTCCTCGTCGCGGATCTCGATCCGTACGTCGCCGTAGGGTCGCCCGCAGGAGCGCAGCCGTTCCGGGTGCTCCGGGTCGTCGGTCAGCCCGGGCAGCGCGGTGATCACGACGGCCTCGCTGAGGCCGTACACGATGCGCAGGACCGGGCCGAACCGCGCGATGGCCTGGCGGAGCCGGGCGGGCGCGGCGGGCCCGGCGCCCACGTTGAACATGAACATGGCGGAGAAGTCGGCGCCCACCAGCGCCGGGTGGTCCAGCAGCTCGTAGAGCATCGGCGGGGTCACGAAGGTGGAGTTGATCCGTTCCCGCTGCACGGTGGCCACGAACGCCGTCGGGTCCCAGTCGTCGCGCAGGAACAGCACTCCGCCGGTGAACAGGTTGAACAGGGTGGTGATCTGGCCGCTGGCCAGCCACATGGGCGAGTGCGACAGGTGCCGTAGCAGCGGGAACCCGGCCGCGCGGAAGTCGGCAGCGAGGGTGAGGATCTGGGCGTAGAAGCTCTCGGTGTGGTGCACCAGCTTCGGTGCGCCGGTGGTGCCGCTGGTCTGGAGGAACGACTCCGGCGCGGCGGCGGCCGTCGGCAGCGCCACGGGACCGTCCGGCTCGGTGTCGGCCGTGAGGTCCGGGCCCGCGCCGCCGGGACCCAGGCAGCACACCGGTACGCCGGGCAGCGCGGCGGCCAGCTCCGCCCCCAGGCTGGCCGGGTCACGGGCGTCGTAGACGAGGGCGTCGGGGCGGGCCAGCCGGATGAACTCGTCGACCTCCCGGCGGGCGGTGACCGGGGCGACCCACATCGTCCGGCAGCCGATCAGGTGCAGCGCGAGCTGGAGCAGTGGACCCTCCACGGCGTTCGCCATGGTCACCAGCACCGCCGCCCCGGGCCGTACACCGTGGCGGGTCAGGGCCGCGGCCATCGCGCGTGTGCGCGCGGCGGCCTGGGTGTAGGTGAGGCGCTGCCCGCCGCCGACCAGCGCCTCCCGGTCGCCGAAGTCGGCGAAGAGGTCGAGCGCCCTGTCCACATAGGTCGCGTGCCCGGGTCCCTCAGTCATCCGGCAAACCCCCATCGGATTCGAGCGGCGGTCTCCGGGTCGGTTCCCGGCGACGTCGCGGGCGGTGAGGGCGCGTTCGGCGACCGCACCGCCGCCGCCTGCGAGCCTAGGCCGGCGAGGGCGCGCCGGGACCGGGCCGAAGGGCGAAACCGCAGGCCCGGAGGACATTTGATCGTGTCGATCAGTCGATTGACGCCCGTCATCGGCGGCGGCTAGGTTTCTGGACCATCGTCCAGGCGGGAGCCGTCAGCGGATGGCCCTGGGCTGCCACACGATGGAGGTTCAATGTCGACCCCGAAGAGATGGCACGTGGTCGCCGCGGTCGCGGCGCTACTGGTCACGGGAACACCCGCCGTCGTCGCCACCGCTGGTGGATCGCCTACCGCCGCCGGCCGGCCGGACCGCGACGAGTGGGCGGGCAGTTGGGCCGCGGCCGTCACCCGGGGAAACTCGGTCGGTCTGACCAACACCGGCCTGAACGACCAGAGCGTCCGGATGGTCGTGCACGTCTCGGTGGGTGGCCCGGCGCTGCGCGTACGGCTGAGCAACCTCTACGGCGAGCAGGCGGTCCGGGTGGGCCGCGCCACCGTCGCCCGACCGAACACCGCGACCGTCGACGACGTGTCCGACGTCGACCCGGCCACGCTGCGGGCTCTGACCTTCACCGGCGCGGCCTCGGCGACCATGAACCGGGGCGCGGAGCTGCTCAGCGACCCGCTGACCTTCGCCGTCGCGGACGACAGCGACCTGGTGATCACCCTGCACTTCCCGACGCCGACCGGGCCGACCACCTTCCACGGGCAGTCCCAGCAGACGAACTTCATCGGCGCCGGTGACCTGACCGGGGCGGCCGACGGCGCGGGCTTCACCATCCGTCCCACCTGCTGCTGGTTCTTCCTGTCCGGCGTCGACGTGCAGCGCAGGGCCAGCCCGGGGGCGCTGGTCGTGCTCGGCGACTCCATCGGGGACGGCAACGGCAGCACCGTCAACGCGAACCGGCGCTGGCCCGACCTGCTCTCCGACCGGCTGCTCGCCGACCGGCCCGACAAGCGCACCCCGGGCGTGCTCAACCTCAGCCTCGCCGGCAACCGCCTCAACCACGAGGGCACCGAGCCGGGCGCGGCCGACTACCCCGGCTACTTCCAGCTCGGTCCGAACGCGGCGGCCCGCCTCAACGAGGACGTCTTCGCCCAGACCGGGGTGCGTACCGTCGTCACGCACCTGGGCATCAACGACATCTGGATGTCCAACGACTCGCCGGAGGCGATCATCGCCACCCTGCGGCAGATCAATCAGCAACTCCAGCAACGCGGGCTGACCAGCCTGGTGGCCACGCTGACGCCGTACGAGGGGCATGGCGCTCCGGGCGTGTGGACGCCGGAGAAGGAGGCCACCCGGCAGGCCGTGAACACGTACCTGCGGGGCAGCCGGGAGTTCGACGGACTGCTGGACTTCGACCGGGTGCTGCGTGACCCGGCCAAGCCCAGCCAGTTGCTGCCCGCGTACGACTCGGGGGACCACATCCACCCGAACGACGCCGGCAACAAGGCGATGGCCGACGCCGTGCCGTTACGGCTGCTCGGCCTGTGACACCCCGGGGGCGGCGGGGTGACCCCGCCGCCCCCGGAGCACCGACATCCTGGGGAGGAGTACGTCATGACGGTGCAGGACCTGCTCACCGGCCTCTACAGCGAAGAGGGCCGCCAGAATCCGTACCCGTGGTACGCGCGCCTGCACCGGCTCGGGCCGGTCAGCGCGGTGCCGCCGCGCGCCGAGCACCGCACGGTGGCGGCGGTGGCGGTGGGCTACGACGTGATCGATCAGATGCTGCGCGATCCTCGGTGGACCAAACAGCCGCCGCCCGGCTGGGAGGAGCACGAGATCCTGCAGACCTTCCAGACGTCGATGATGTTCATCAACCCGCCCGACCACACCCGGATGCGGCAGGTCTTCTCCCGCACCTTCACCCCGCGTCGCCTCGGCGCCCTGGAGCCGGTGATCCTGCGCGTCGTCGACGAGTTGCTGGACAGGATGGCCGACGCCGGTGACAGCGTCGTCGACTTCGTGGCCGACTTCGCGTACCCGATTCCCGCGCTGGTGATGGCCGAGTTCATCGGCATCCCGGCGGGGGATCTGCCCTGGTACCGGGACCGGGTGGATCGCATCGACGAGTTCCTGGACGTGGCCGGCAAGACCCCGCAGCGGTTGGCCGCGGCCAACACCGCGGCGCAGGAGCTGCGGGCGTTCTACCGGGATCTGCTGGCCCACCGCCGTCGTACGCCCGGCGAGGACCTGATCAGCGCGCTGGTGGAGGCGGTCGGCTCGGGTGAGGTGGAGCTGACCGAGGAGGAGTTGATCAGCAATCTGATCGTGCTGTTCAACGCGAGCTTCGTCACCACCGTCTACATGTTCAGCAACGGCCTGCCGCTGCTGCTGGCCCACCCGGAGACGGTCGCCGCGCTGCCCACCGACGACGCCCTAGCCTCCGGATGCGTCGACGAGGTACTGCGCCTGCAGAGTCCCGTGCACTTCCTCGCCCGGGCCGCGCCGGAGGACACGGTGCTGGCCGGTGTTCCGGTCGCCCGGGACGCCAACGTGCTGATCATCGTCGGCGCGGCCAACCGCGACCCGGCGCGGTTCCCCGATCCGGACGTCTTCGACCCCACCCGCACCGGCCCGCCGTCGCTGGCCTTCGGGGTGGGCCTGCACTTCTGTCTCGGCGCGGCGGTGTCCCGACTGGAGGGACGTCTCGCGCTGCCCCGCCTGTTCGCCCGGTTCCCCCGGCTCGCGGTCACCGAGACCCCGACGTACAGCGGCAGCCTCTTCCTGCGTGGCATCGACAAGCTGCTGGTCAGCACCGGCGGATAGGAGATCAGCATGGCCCTGCATCCGGAGGTGGCGGCCTACCGCGCCGCCCGCGCCGCGGCGGGCACACCGCCGCTGTACGTGCAGACCCTCGCCGAGGCCCGCGCCGCGGACCTGGCCGCGATCCGCGCCGGCGGCGGCGCGGTCGAGCAGGTCTTCGAGGTACGCGACGAGCACGTCCCCGGCCCGGGCGGTGACCTGCCCGTCCGCGTGTACCGGCCGGCCGGGTCGGGTCCACTGCCCACCCTGCTGTACTTCTTCGGCGGTGGTTGGACGCTCGGCAGCATCGACACCGCCGACGGCATCTGCCGACGGCTGGCCAATGCGGTGCCGTGCCAGGTGGTGACCGTCGGCTACCGGTTGGCGCCGGAGCACCCCTTTCCGGCGGCGGTGCAGGACTGTCACGCCGCGACCGTCTGGATCGCCGAGAACGCCGACCGGTTCGGCGTGGACCCGACCCGGCTGGCGGTGGGCGGGGACAGCGCCGGCGGGAACCTCGCCGCGGCGGTGACCCTGCTGTGCCGCGCGGACGGGCCCGCGCTCGCCGCGCAACTGCTGGTCTACCCGAACACCGACATCGGCGGTGAGCCGTCCGGCCCGGTCGGCGACGACCCCACCCTGTTCAACCGCCACTCGGTGGCCTGGTACCGGACGCACTACCTGGCCGAACCGGAGCAGTCGCGGGACCCGCTGGCGTCGCCGCTGCGCGCCGACGACCTGTCCGGCCTGCCGGCGGCCCTGGTGATCACCGCCGAGCTGGACCCGCTGTGCGCCGAGGGGCAGCGCTACGCCGAGCGGCTCGGCGCCGCCGGTGTGCCCGCCCGCGTCGACCACTACCCGGGCATGATCCACGGGTTCTTCGCCATGCCCGGCGTGTTCACCGACGGCCGGCGCGCACAGGACAGCGCCGCCGCGTTCCTGCGGGACCGGTTCGGGCTGCCGGCGAATCGACAGGCGGCTCCGGCCGAGCCGGAGGGCACGGGGGTACGCGGTGGTTGAGCCTGCCCTGGCCGACCGGCCGACCGCGACGCCCGAGGTGACGTTCGCCGACTACGGCGAGCGGGCGCGGGCGGTGCTGGCCCCGGACGTGTGGGACTACGTCTCCGGTGGTGGCGGGGCGGAGGTGACCCTGGCCGCCAACCGGGTCGCGCTGGACCGGGTCGCCGTGCTGCCCCGGGTGCTGCGCGGCCGGGACACGGTGGACACCGGAGCCCGGCTGCTCGGCCAGTCGTACGCGCTGCCGGTCGGGGTGGCGCCGATGGCCTACCAGCGGCTCGTGCACCCGGACGGAGAGGCGGGCCTGGCGGCGGCGGCCCGTGCGGCGGGCGTGCCCTACGTGGCGAGCACCCTGAGCAGCACGCCGATCGAACAGATCACCGCCACCGGCGCCCCGGTCTGGTTCCAGCTCTACTGGCTGCGCGACCGAACCCTGGTCCGTGACCTGCTGGACCGGGTCGTCGCGGCCGGCTGCCGCGCCCTGGTCGTCACCGTGGACGTCCCGGTGCTCGGCCGACGCCCCCGCGACCTGCGTAACGCGTTCCGCCTGCCGGCCGACGTGGTCGCCGCCAACCTGCCGTACGGCAGGGACACGCTCGCCCACGCGGGCGTTCCCGGTGTCTCCGCGATCGCCGCGCACACCGACGCGTCGTTCGATTCGGCCCTGCGCTGGGCGGACCTGGCCTGGCTGCGCGAGCACGTCGACCTGCCGCTTGTCGTCAAGGGGGTGCTGGATCCCCGCGACGCGATCGAGGCGGTGCGGATCGGGGCGGACGCGGTGGTGGTGTCGAACCACGGCGGTCGACAGTTGGACGGCGCGCCGGCCAGCGTCACCATGCTGCCGGAGGTCGTCGACGCGGTCGGCGACGGCTGTCAGGTGCTGCTCGACAGCGGCATTCGTGGCGGCAGCGACGTGCTGCGGGCGTTGGCGCTGGGCGCGGCGGGCGTCCTGGTCGGCCGTCCGCTGCTCTGGGCGCTCGCCGTCGGGGGACGGCAGGGCGCGCAGGACGCGTTGGCGTTGCTCGCCGCCGAGGTGCGGGACGCGCTCACCCTCGCCGGCTGTGCCGATCCGACGGCGGCGGCCGGGCTGCGGACGCTCGGGACGGGCTGATCCGGTGGCCCCGACCGAACCGGCCGACCTCGACGTCGCCGACCTGCACCCCGCGCTGGGCGATCCGGCGCTGAACTCGATGAACTTCCTCAACGAGGTGTCCGAACGGTACCCGACGGCGGTGTCGCTCGCGGCCGGCCGCCCGTACGAGGAGTTCCTCGACGTCGCCGCGGTGCACCGGCACCTGGACACGTTCCACCGGCATCTCGTGGACGAGCTGGGACATTCGGCCGAGCAGGCGCGACGGCTGCTGTTGCAGTACGGCCGGACCAAGGGCATCGTGCACCACCTGGTCGCCCGCAACCTCGCCCTCGACGAGGGGATCACCGTCGACCCGGAGGCCGTGGTGGTGACCGTCGGCTGCCAGGAGGCCATGTTCCTGGTGCTGCGGGCGTTGCGGGCCGGGCCGACGGACGTGCTGTTGGCGGTCGCCCCGACCTATGTCGGGCTGACCGGTGCGGCCCGGCTGGTGGACCTGCCGGTGTGGCCGGTCGCGGGCGGACCGTCCGGTGTGGATCTGGCCGACCTGCGGGCCCAGGCGCGTCGGGCCCGGGAGGCCGGCCTGCGGCCGCGTGCCTGCTACGTGATGCCGGACTTCGCCAACCCGTCCGGGGTCAGCATCGACGTCGCCGACCGGCAGCGGCTGCTCACGCTGGCCGCCGAGGAGGACCTGCTGCTGCTGGAGGACAATCCGTACGGGCTGTTCGCCGTCGCCGACGGGCCGCGTCCGCCGACCCTGAAGGCGCTGGACACCGACCGGCGGGTCGTCTATCTCGGCTCCTTCGCCAAGACGGTGCTGCCCGGCGCGCGGGTGGGTTACGTGGTCGCCGATCAGCGGGTGGCCGGACCGGACGGCCGGCTCGGCCCGTTCGCCGACCAGCTCGCCATGATCAAGAGCATGGTCACCGTGAACACCTCACCCCTCGCGCAGGCGGTCATCGGTGGGCGGCTGTTGGAGCACGGGTGCAGCCTGGTGCCCGCGAACACCCGGGAGCGGGCCGCGTACGCCCGCAACCTGCGCCACCTGGTGGCCGGCCTGGCCCGGCGCTTCGCGGACCGCCCGGAGGTGCGCTGGACGGTGCCGGCCGGTGGGTTCTTCGTGGTGGTGACGGTGCCGTTCACGGTCGACGACGCGTTGCTGGACACCTCGGCGCGGAACTACGGCGTGCTCTGGACCCCGATGGCGCACTTCTACGACGACACCGCGCCGGTGCGGGCGCTGCGGCTGTCGGTCAGCGCGGTGACACCGGAGCAGATCGACGTGGGATTGGACCGGCTCGCCGCCCTCATCACTGACGAGCTCCTGGGTGGACGGTCATAATGGGCCGCATGGTTGCCTGGGAGTACGCCCTGCTCGTCCGCCGTTATCAGGGACAGGGTCGCAATTTCACCGTCTCGTTCGTCTGGTACGGCCCGGACGGGTCACGCAAGGACATCACCGCCTACGGCGACACGGCCATCGCGCACCTCAACCGCGCCGGCCGGGAGGGCTGGGAGCTGGTGTCGGCAGCCGAGGACGTCAACAACGTCCAGGGCAGCACCGAGGTCCACCGCTACCACCTGAAGCGCCCCCTGAACTGACCCCCGCCGCGCCCCGTCGATCGTGGAAACACCACGGCTCCATGATCGACGGGGGCGTGCGGGGTCGGGGCCGGCCGTCAGGCCAGGTCGATGCCCGGGTAGAGCGGGTGGGGGGCCAGCAGGTCGGTGGCCTGGCGGGAGACCTTGTCGGCCAGGTCGGCGTCGAGCGTGTACTTCGCCTTGGACGGGGTGCCGTCGGCGTTGGCGCCGGCCGTGGTGTTGGTCAGCACGGTGTGGATCAACTCCGCCGTCTGGTCCATCTCGGCGGCGCCCAGCCCCCGGGTGGTCAGCGCCGGGGTGCCGATCCGGATGCCGGACGTGTACCAGGCGCCGTTCGGGTCCTGCGGGACCGAGTTGCGGTTGGTGACGATGCCCGAGTCGAGCAGTGCCTGTTCGGCCTGCCGGCCGGTGAGCCCGTAGCCGGACACGTCGATCAGCACCAGGTGGTTGTCGGTGCCACCGGTGACCAGCGTCGCGCCCCGGCGCAGCAGCCCCTCGGCGAGGGCCTGCGAGTTGTCCACGATCCGCTGCGCGTAGTCGGCGAAGTCCGGGCGGCGAGCCTCGGCGAGCGCGACCGCCTTCGCGGCCATGACGTGCGGCAGCGGACCGCCGAGCACCATCGGGCAGCCCCGGTCGACCTGGTCGGCCAGCTCCGGCTGGCAGAGCACCATGCCGCCGCGCGGGCCGCGCAGCGACTTGTGGGTGGTGGTGGTGACGATGTGCGCGTGCGGCACCGGGTCGAAGTCGCCGGTGAAGACCTTGCCGGCCACCAGACCGGCGAAGTGCGCCATGTCGACCATGAAGGTCGCGCCGACCGAGTCGGCGATCTCGCGCAGGATCCGGAAGTTCACCTTCCGGGGGTACGCCGAGTAGCCGCCCACCAGGATCAGCGGCTTGAACTCGCGGGCCGCCTCGGCCACCCGGTCGTAGTCGATCAGGCCGGTCGCCGGGTCGGTGCCGTAGCTGCGCTGGTCGAACATCTTTCCGGAGATGTTCGGCCGGAAGCCGTGGGTGAGGTGCCCGCCGGCGTCCAGCGACATGCCGAGCATCCGCTGGTTGCCCAGCTCGCGGCGCAGCGCGAACCAGTCCGCCTCGGTGAGGTCGTTGACCTGACGGACCTGGGCCTTCTTGAGGGCGGGGGACTCGACCCGGTCGGCGAGCACCGCCCAGAACGCGACCAGGTTGGCGTCGATGCCCGAGTGCGGCTGCACGTACGCGTGGGCCGCGCCGAACAGCTCCCGGGCATGTTCGGCGGCGAGCGCCTCGACGGTGTCCACGTTCTGGCAGCCGGCGTAGAAGCGGCGGCCGACGGTGCCCTCGGCGTACTTGTCGCTGAACCAGTTGCCCATCGCCAGCAGCGTCGCCGGGGAGGCGTAGTTCTCGCTGGCGATGAGCTTGAGGGACTCCCGCTGGTCGGTCAGCTCGGCACCGATGGCGTCGGCCACCCGCGGCTCGACGGCCCGGATCACCTCGAGGGCGCTCCGGAATGCGCTGGACTCGGCGTTGTGCGACATGCGACCTCCTACGTACGTGCGGAAGGCCCAGGCGCTCGGCAAACGTCCTCGTGACGGGGCCGCTCCCCGATGGTTGTCCATCCCAACGCGCCAGTAACGGCCCGCGCCGATCCTACCGGGCCGGGCGTCGACCGAGCCGCGCGACTCCCGACGCGAGCGCGCCGAGGTGGTTGGACGGCCCGCGCTCGGGCATTCGACAAGGGGGACGTCGCGCCGGCAACGGGTGCGGCAGTCCCTGCCACGAGAGGAGTCGACACCCATGACCACACCCACCACCGGTCGACCGTCAGCTCTGGTGACCGGAGCGTCCAGCGGCATCGGGTACGAACTGGCCGTGCAGTTCGCCGAGCACGGATTCGACCTGATCGTGGCCGCCGAGGACGCCGGCATCACCGCGGCGGCCGACAAGCTGCGCCGCGACGGCGGCGTCCAGATCCATCCGGTACGCGTCGACCTGTCCACCGAGCAGGGCGTCGAGGAGCTGGTGAGCGCCGTCGCCGCGACCGGACGTCCCCTGGACGCGCTGGCGCTGAACGCCGGGCGGGGCGCCGGGGGCGCGTTCGTCGGCGGCACCGACCTGCGCGACGAGTTGGAGGTCGTCGACCTCAACGTGCGGTCGACGGTGCACCTGGCCAAGCGACTGCTTCCCGGGATGGTCGAGCGGGGCGCGGGCCGCGTGCTGTTCACCTCGTCGATCGCCTCGACGATGCCGGGCCCCTTCCAGGCGGTCTACAACGCCTCGAAGTCGTTCGTGCAGTCCTTCGCCGAGGCGCTGCGCAACGAGCTGAAGGACAGCGGCGTCACGGTGACCGCGTTGATGCCCGGGCCGACCGACACCGCCTTCTTCGACCGGGCCGAGATGCGGGACACCCGGGTCGGCTCCGGCAAGAAGGACGACCCGGCCGAGGTAGCCGCGCAGGGCTTCGCGGCGATGATGAAGGGTGACCAGACCGTCACGGCGGGTTCACTGATCAACAAGGTGCAGACGGCTGCCGGGAAGATCATCCCGGACAAGCTCAAGTCCGAACAGCACCGTCTCATGGCCAAGCCGGGCTCGGGCGAGTGACCCGACGCCCCCGACCCCGACCCCGACCCCGCCCCCGCCTCCCCGACCCCGCCTCGCCTCGCCTCCCGCGATCTTGCACTTTCTGTCGTGACGAAACGGCACTAAACGTCGCCAATCGGCAACATAAAGTGCAAGATCGCGGGGGCGAGGGGCCGGGGGAGCCCGCCGGGCCGGCGGGCCGGGGGTGGGGGTGGGGGCGGGGTGGGCGGCATGACGAGGGGCCCGGCAGTTCGCCGGGCCCTTCGGTGTGAGCGGGTGCCTCAGGCGGTCACGGCGTCGCGCGCCTTCTTGATCGCCTTCGGCTCGGTGGGGGTACGCGGTGCGTCCGCGCGCAGCGCGATCATCTTCTCGCCGATCTCCTGGAGCTGCTTACGGCCCAACGCCTCGCGGACCTTGGGGAACCACTCCTCCTCTTCCTCCTCGACGTGGTGCGTGACGTTCTCAATCAGCACCGTCGTCTTGGCGGTGAAGCGCTCGTCCTTGGCGTCCATGCTGGCCAGTTCGAGGCAGAGCAGGTCGGCCACGTGGTGCTCCTCGTACGACTCGAGGATGTCGTCCTCCAGGTCGGGCAGGAGCCGGCGGACCTCCGGGTACATCACCTCGTTCTCCAGGTAGGTGTGCACTGTCAGGGCCTCCAGGATCTGGTCCACCAGCTTCTGCCGCTGGCTCGCCGGCCCCTCCTCGGCGTCCTGGAAGGCCTTGAACAGGCGGCGCATCTCCTTGTGGTCCTCTTTGAGCAGGACGATGGCATCGGTCGACACCGGTGTGCCCCCCTTGTTCGATAGCTTGGCTGATGTCGATCCGGTACCCCGAGAGTGCGCGGCGAAACGGACGAACGCGGGCGATACCGCCTGCTCAGACCGTGGCCAGAGTGCGCGGGATCTCGTCGAGCAGTTCCCGGGCCAGGAAACCGATCCGGCCGTACCGGGGGATCAGCCGTTGGCCGCTCACGGCGTGCGCGAAGGCACCCCAGCAGGCGGCCTGCGCCGGGTCGGCGCCTCGGGAGAGCAGCCCGGCCAGCAGGCCGGCGAGCACGTCTCCGCTGCCGGACGTGCCGAGGCCCGCGTCGCCGCTCTCCTCCCGCCACCCGCGCCCGTCCGGGGCGGCCACGTGCCCGTAGAGCGAGACCACCGCCTCGTACCGCTGTGCCAGCTCGGCGGCCTCGGCGCCCAGGTCGTCGCCCGCGTCCCGGCCGAGCAGGTGACCGGCCTCGGTGACGTTGGGAGTGAGCACCACCGGGCGGCCCGAGCCGACCAGCAGCTTCGGCTCGTGGCTGAGCGCGCCGAGGGCGTACGCGTCCAGGACCAGCGGGGTGTCCGGCCCGGCCGCCTCCAGGACGAGGTCCAGCAGTCGGGAGGTCTCGTCGATGTCCGTCAACCCCGGGCCCAGGGCCACCACGTCCGCCGCGCCGGCCAACTCGCGGAGCTGGCCGGCCCGGTCGGCGGCCACCGTGCCGTCGGACGTCTCCGGCAGCCCCACCACCAGCGCCTCGGGCACCTGGATGCTCAACGCGGCCGCGGTCGACTCGGCGAGGGCGAGCTGGAGCACGCCGGCGCCGGCGCGCAGCGCGGCCACCCCGGCGAGCAGGACCGCCCCGGGGGTGAAGCGGGAGCCGCCGATCACCAGCACCGTGCCCCGGCTCTCCTTGCCACCGGCGGGTACGGGCAGCGCCCAGTCCCGCAGCAGCGCCGGCGTGATCACCTGAACCTCAGACCGGTTCGGCATGGATCTCGTCCTCCCTGGTCGCCTCGGCGCCCTGCCGGTGCAGGTGGCCGACCTCGTTGAAACCGCCGAGCCGCAGTCTGCCCTGCTCGTCGGCGGACCAGTCGGTGATCGAGCAGTTGGCGATCACGTGTTCGCGGGTCAACGCCATCAACTCCGGCTCGGTCAGGCCCTCGAGGAGGTAGCGCAGCAGGAAGACCAGCGCGTCGTGACCGAAGAGCAGCACCCGCTGACCCTCGTGGTCACGGCGCAGGTCACCGAGGAGCGCGCGCAGGCGCAGCGCCACGTCGGTCCAGGCCTCACCGCCGGGCGGCCGGTAGTAGAACTTGCCCAACCGGGCGCGGCGCTCGGCCTCGTCGGGAAACCGCCGCTGCACCCCGTGCCCGGTCAGGCCGTCCAGGATGCCCAGCTCCCGGTCGCGCAGCCGCTCGTCGCGGCTCACCGGCACCCCGGTGCCGTGCAGCGCCAGCTTCGCCGTGGACACCGCCCGCAGGTACGGCGACACCACGGCCACGTCGGGCCGCCGGTCCTCGGGCAGGCTGGCGAGCCACCGGCCGGTCGCCCGCGCCTGCTCCTCGCCGGTGTCCGAGAGCGGCACGTCGGCGTCGCGGTGGCTCAGTGCGATCACGTCCGCGCCGGTCTCCTCGGCCCGGGTGGCCGCCACGTTCGCGGTGCTCTCCCCGTGCCGGATGATCCAGAGCGTCGACAGTTCCGCCATGCCGACCCCCTACCCGGGCGCGGCACGGCGTAACCGTGGGCGCGCCCGGGACGGGGTCGGCTCAGCCGCGCTTGCGCAGCAGGGCCACGGTCAGCCCGGTCACGTGCGTGACGCGGACCACCTCGTACCGCTCGGCGAGAGCGGCGGACTGCTTCTTCGGCAGACCGGTCAGCGGCGCGTCGGTGACCGTCGGCAGCAGCACCCAGAGCCGCGGCTCGTCGCGCAGACAGCGGGCCGGGCTGGCGCAGTCCGCGCCGAACAGCTCGTCACGCGCTGCCGCCGACCGCTCCTGGAAGACGTTGCGCGGCGAGATGTCGGCGGGGAGGTAGTAGCGCACGCCGGGCTCGTGCATCCACCACCAGGGGCCACCCGCGACCAGGCCGTCACCGGGCTGGTAGCCGGCCTCGATCACCCGCGCCGCCTCCGAGTAGGAGAGCGGCGCGAACGCCCGCTTCTGCGGATACGTGTACCAGCCGTGCGAGTACTCCCCGCGCAACGCGAGCTGACCGGGGACGCTCAGCGCGGCGAGCACCACCACGCCCACCGCGACCAGCGGCGCGCGGCGCAGCGCGCCGACGGCCGCGCCGGCGAGCACCGCCCACGCCGGTACGAGGAAGAGCAGGTACTTGGAGAAGAAGTAGTTGATGTCGCCGGCGGAGGCCACCAGGATCACCGGGACCGGCAGCGCGGCGATCACCGCGGCGGCGGCGGTCCGCGCGGCCACGTCGCGGCGCAGGTGGGTCAGCACCCCGACCAGCGCCAGCGCGGTGATCGCGGCGGCCAGCAGCACCGAGCCGAAGACCTGCTCCCAGACCGTCCAGGGCGCGCTGTCCGGGATCCAACTGATCTGCCGTCCCGCCTGCTTCATGCCGCGCAGGATCACCGGGGCGGCGATCCCCACCCCGGCGGCGGCGGCCAGCACGAACCAGGCCGGCGACCACCAGCGGCGCTCACGCCAGCAGTGGATCAACACCGCCACCCCGTGCCCGAGTAGCAGCGTGAGCGCCACCACGTTCACCAGACCGATACCGGCCACGCTGAGCGCGTACGCGATCCACCGCAGCCAGCCCGGCTTCTCCAGGGCCCGGAGCAGGAACAGCGTGGCCGCGGCCGCGGCGAGGACGACGAAGGCGTACGACCGGGTCTCCTGCCCGAAGCGGGTGACCGTGGGCACGAGGGCGAAGACGAAGCCGGCGGCGACCCCCGCCGTACGGTCGAAGAGCCGACGCCCGACCAACGCCACGCACGTGGTCGCCAGGACCATGGCCAGCGCCGACGGCAGCCGTACGACCGCCGGGCCGGTGCCGAACAGGCTCGTCCAGCCGTGCATGAAGAGGTAGTACGCCCCGTGCACGGCGTCGACGTTCTCGAGCATCCCCAGGATCTGCCCGGTGGAGCGGGTCGCCACGTCGACAGTGACCAGCTCGTCGTGCCACATCTCCGGGCTGCCGAGGCGCCAGCCGACCGCGAGGGCCGCGAACGCCGTGGGCCAGAACCAGACGCTGAGCACGAGCCGGCGGGCGAAGGACAGTCGCCGCCGCTCCGGCTCGGGGGCGGGCGGGGGCGGCCCCGCGTCGGTAGGCGCGGAAGGCGCGTCCGTGGTGACGGCGCGGTCTGGCATCGGCGTCCGATCGGGGGCGAGCGGGGAGGGGGCGCGACGATGATAGCCGCCACCGTGGTCGCCGGAGGACCCGTCGTCCCGGTCACCGGCCGTGGTGTCCTGACGGGCCCGGGGCCGGCTCGCCGGTACTGGATTCGGACGCCACGCCTGATAATGTGGCCCGCGCCCGTCGCGCACGTCCACCACGCACAGTAAGGCCCGGGGAACCGATGATTGTCGACATCATGTTGCCGTACTACGGGAGCGTGCCCCTCATGCAGGCGGCGGTCCGCAGCGTGATGGCACAGAGTGATCCGGGTTGGCGTCTCACAGTGGTCGACGACGGCACCGAGCCGGGTGTGCCGGAGTGGTTCGCGCAGATCACCGACGAGCGGGTCCGCTACCAGCGCAACGAGCGGAACCTCGGCATCACCGGCAACTACCGCAAGTGCGTCGGCCTCGCCGAGCACGAGTATCTGGTCATGATGGGCACGGACGACATCATGCACCCCAACTACGTCGCCACGGTGCGATCGGTGATCGAGCAGTACCCGGGCGTGGGCATGGTCCAGCCGGGGGTCGAGATCATCGACGCCAACGGCACGGTGGTCAACACCATCGTCGACGAGGCCAAGCGCCGCCTCTACGCGCCGCGCGTCGAGTCCCGGGAGCTGATGGGCGGCGAGGATCTGGCGGCCAGCCTGCTGCGCGGCTGCTGGTTCTACTTCCCGTCGATCTGCTGGCGGACGGACGCCCTCAAGGCCGTCGACTTCCGCGAGGAGTTCCAGGTCATCCAGGATCTCGCGCTGGTGATCGACCTGATCCAGCGGGGCGAGCAGATGGCTGTGGACACCACCCTGTGCTTCCAGTACCGGCGGCACGCGGTCAGCAAGTCCGCCGCCGACGCGATCACCGGCACCCGGTTCACCGAGGCGCGGGCGTACTTCGTCCAGGTCGCCCGACGGATGGACGAGCAGGGCTGGCCCCGGGCGGCGCGGGCGGCCCGCCGTTACATGTCCTCCCGGCTGCACGCCGTGACGCTGCTGCCGACCGCGGTCCTCGCGGGCCGGATGACGGGTGTGAAGAGCCTGTCGCGGCACGCGTTCGGGCCGGGCCGATGAGCGACCGCAGTCAGGGAGAGTTCATGATCATCGAGCAACGGAACCCGTCGCGGGACGCCGGACAGCGGCGACGGGTGGTGGTGCTCGGCGGCACCGGATTCCTCGGTCGCCCGATCTGCCGGGCCCTGGCCGACCAGGGCCACACCGTCGTCGCCGTCGCCCGTACCCCGCGTGACATCGGGCCGGGCGTCGCGGTCCGCGCCCTGGACCTGGCTGCCGCCGACGTCGACGAGATCACCGAGATGCTCCGCGAGCTGGCCCCGGACGTGGTGATCAACTCCGCGGGCGGCATGTGGGGGCTCAACGACGCGCAGATGCTCGCCGTCAACGTGACGCTGGTCGAGCGGCTGATCGAGGCCGCCGGCCGGTTGCCCGGTCGGGTCCGGGTGGTCCAGTTGGGCAGCGTGCACGAGTACGGGCTGGTACCGGTCGACACCTCGATGCCCGAGGGGCTGCGACCCGCGCCGGTCATGCCGTACGGCGAATTCAAGCTGCGCTGCACCACGGCGGTCAGCGAGGCCGACCGGTCGGGCCTGATCGAGGGCGTCACGCTGCGGGTCGGCAACGTCATCGGCGCCGGCCAGCCCGGGCACAGCCTGCTCGGGGTGGTCGCGGGTCGGCTGCGCGACGCCCAGCGCGCCGGTGAGCGCGCCCGCCTGGAGCTGGCCCCGCTCGGCTCGCGGCGTGACTTCGTGGGCCTGAGCGACGTGGTGGCCGCCGTCGTGCTGGCCACGACCCGACCCGGAGCGGCCGGCCATGTGATCAACATCGGTCGGGGAGTAGCCGCCAGCGCCCGTGATATGGTCCAGCTCCTCATCGACGCCAGTGGGGTGCCGACCGACTTGGTCGAGGCCGAGCAGACCGGTCCGGCCGAGACGAACTGGCAGCGGCTGGACGTCGGGCTCGCCGCCGAGGTGCTCGGCTGGTCGCCGAGCGATGATCTGCACACCGAGATGAAGCAGTTGTGGGAGCACGCCGGCGCCGAGGTGCCCGCCTGATGGTCGAGAGGTTCTGACCGCATGACTACCCCCGCCCTCGTCCGCTCCCGTGGCACGCTTGCCGATCTGCTCTCCGGCCGCAGCAACGGCATCGGGCTCATCCGGCTCTGCCTCGCCGTCGGCGTCGTGTTGTCACACTCCAAGCCGCTCGGCTTCGGTGCCAACGACCTCGGCTACCACCTGACCGGCCGGCAGACCAACGTCGGCACCATGGCCGTGTACGGCTTCTTCGTGCTCTCCGGTCTGCTGATCACCCGCAGCGCCCGGCGTACCGGCATCATCCGCTACTCCTGGCACCGCGCCCTGCGCATCTTCCCCGGCCTGTGGGTGTGCCTGCTGATCACCGCGCTCGTGGTCGCCCCGCTGGTCGCCCTGCGCGAGCACGGCACCACCGCCGGCTTCTTCGACAACGCCTGGGACCGCGGCGGCCCGTTGGCCTACCTCCAGGCCAACTGGTGGACCGGTGTCCGTCAGTACGGCATCCAGGACCTGCTCAAGGCGACCACCCCGTGGGGCGAGAAGAGCGGCTCCAGCGTCTTCAACGGCGCCCTGTGGTCACTCAAGTACGAGATGTTCTGCTACGTCGTGGTGGGCGTCCTGGCCATCACCGCGGTGCTGCGCAACGCCCGCCGGTTCGTGCTGTTCCTGACCGTCGCGCTCTACCTGAGCATCGTGCAGGACTGGGTGAGCTCGGGGCAGTTCAGCGGACCGGCGTCCACGGCGAGCTGGTCGTTCGACTCGCCCCTGGTGGGCGTGATGAGCTTCCACTACATCGTCTACCTGGGCTTCCTGTTCGCGTTCGGCGCGACGCTGGACCTCTACCGCGAGCGGGTGCCGATCAACGACGCGCTCGGCATCTCCTCGGCCGTGGCGCTGGGATTGTCCCTGCTCTTCGGTGGCTTCTTCGTCATCGGGCTGCCGGCGTTCGCGTACCTGCTGGTGTGGCTGTCGGTGCGGATGCCGCGCCAGCTGCACTGGGTCGGCCGGAAGAACGACTACTCGTACGGCATCTACATCTACGGGTTCGTCGGCCAGCAGGTGATGGCCAGCCTGGGGTGGAGCCGCTGGGGGTACGTGCCGTTCGCCGCGATGTCGGTCGCGGTCGCCTTCGTCGCCGCGTTCATCTCGTGGAAGCTCGTCGAGCGGCCGGCGCTGCGGTTGAAGGACTGGACGCCGGGCTTCGTGGCCCGCCGCTCGTCGCAGCCGGTGCCGGTCGAGCAGCAGACCGCGGTGGCCGAGGAGCCGCAGCCGGCCTCCGTCGGCGGCCCGACGGAGGAGTTGCCGCAGCAGCACGCCACGCTGGTCCCGGGCCGGTAGCCCACCGGGTCCGCCCGCACGTCGTACCCTCGGGGGCGTGGCCACGGCGGCGGAGGAGATCCAGGTGGGGGAGCGGCTGGTCCGCGTCTCCAGCCCCGACAAGCCGTACTTCCCGGAACGCGGGCTGACCAAGCTGGACGTGGTCCGCTACTTCCTGGCGGTCGGCGACGGCATCCTGCGGGCGCTGCGCGACCGGCCGACCATGCTGGAACGCTGGCCGCGCGGCGTCTTCGAGGGCGCGACGATCGCCACCCGGCAGACCAACCGCGGCGACGCGTTCTACCAGAAGCGGTTGCCGGCGGGCGCGCCCGAGTGGGTGCGCACCGCGCACATCACGTTCCCCAGCGGCCGGACCGCCGACGAGGTCGCGCCGAGCGAGCTGGCGGTGGTCATCTGGGCCGCCAACCTGGGCACCCTGCGCTTTCATCCGTGGCCGGTGTCCGCCGGCGACGTGGAACGCCCCGACCAGTTGCGCATCGACCTCGACCCGATGCCCGGCGTCGGCTTCGACCAGGTGGTGCCGGTGGCGCACGAGGTGCGGGCGTTCCTCGCCGAGCTGGGCATGACCGGCTATCCGAAGACCACCGGCGGCCGGGGCCTGCACGTGTACCTGTCGATCGAGCCGAGGTGGAGTTTCGGCGAGTGCCGCCGGGCGGTGCTCGCGCTGGGGCGCGAGATGCAGCGCCGTCTGCCGGAGCTGGTCACCACCACCTGGTGGCGGGACCAGCGGGACCGGCCGGTCTTCGTGGACTACAACCAGATGTCCCGCGACCACACGATGGCGTCGGCGTACTCGATCCGGCCGACACCCCGGGCGTTGGTGTCGACGCCGTTGGACTGGGCGGAGCTGGACGACGCGCGTCCGGAGGACTTCGACGTGCTCACCGTGCCGGCCCGGTTCGCCGAGCGCGGCGACCCGCACGCCGGCCTGGACGGCGACCGGCACTCGTTGGAGCCGCTGCTGGAGCTGGCCGACCGCGAGGGCCTGGAGGCGCCGCCCGAGCGGTGACCCGACGGGTGGCCTACTGCCACGGGCTCTGCGTTCCTTCGAACTCCTCGAAGACCAGCCACGACCGCGTCGACAGCACCCCGGCGATGCGCTGCACCCGGTCGAGCACCACGTCCCGCAGGGCGGCGTTGTCCGGTGCCCGGACCAGGGCCAGTACGTCGTGCTCGCCACTGAGCAGCGCGACGTGCTCGACGTACCGCACCTGCGCCAGCTCGGCCGACACCTCCCGCCAGGTGTTCTGCTCGATCGTCAACGCCATGTACGCCGACGTGCCCAACCCGGCGGCCTCGGGCGCGACCTGTGCCCGGAAGCCCGTGATCACGCCTTCGCGCACCAGACGCTCCACCCGGGCGTACGCGTTGGTGCGCGAGATGTGGATGCGCTCGGCCAGGGTGCGTACCGACGTGCGACCGTCGCGGACCAGCTCGTCCAGGATCCGCCGGTCGACCTCGTCCATGGTTCGGGCCGATCGTCCCGATCCGGTTACCCGGCTCGCTCCGTCCCCGTTCTCCTGGCTCACCGACGCGCCTCCCGCATGCCAGTCGTCCCGCCTTCTGCGTGGATCTTGAGTCAATCATCCGTCAGGCGGAAGCATAGGCTCACCACACGTCCCAGGAGGTCCCGCCGTGACGACCACACCCCAGGCGGTCCGCAGGGCATCCCCGCGCGCCCGTCGGACGGTCACCCCGCCCGACCCGGCGCGCCCGCTGCTGCCGGACGCCGAACCGGTCCGCCTACTCGACCCGACCGGTACGCCGCTGCCGGCCCGCACCGACTATCCCGAACCGCCCGTCGAGGCGCTGCGGGAGCTGTACCGCCGGATGGTGCTCGGCCGCCGGTTCGACACCCAGGCGACCGCGCTCACCAAGCAGGGCCGCCTCGCCGTCTACCCGTCGTCGCGGGGGCAGGAGGCGTGCCAGGTGGCCGCCACGCTCGCGGTCCGTGACACCGACTGGCTGTTCCCCACCTACCGCGAATCGATGGCGCTGGTTGCCCGGGGCATCGATTCCGTCGAGGTGCTCACCCTGCTGCGCGGCGACTGGCACTGCGGCTACGACCCGACCCAGGTGCACACCGCGCCGCAGTGCACCCCTCTCGCCACCCAGTGCGTGCACGCGGCCGGGCTGGCGCACGGCGAGTCGTACCAGGGGCGCGACACCGTGGCGCTGGCCTTCATCGGCGACGGGGCGACCAGCGAGGGCGACTTCCACGAGGGCATCAACTTCGCCGCCGTGTTCAAGGCCCCGGTCGTCTACTTCGTGCAGAACAACAGGTACGCCATCAGCGTCCCGCTGTCCCGGCAGACCGCGGCGCCGTCGCTGGCGTACAAGGGTGTCGGCTACGGGGTGCCCAGTGAGCAGGTCGACGGCAACGACCCCGTCGCGGTGCTCGCCGTGCTGACCCGCGCGGTCGCGCACGCCCGCGCCGGCAACGGTCCGTTCCTGGTCGAGGCGCACACCTATCGGATGGAGCCGCACACCAACGCCGACGACGCCAGCCGCTACCGCGACGGCGCCGAGGTCGACGCCTGGCGCGACCGGGACCCCCTGGCCCGCCTGGAGACGTACCTGCGCGCCCGCGGGGTGCTCGACGACGCGGCGGTCGCCGAGATGGCCGAGCAGGCCGAGGCGTACGCGGCGGACCTGCGCGCCCGCATGAACGAGCAGCCCACCGTCGACCCGCTGAGCCTGTTCGACCACGTCTACGCCGAGCCCACCCCGCAGCTCGTCGAGCAGCGCGAGCAGGTCCGCGCCGAGCTGGCCGCCGCACACGACGACGAGGGCGACCTCTGATGGCCACCACCATGGCGAAGGCCCTCAACACCGCACTCGCCGACGCGCTCGCCGCCGACGACCGGGTCGTCGTCTTCGGCGAGGACGTCGGCGCGCTCGGCGGCGTCTTCCGGATCACCGACGGCCTGCAGGCCCGCTTCGGCGAGAAGCGCTGCTTCGACACCCCGCTCGCCGAGGCCGGCATCGTCGGCTTCGCGGTCGGCCTGGCCATGTCCGGCCTGCGTCCGGTCGTCGAGATGCAGTTCGACGCGTTCGCGTACCCGGCGTTCGAGCAGATCGCCTCGCACGTGGCGAAGCTGCGCAACCGCACCCGGGGGGCGCTGAGCGTGCCCATCGTCATCCGGGTGCCGTACGCCGGCGGCATCGGCGGGGTGGAGCACCACTGCGACTCCTCCGAGGCGTACTACGCGCACACCCCCGGCCTGAAGGTCGTCACCCCGGCGACGGTCGAGGACGCGTACTCGCTGCTGCGGGAGGCGATCGACGACCCTGACCCGGTGGTCTTCATGGAGCCCAAGAAGCTCTACTTCGGCAGCGCCGAGGCGCAGTTGCCGACCCGCACCGAGCCGTTCGGCCGGGCCGTCGTGCGCCGGCCCGGCCGCGACGCCACGCTGGTGGCGTACGGGCCGGCGGTGCCGGTCGCCCTGGAGGCCGCCGAGGCCGCCCGCGAGGAGGGCTGGGACCTGGAGGTCGTCGACGTCCGCACCATCGTGCCGTTCGACGACGCCACGATCACCGCGTCGGTCCGGCGTACCGGTCGGTGCGTGGTGATCCAGGAGGCGCCCGGCTTCGCGGGTGTCGGCGCGGAGATCGCCGCCCGGGTGCAGGAGCGCTGCTTCCACGCCCTGCACGCCCCGGTGCTGCGGGTCGCCGGGCTGGACATTCCGTACCCGGCGCCGATGTTGGAGCACACCCACCTGCCCGGCGTCGACCGGGTCCTCGACGCGGTGGCCCGCCTGCAGTGGGACGACCAGCCGGACGCGCGCTGGGCGGCGGCATGACCACCGTCGAGCGGACACAGGTCTTCCTCCTGCCCGACCTGGGCGAAGGGCTGAGCGAGGCCGAGATCGTCGAGTGGCGGGTCGCCGTGGGCGACGTCGTCACGGTGGACCAGAGCGTCGTCGAGGTGGAGACCGCCAAGGCGGTCGTGGACGTGCCCTGCCCGTACGCCGGACGGGTCGTGACCCTGCACGGCGCGGCCGGTGAGGTCCGCCCCGTCGGCCAGCCGTTGATCACCATCGCGCCGCTGGACGGCGGGGACGAGTCCGCCGGGCACGCCACCTACCGCGAGGAGGAGCGGGCCGGCTCCGGCAATGTCCTGATCGGGTACGGCACCGGCCACGGCGGCGCGACACGTCGTCGCCGTCGGTCGCGTCTGGCCCTCGCGCCCGACCCGGCCAGCGCAGCCGAGCCCGCCGCGGCCCAGGCTGACGTGGCCCACGGCGGCGCGGCCCAGGCTGACGTGGCTCACGGCGGCGCGGCCCAGCCGAGCGAGGTCCGGCCGGACGCTGCCAGGACGGCTGCGGGCCGGGCCGGCGCGGGCACCGCGACCGGCAGCGACCCGGCTCCCCACGCCGGTCCCGTCGCCGGCGACCCGGCGGTCGGCGTTCCACCGTCGAGCGCCCTGGTCATCTCGCCGATCGTCCGTCGGCTGGCCCGGGAGCGCGGCGTCGACCTGGGCGCGGTGCGGGGCACCGGACCCGGTGGGGTGATCCGCCGCGCCGACGTGGAGGCGGCCTCGACCGCGCCCGCGGCCCGGCTCGCCGCCGTGCCGGACCCGCACGATGCCCCGACCCCGACCCCGACCCCGACCCCGACCCCGACCGGGGACGGCGATGTCGTCGTCCCGCTCACCGGCGTGCGCAAGGTGATCGCCGACAAGCTCTCCCGCAGCCGGCGGGAGATCCCCGAGGTGACCATCTGGGTCGACGTGGACGCCACCGGACTGCTGGAGACCCGTGCGGCGATCAACGCGGCGACGCCCGACGCGCCGGTGAGCATCCTGGCCCTGCTGGCCCGGATCTGCCTCAGCGGTCTGCGCCGGTACCCGCAGCTCAACTCAAGGGTCGACACCGAGGGGCAGCGCATCGTCCAGTCCGCCGGCGTGCACCTGGGGATCGCCGCGCAGACCGACCGGGGCCTGCTGGTGCCGGTGCTGCGCGACGCTGACCGGCTGACCACCGCCGAGTTGGCCGCCGCTCTGGCGGAGACCACCGCCGCGGCGCGGGCCGGGACGCTCGCTCCGGCCCGCCTCACCGGCGGCACCTTCACACTGAACAACTACGGCGTGTTCGGCGTGGACGGCTCCACGCCGATCATCAACCACCCCGAGGCGGCGCTGCTCGGAGTGGGGCGCATCGTGGACAAGCCGTGGGTGGTCGACGGGCAGTTGGCCGTCCGCAAGGTGACCCAGCTCAGCCTCACGTTCGACCACCGGGTCTGCGACGGTGGGGTGGCCGGCGGTTTCCTGCGGCACGTCGCCGACTGCGTGGAACGCCCGGCGCTGCTGATCGCCGCCGTCTGACGCGTACCCCCTCGGTCCCGGCACCGCCCGCGCGGTGCCGGGACCGTGGGCGTCCCGGGGTTTCCCAGCCGCGTCACCGGGAAGTCGGCCCCGCCGGTACGCGCCGGACGCGTCGAAGGGAGCCGACCGTGGCCGTGGCGAACGAGCTGCTACTCAACTCGATCCGCGTGCGGCGGCCCGCGGCGGCCGGCGCGCCGCTCTACTGCGACGCGCTGGAGTACGGCCTCACCGGTGACGGCACGACCAACGACCAGCCGGCGCTGGCCGCCCTCGTGGACCGACTCGGTGCCGGGTACGCCTCGGACGGCCGGGCCCGCGTCATCTACTGCCCGCCGGGCATCTACTCGATCCGCGACGCCGGCACGGTGTGGCGCAGCGGCGTCTCGCTTGTCGGCGCCGGCCCGGCGGCGACCCGGTTCATGCTCAGCAACGAGGGCAACCGGGCCGACCCGACCCCGCTGGCCTTCTGGACCACCGTGCAGCACGGCGCCGACCGGGAACGCCACATCGCCGACTGCACCTTCGCCGACTTCCAGATCGACGGCTCCGGCGTCGCGATGGCCGAGTACAGCTACCTCGCCAAGGGCCTCGGCCTGCAGTACGTCGTACGCGGCGTGTTCCGCAACCTCTACATCCACCACACCGCGGCCACCGGGCTGGGCTGCGACTTCCTCCAGGACTCCCTGATCGACGGCGTGGTGGTCGTCGGCTGCGGTCGGCTGGACAACGGCGAGCAGATCGGCGGCGCCGGCATCGGCGTGGGCATCGGCGGTTGGGGCACGGTGGAGCGCTTGACCATCGCGAACTGCACCACCCTCGCCAACGGCACCAACGGCATCTTCCTCGAACTGCAGAAGGACTACTGGCCGCCGCCGCGCGGCTACCGCATCATCGGCTGCCACAGCCAGGGCAACCGGTTCGGCATCTCCGACTGGGGCGCCGACGGTCTCATCGTGTCCGCCTGCACGATGACCGGCAACCTGGAGGCCGGCTTCGACATCTCCGCCCAGGGCACCGCGGCGGTGGCCGGGCGGGGTGGGCTGCTCACCGACTGCGTCATCGACGGCAACATCGGTGACGGCGTCAGCGTCGGCAACACCCCCGGTCCGTACACGATCCGGGGCAACCGGATCAGCGGCAACGGTCAGCACGGCTACCACGGCCACGACCTCGGGCGGGGTTACCAGGGCCCGGTACGCGACGTGGTGATCGAGAGCAACGAGCTCTGGGGCAACGGGCTGGACGCCATTCGGATCGACCACCAGATGACCGACGCGGTCCTGCTCAACAACCGGATCCGCAACAATGGCCGACAGTACGCGCAGGCCGCCAGCGGTAGCGGCGAGACCGTCCGCTACGCCGAACGGTCGGTGGTGGACCGGTCGGCGAACTGGCCGCACGACGGGCACCGGGGCAAGGTCCTGCGGGTGGGACGGGCCGTGGCCATGGTCGCCGCGAACACCGGCGACGAACTCCTCCTGGCACCGGTCCGGCCCGACGGCATCAGCGCCTGGAGTGGGGACGTACCGCCCCCGGGCTGCGGGTACCAGCTGGACGCCGCGCCCCAGCGGCGGGCCGGCATCACCATCGACGCGGCGTTCGACTCGGCCACCATCCGCGGCAACCGGATCTGGGACAACCACGAAGCCAGCACCCAGACCCACGGACTGTGGATCACCGAGCGGGGCAGCTGCGTGGACTGCCGCGTCGAGGACAACGACCTCGCCGGCAACGCCGAGGACGGGATGCGCCTGGACACCCCGCCGGTGGGCGGACGCTGGCGCGACAACCACGTCGACAACGACTGGAGCTGACCCGGCGCTCGCGTCGACCGGATCGACGTGTCCTCCGGCTGGCCGGCCGCTGCGAGTCGGCGCAGGCGACTGGCCCGATGTGCGACGACTGCAAGGCGGAACGCCAGGGCGGTGAGCGCTGATGTCCGCCGAGGTGGAACCCCGGCCTGCTCCAGCACGGTGACGCCGGCGCCCCACGCGCCGATCGCCTTGGCGTGCC